>DATBBB010000274.1:0-10205 GCA_036271215.1 Kofleriaceae bacterium | reverse complement strand
CTTGCCGGTGTGAACGTAGTGGACGAGCAGCTGCGGAGAGTAGCCGGCCTCCGCTGCTTGCTTGGTTGTGAAAAGCCCTTCCTGACCTGCGGCTGTCTCATAGAGGTTGCCCCACGCCGGACGATCGGGGGCAACCGCGATCATGCACCAAAGTTAAGCCATATTTTAACTTTGTGCAAGGTGGGTCGCATAGGAAGCACAAACCTACAATTTAATTGAAGGATTGCGCGCTTCGCGCCAGATGCGTGCGCTCATCACCGAGCATCGGACCTGCCTCGTCGAGCGCAATGGAGGGCCGCGAGATGATCGAGCGCGCGACCGACAACTTCGACATCGTGTTCCTGCGCAACGAGGACTCGGTGGCCCAGATGGACCGCGGCCGGCTGCGGACGTGCTGTCACGGCTCGCCCAGGAGCTCCGCCATGCTGGTGCAGGTGACGGCGCTCGCCACCCAGCGATCGAGCCGCTCGGGGTCGTGCTCGCCAAGGATCCGGTCGCGGTCGGCGTCCGCTACCGGCAGGCCACGCGCCGCGAGCACGGCCAGCAGCGCCCGGGCCTGACCTTCCCGCAACCCGCTATCGCGCTCGGTTCGCTTCATCGCCTCGAAGACCGGGTTGCGCTTGGCGGCCAGCGCGCGCTGAACCGCGTCATCGGTCTTGGTCGTGATCAGCAACTCCGAGAACGAGAGCGGGATATCGAACACCGGGTCGTCGATCTGGCCGCTCAGGTCAAGCACTTGCCAGGTGGCGAGCTCGGCCGACCACTCCAGGATGCGCCGGCGCTCGACGTCGATCCCGAACACGCGGCGCACGCCGCGCGCAACCAGCGAGGCCGCCTTGCGCCCGGCATATCCCAGGGACTGCTTGCTCACGATCTCGAACGCGACCTGCGCGAGCTGACGCTTGCCGGTCTCCGGGTGCCGCGCGCGGAGGTACACGCTCACGTCGGGCGCGATGTCGCTGGTCCGCGACGTCCGCGTCAGCAGATCGATGGCCACCCTGTACTCCATCCCGGAGTGGGCCTCGATCAGCGCGGCGATCGTCACGTGCTGCTCGCCATGTGCATCATCTGCCGGGGACACGTAGATCAGCTCCCCGTCCAGCATCTCGTAGCGCGTCTCGGGCTCGACCAGCCGGTCGTCCAGATCCGGCCACTCGGGGGTGTGCGTCGCGTCAGACAGCATGCCTGAGCATACCTCCGCAGCAGCGACCTGCGTATCTCTGCGCTCCATCTTGGTGTCTCCATGGTGCGAATCAACAAAGCAAGCAACTTGCCGCCGCAATGCTGTGAAATCACGTGGCGACTTGTCCGAACTGACCAGCCACCGGACGCCTTGTCCGGGTTCCGGACAGATCCCGGACAAGCTTCGAGATCGCTACACCATCAAAGCTGCTCCCGGGCGTCACCAAGCGCTCGGGATGCTGTGCCTGCAGCAACTCGAACAGCGTTTCGCCTCCAGCTCCGGCGTGCGCCGCAACCGCCCCTCCATCTCGGGCCCATGCGCCTCGCACGGATCGCCGCCGCAATCATTGTGCGCCGCGTTCGGCTCCGAAGCCTCCGTCATCGCCGCGGTCATCTCCCGTTGTTGCCGGATCGTGCGCTTGCCGACCTGACGCACGCGCTCGATGATACCGGGCATGTCAGCTCCAGATCGCGACGCGCCACGGGAACAGCGAGTCACGCTTGCGGGCGTGCCAGCGCTGCTGGCGTCGATGCGCGAGCCGGAGGCCGCGGCCGAGCGCGGCACGGTGCTGCTGCTGCACGGGTTCACGGCGGGGAAGGAGTCGCAGCGCAACGAGGCGCACTCGCTGGCGCGCCAGGGCTACCTCGCCGTGACGCTCGATGCCGTGGGGCACGGCGAGCGGCGCTACCCGGACTTCGAGCAGCGGTTCCTCCACCAGGACGAGGCTACCGACCGCGCGTTCTTCACCATCGTCGAGCAGGGCGCGGCCGAGATCGCCGGCGTCATCGCGGCGCTGCACGAGCAGGGCTGGGCCCGGCCCGGCCGAGTCGGGGGCTGTGGGATCTCGATGGGCGGCTTCACCCTGTTCGGCGCGATCGTCGCGCGGTGCGCGCTCGACGCGGTGGTGACGATCGTCGCGTCGCCGCACTGGCGGCACACCGATCACAGCCCGCACACGCAGCTCGATCGCTACGCCCACACACCGCTGCTCATGCAGGCCGCCGAGCGCGACGCGACCGTGCCGCCGGCGCCCATCCGCGTACTGTACGAGGCGCTGATCCCGCGCTACGCGGCGGCACCGGATCGGCTGCGCTACGTCGAGCATGCCGGCGAGGGCCATATGTTCTCGGCCGAGGCCTGGCACCGCGCGTGGGACGACGCGCTGGCATGGTTTGACCGGTTCCTGCGCGCCTGAGCGCCGAGCGGCCCGCCGCGATCGTCGATCTGACAATGATCGATTGCGCCAGTGAGCTGATTCGCTTCGGCGCGTTCGCACAGCGTCGAGGGGTCCATACGATCACGTTCGCCGTTATTGGTGTATTTTTCACACTAACACAAGGAGGCCGACAAGCCAGAACATCGGGCACACCGTGGCAAGCGCCGCCGCGCCGGGCGATGCGGTATCGTCGACGCAGCATGAACCGCGAGTTTGCGTTCCCCGGGACCCGGCCGAAGTGGGCGCCGGATCGCGTCGTCGACATCCAGCACCTGGCGCTCGCGATCGAGGTCGATCCGGCGCGGCGCAGCGTGGCCGGCACCGCGACGTTGCGGGTCGTCGTGATCGCGCCTGGCACGCGCAGCGTCGAGCTCGACGCGGTGGAGCTGACGATCGAGCGGATCACCGTCGGCGGCGGGGACGCGGGCTTCCGCCATGACGGCAAGCGGCTGCGGATCGAGCTGCCGGGTGGCGCCGCCGCCGGCGCCGAGCTGGTGATCGCGGTGACCTACCGCGGCTCGCCGCGCCGCGGGCTGTACTTCATCGCGCCCGACGAGGGCTACCCGCACAAGCCGACCCAGGTCTGGACCCAGGGCCAGGACGAGGACTCGCGCTACTGGTTCCCGTGCTTCGACTCGCCGAACGCCAAGGCGACCAGCGAGGTCACGGTCACCGTGCCGGCGGCGCTGTTCGCGGTGTCCAACGGCACGCTGGTGTCCGACCGCACCGACGGCGACCGCCGGATCCTGCACTGGCGGCTCGACGTGCCGCACAGCTGCTACCTCGTCACCCTCGCGGTCGGCGACTTCGCGACGATCGAGACCCGGTGGCACGACATGCCGGTGGTCTACTACGTCGAGCGCGGGCGCGAGGCCGCCGCCGAGCGCACGCTGGCCCGCACGCCGCAGATGCTCGAGCTGTTCTCGCGGCGGTTCGGCGTGCCGTATCCCTACCCGCGCTACGCCCAGGTGTTCGTCGCCGACTTCATCTTCGGCGGCATGGAGAACACCAGCGCCACCACGCTGACCGACACCGTGCTGCTCGACGAGCGCGCCGCGATCGACTACGACGTCGACGCGCTGGTCGCCCACGAGCTCGCGCACCAGTGGTTCGGCGACCTCGTGACCTGCCGCGACTGGGGCGAGGGCTGGCTCAACGAGGGGTTCGCGACCTACAGCGAGTACCTGTGGCGCGAGCACCACGAGGGCCGCGACGCTGCCGACCTCGAGCTCGACGAGTGGGCCGAGATGTACTTCGGCGAGGACTCCGGCCGCTACCGGCGCACGATCGCCACCAAGCACTACGAGGAGCCGATCGACATCTTCGATCACCACCTCTACGAGAAGGGTGGCCGCGTGCTCCACATGCTGCGCGACGTGGTCGGCGACGCGGCGTTCGACCGCGCGCTCGCCCACTACCTCGGCAAGCACCGCCACGGCGTCGTCGAGTCGCGCGATCTGGCGCGCGCGGTGGAAGAGGCGACCGGCAAGAACCTCGACTGGTTCTTCAGCCAGTGGGTGATCGACGGCGCCGGCCACCCCGAGCTCGACGTCGCGATCGGCTGGGACGCCGACGCCGGGCTCGCCAGCGTGGCCGTCGAGCAGGTCCAGAAGGTCGACGCCCGCACCCCGCTGTTCCGGATCCCGACCCGGGTCCGGTTCCGGGTCGGCGACGCCGACCACGACGTCGCGCTCGACATCGTCGACTCCAAGCAGGTGTTCCACGTCCGGCTCGACGGCGAGCCGCGCCAGGCGATCTTCGATCCCGGCCGCGTCGTGCTGTCATCGGTCAAGGTCGTCAAGCCCGAGCGGGTGTGGGTCGCCGAGCTCGCCGGCGCGACCCTGGCGATCGATCGCTCGACCGCGGCCCAGGCGCTGGCCCGGCGCGGCGGCCCGGCGGCCGAGCGCGCGCTCGGCGAGGCCCTGGTGCGCGACAAGTTCTGGGCCGTGCGCGGCTCGGCGGCGCTGGGGCTCGCGACCCTGCGGACCCCGAACGCGCGCGACCGGCTGATCCACGCGCTCAGTGTCGAGGTCCACCCGCGCGCCCGCCGCGTGATCGCCCGCGCGCTCGGCGACTTCGTCCACGATCCAGCGGCCGGAGCGGCGCTCGCCCAGGTCGTCGAGCGCGGCGACGCGAGCTACTTCGTCGAGGCCGAGGCCGCGCTGTCGCTCGGCAAGACCCGCACGCCGCGCGCCGGCGAGTTGTTGCGCGTCGCCGCGACCCGCGACTCGTTCAACGACATCATCCGGCACTACGCCTACCGCGGCCTCGCCGAGGCGCGCGACGACAGCGCGCTCGGCCTGCTGGTCGACGGCGTGCGCTGGGGCCGGGTCACGCAGGGCCGGCGCGCCGCCACCATGGCGCTCGCCGTGCTGATGCGCGGCCGGCGCGACCGCGAGGCGCGCGACGTCCGCGAGCGGCTCGAGCTGTTGCTCGGCGACCGCGACTTCCGGGTCCAGGCCGCCGCGATCGAGGCGCTCGCCCTGGTCGGCGACCCCGCCGCGATCGCCGGCCTGCGCCGGATGATCGACCGCGAGCTCGACGGCCGGCTCCGCCGCCGCGGCAAGGAGGTCATCCGCGACCTCGAGCACGGCACCTCGGCCACCGAGGATCTGCGCCGGCTGCGCGACGAGCTCGCCGAGCTGCGATCGCTGACCGGCGCGCTGCGCGACCGGCTCGATCGGCTCGAGGTCAGCAACGCGCCGCCCGACGGCGCCGGCGACGCCACGCCGGCCGACGGCAAGCGGACCAAGGGCAAGAAGCCCAAGGCCGTCAAGCACAAGGACAAGAAGAAGCGGCGCTGAGGGATCGATTAGTCGCGGATACGCGCGGGCTGCAGCTGCTTCGACAAGGCCGCAATGGTCATTTCGCTGCTTCCATTGCATCGAAGAAGCGCTTGCCCCAGCTCAACGTGCGAATTGCTCCGGGCGAGACCATCGCGAGGGTCTTGAAGGAATGCGACCCCTTGCTGTACGCGCCCGCCTTGGTGGGCTTGGTGGCTGCCTTGAGCGCGCTGTTGATCGCTTGCTTGGCAGTGGTCTCCAATTGCGCGAGAGCTGGGAGCTTGCTGGCATCCAACTTCGGACCAAACACCGCTTTGAGCGCGGCAGGGTCGGCGATGAGCCACGTCTCCATGCATACGGTCATGAGATGGAGCTGGTCGTCGCTCACGTTGCCAGGGCGCTCCCACCTGTCGCCCACCCGCGACTTCACGTGGTCCCAAGGCGAGGCGCTCGGCCCGAGGGTTGGAAGCTCCTCCGCGTCGACCAGCAGCCAGGCCTCGGCGTCCCCAGCGAGGGCGTCGCAGAACTGGTCGTACGCGCTCTTGCGCCCACCACATACGATGACCCTTGGTTTCTGCTGAATGCCCGCCTGATCGAACAGCTTGCTGAAGGCCTTGCGGCACTCGGAAGCGAGGCTGGGGTTCTTGTCCCCGCCGCCTTCGACGTACAGCTCTCGCTTGCGCGTCACCATCGCGTGCCTCCGAGACGCCCCGAGATCCACAGCGAGCCTAGCGAGCCAAACTCCTTCCAACGCACGATCTGCTGGGCATCGAGCCGGTTCATCCGTGAGGTACCCGCGTCCTTCTCGCACACGACGACGGCGTCGGCATGATCGGTCATCGCGTCGACGAGCTGAGTCGAGTGGGTGGTGGCGATGAGCTGAAACCGGGAGCTCGCTTCGACGAGCAGGTCGCGAAGGGCGGGCAGGACGTCGGGGTGCAAGCCGAGCTCGGGCTCCTCGACGATGACGAGCTTGGCCGGGCCCGGGTCCAGGAGGATCGCGAGCAGCGCAAGGTAGCGCAGCGTGCCGTCCGATAGGCGGTGTGCTGGCACGTTGCGGTCTCCCTCGGTCAGGTAGAGCCGAAGCTGACCGCCCTCCGGGATGATCTCGATATCGGTGAACCCTGGCGCCACTTCCGACAGCAGCTCGAGCAACCGCTTCTTGGTAGCGGGCGCCCGCTTCAGTACCGCCAGGCGTGCTGGAAAATTGGAGAAATCCTCGCTGAGCCGATCAGTCTGGACGTCGGCCCGGCAAGCAGAACGAATGGGGCTCTGCGGCCCGAAGCTCCAGGCTCGATAGATGAGGATCTCCTTGAACCGATCGCCGGTCGCAGCGACCTCGGGATAACTCTCGGGATCGCGGCGCTGCGACAGGATGGATTGCGTCCGGTCGATGTCCGCACGCTCGAGGGCGCGCTTGGTCCCCTCCGCGTTGTTCAGCATCGGCCGTCCGTTCTCATAGCCGAAGTAGAAGTAGGGCTTCGGCGTTCCGCTCCGATTCTCGATTCGCTCGTCGAGCACGACGAAGCTGCCCCCCTCGCTCCCGAACGCGACGCGATACCGGACAGCCTTGGCGGAAACCTCCCCGGCCCTGAAGGTGATCTCGATGGCCGCCGAGTCAGCGTGCTGTACGGCTCCTCCGGGCCAGATCCACTCCTCGACTCCGCCTCCCTGGCGGATCGGCAACGGCAGATCTCTCGGAACCGCACGCAGCACCGAGAAGGCCTCGATGAGGTTCGACTTTCCTGACCCATTGGGACCGATGAGCACGTTGAGCGGGCCCAGCTGCAAGGCGTGAGCGCCGGGCCCGAACGAGAGGAAGTCGGTGAGCGTAATCTGTTCGATCATGGGAAGATCTTTCCTCCAGCGCCCTGGAGTCGATGCCCCGTGTGGCGTGTCCCGCTTGTGACATCGATAGCACGCGGCAAGCGATAGATTCTCGCCGATCGGACCGCCGCCTGGGCCCGGCCGCTACGTCGTCGTCAGCTCGTGGATGATCGCGGCCATCGTGACGCGCGCGCGGTCGAGCTCGTCGGGTCCCAGGGTGACGCCGCCGACCGAGGCGTGGCCGCCGCCGCCGTGGCGCGCGCACAGCTCGCCGATGTCGTGGCGGCGCGGCAGGGTCGTCCACGGATTGAGCCCGACCGAGATCTTGATGCTGTTGGACGCCCGGGTGCCCGACACCGCGTAGCGGCAGGTCGGGAACAGCAGGTAGCCGAGGAAGCCCGGACTGCGCGCGCCGTGGTCATCGAACCGATCGAACACGATCACGTCGTCGTGCCACACCCCGAGCCGGGCCACCGCCGCGAGCTCGGCCGCGCGCTCGGCCTCGACCGCCGCGAGCTCGACCGCGACGTCGGGCCGCGCCGCGACCTCGGCGAGCGAGCCGCGCGACAGCCACTCGACGTAGCGCGCGGTGTCGACCGGCGACCGGCCGTGCGCGAGCCAGGCAGCCAGCCGCTGGGCCGGCGCGACCAGGGCGACCGCGGCCTGGGCCGAGGCAAACGACGCAGCGTCGATCGTGTCGGCCCAGCGCACCGCCTCGATCAGGTGCGGCGGCGGCTTCCAGTCCCAGCCGGTCTCGAGCGCGCGTGCGATCAGCCCGGCGCACGACGGCGCCGTGGGATCGAAGAACCAGGTCGACAGGTGCTCGCGCTCGAACACGCTGCGGAGCAGCGGCGGCTGGAACGCCGTGGGGTGGTGATCGAACCACCACCGCATCTTCGGGTCGGCGCAGAACCGGAAGTCGACGCAGGCGTGGTCGTCGGCGTCGAGCGGCATGCCGTCGAACGGGTTGCCGTCCTTGTGGACCATGCCGACCGGACGGACATCGACGTCGCGATCGATCACGTCGCGATAGAACGCCGAGAACAATGCCGCCGAGGTCGTGCCGTCGAAGCAGGCATCGTGAAAGTAGATCTTTAGGACGCGAGCCACGTCGACCGGGACCCAGCATACCCCGGCGCGGGGACCAGCGGTGGACCTACATCAGTGTTAACCTGCCGGACCGATGGAGCCCGCGACCCGAAACCTTGTCTTGTCAGCACACCTCATCGCGATCGTGCTGTGGATCAGCGGCCTCACCGTCATTTACTGGCTGCTGCGGCTGCACGACCACGTGCCCAAGGACACACGGGACAAGCTGACGCTGATGGAGCGCTCGGTCGCCCTGATGGCCGACATCGCGGCTGCGGTCGCGATCGGGTGCGGAATTGCGATGGCCGTATCTCCGATCAACCTGTTCACGGCCAAGGATGGGCCGTGGCTCCACATCAAGCTCACGGTGGTCGTCGTCGCGATCCTGTCGGTCCACGGCATGCTGCGCGCTCGGATCAAGAAGTTCTCGCGGGGCCAGATCACGCCGGTCCCGGGCTGGATGTGGAGCCTGCTGCTGGCAGGCATGACGATCTCGATCTTGCTCGCGACGACCAAGCTGCACTTCCTGAAGTAGCCTGAAATCGCGTGACGTAGCGTGCCCACGATCCTGCACGTCGACCTCGACGCGTTCTACGCGGCGGTCGAGCAGCGGGATGATCCGACGCTGCGCGGCGTGCCGGTGCTGGTCGGAGGCTCGGCGCGCCGCGGCGTGGTGGCGTCGTGCTCGTACGAGGCCCGGGTGTTCGGGATCCGGTCGGCGATGCCGATGGCCGAGGCGCTGCGGCGCTGCCCGCGGGCGATCGTGGTGCGCCACCGCATGGAGCGCTACGCCGAGGCGTCGCACCGGTTCTTCGCGATCCTCGGCGACTACTCGCCCGACGTCGAGGGCCTGTCGCTCGACGAGGCATTCCTCGACGTCACCGCGAGCGAGCGCCTGCTCGGCGACGGCCCGACGATCGCCCACGCGATCAAGCGCCGGGTGCGCGACGAGCTGGACCTGGTGGCGTCGGTCGGGATCGCGCCGATCAAGCTCGCCGCCAAGATCGCCTCCGACATCGACAAGCCCGACGGCCTGCGCATCGTGACCCCCGATCAGCTGCTCGCGTTCCTCCACCCGCTGCCGGTGACCCGGCTGTGGGGCGTCGGCGAGGCCACCCGCGAGGCGCTCGCGGCGATGGGCCTGGTCACGATCGGCGAGGTCGCGCGCTACCCCGAGGCCGCGCTGGTCGGCCGGCTCGGCGAGATCACCGGCCATCACCTCGCGGCGCTCGCCCGCGGCGAGGATCACCGCCCCGTGGTCGCCGAGCACGACCCGGTCAGCATCGGCCACCAGGAGACGTTCGACGACGACATCGACGACAAGGGCGAGCTCACCGTGCTGCTGCTCGATCAGGCCGACCGCGTCGCGGCCCGGCTGCGCGCCGCCGAGCTCCGCGCCCGCGCCGTCGTGCTGATCCTCAAGTACGACGACTTCCGCCAGATCACCCGGCGCACCACGCTGCCCGCCGCGACCAGCGACGGCGGCATCCTGGCGCGCACCGCGATCGACCTGCTGGCCAAGGTCGCGATCGAGCCCCGCAAGGGCAACCGGGTCCGGCTGTGCGGGATCTCCGCCACCCAGCTCGAGCCGCGCGACGCCCCGCGCCAGCTCGGGTTCGACGAGGCGACCCGCGCCCGCGGCGAACGCCTCGGCGACACCCTCGACAAGCTGTCCGCCAAGTTCGGCAAGGGCGCGATCCGCCGCGCCGTCCACCTCGACGACCCGGATCCCGGCACCCGCACCGGCCCCGGCGGCCCAGCCGGCCCAGGCGACCGGGACGACGACTGACGCCCGCAGCCCCAGGCGGCCCCTGGCAGACCGATGCAGGTCAGCGCTTGCGCCGTGCCACCGGGACGATCCCGCGCGCCCATCGGGGCACGGGGCCGCGCATGCGCGACGTCAACCGGCCGGCCTCGAACGTCGCGACCGACCGGTATGGCTCGTCGGCCGAGCTGTTGTCGTAGAGCTGGACGGAAGGGACGAACGCGATCGCTCGCCGGAGGTTGGCCAGCGAGCGGTCAAACCGCGACGCGAGGCGATCGCGTGGCACATCGTGACCGCCGAGCGCCAGCCGCTGGTCGACCCGGCGAGACGAAAGCTCGGCGC
>DATBBB010000273.1:0-13639 GCA_036271215.1 Kofleriaceae bacterium | reverse complement strand
CTCCCCGTCATGGCGTCCTGCATGGCCGACGTCAGCGATGCCGCCGATCATCGAGCGGGGACCTCCGAGCAAGAGCTCCAGGCGCACGATGACGATGCGGCAGCTGCGAGCTCCACGACCGGACAGACCTCCGGCGTGGATCCCACCGATAGCAAGCTGGACCGCGGAGACGGTGCATCGACCGCGGCCGATTGTGGTTTGCAAGGCCCTTGGGATGCCGGTAGTGGTTGGTGGCATTACTGTATCCACAATTGTAACCCTTATACCATCAATGCGCAGGTGTTCAGGGTCAACGGGAGTGGGGGACAGTGCTTTACGATCACCCCTGGCGATACCGTCTGCGGCTTTATCCAAGGAAATATCGTCGGCATCCGGGGGTGCTGAGATCAGCTGGGCTGACCGGCCGGCGTGGCCAGGTGCTCGGGAATGCCCTTGTCGTTCATGTCCTTGAGCATCGCGCGCAGGGATGCCTCGACTGCGCCCTGCACGACCGGAGCAGGATCGAAGCTGCCGAATGCACCGGCGCCCTCGCGTGTGCCCACCGTGCGCTCGCCCCAGCTATAGATCGTCTCGGGCTGGCCCTGGCTGTCAAGAGGGGGGCCTGGTGACCGCACAAGGGGCGGCCAAACTGATCGCGGTTATCCACAGGTGGAGGTCGCTGCGATCGGCGTGTTCACGGCCAGCATCAAGGGGCGGCCAAACTGATCCATACCTGGAGTCGCCCGGGCTGGGTCTATCCGACGGTTGCCGCCCGCGAGCCGACGCTCGGCGGCCAGGCGCCAAGGTCACAGGGGCGGGCGGTGTCAGTGACCGCGTAGAAGCGCGCAAATCTCGCTCGGCTGGAGATCGCCGAGAAGTGGACCTGGTGGGTCTCCTGCAGGTCAAGCCGCCGAACTTCTCGAGCGCGGGCCTGCCGAGCTTCTCGACGTATCCGAAGACCGGCTCGAGCCTGTCGGACTCGCGCGACGCGCTGAACTGGGAAGCGTCGGGCCACTCGTCGACGTGGAGCACGTTCTTCTGGGGCGGCCACGCCGTGTTCGCCGACGTCGACACCGCGTACTTGCCGAACTGGTCGCGCAGCCTCGGCCACTCGATCGCGATCGTCGGCTACGACGACAGCGCGGGCACGTACGCGTACGTCGACACCTGCGGCCATCGCTGCAACGGCTCGACGCAGTCGACCGACGGCGGCGTCTGGCACGTCTCGCAGAGCCGGATGTACCAGGCGATCGTCGCGCTCGGCGCGGGCTACGCTAGGTGACGAGCCGCGCCCACAGCTCGCTCGGCGCGTAGCCGAGCATGCGCCGGCACGTGCGCGAGAAGTGCGCGAGGTCGGCGAAGCCGCCGGCGTGCGCGGCGGTCGTGAGATCGACCGGACCGACGCGCGCGAGTGCGTGGAGCAGGCGGCGCCACAGCGCGTAGCGGCGCATCGGCATGCCGATGTCGCGCGCGAACAGCTCGCGCAGGTGCGCCGCGGACAGCGAGGTCGGGACGGGCTCGCCGTCGGGATCGCGCAGTGCCTCGGCGACGCGTGCGACGCGGCGATCGATCGGTCGTGGCGTGCCGGTCGCGAGCAGGCGGCCGAGCTCGTCGCCGACGCCGTGGAGCACGTCGGGGCGCGCGAGCGACGCGCGATGCGCTGCGACGACCTCGGCGACGCGGCGGCCGAGCACGCGCGTGCCGCCGTCGCGCGCGTGCTCGGCGATCCTCGGCGCGAGCTCGGGATCGAACAGGTACGTCGCGGCCGGCCCCGCGCTGCGCAGCGCGTACGGCACGTCGGGCGGCACGATCACCGCGCGCCCGCGCACGCCGTTGACCTCGACGTCGCCGTCGATGCCGACGGCAATCGCGGTTCCGTGCTCGGCGTGGGGCCGCGCGGCGGCCTGGCGCACGAACGCCGCGCCGAACGGCTCGGTCAGCAGCGCGCCGATCCGCGTTTCGTTCAAGCGCGTCATGCAGGCCGATTGTAGCGTGATCGCGTGAACCTGTTCTCCGTCGAGGCGCGCCGCGACCCGTACCCGCTGTACCGGCAGCTGCGGGAGCGCACGCCCGTGCTGCACGTGCCGGGGCCCAACCTATGGATCGTGCTGCGCCACGCGGCGGTGAAGCGCGTGCTTACCGATCACGAGGCGTTCAGCTCCAACGTGTCGGCGCTGCACGGCCACGACTTCGCGTGGCTGTTGTTCATGGACCCGCCGCGCCACACCAAGCTGCGCGCGATCATCAGCAAGTCGTTCACGTCGCGTGCGATCGCGGCTCTCGAGCCGCGCATCCGAGAGCTGTCGCGCCAGCTGCTCGATGCGGCGGTCGCACGCGGGCAGCTCGACCTTGTCGCCGACTACGCGACGCCGCTGCCGCTCATGGTGATCGCGGAGCTGCTCGGGTTTCCGGTCGCCGACTGGCGCGAGCTCGCGCGGTGGAGCGAGACGATCGTCGCGCTCGGCAACACGATCTCGGGCACCGGCGCCGCCGAGGCGGCCGCGGCGTTTCGCGCCGCCGATGCCGAGATGACCGACTACTTCGGCCGGCTCGTGCGCGAACGCCGCGCGCGGCCGACGAGCGACCTGCTCGCGAGGCTCGTCGCGGCGGAGGTCGACGGCGAGCGCCTCGACGACGGCGAGCTCGTGCGGTTCTGCCAGCTGTTGCTCGCGGCCGGCACCGAGACGACGACGAACCTGATCGACAACGCGGTGATCGCGCTGCTCGAGCATTCCGATCAGCTCGCACAGCTGCGCGCCGACGCATCGCGCATCCCGGCCGCGCTCGAGGAGGTGCTGCGCCATCGCACGCCGGTGCAGGCGATGTTTCGCGCGACGCGCCGCGAGGTCACGCTCGACGGCGTCGCGCTGCCCGAGCGCGCGTTCGTGATCGCCGCGATCGGCTGCGCGAACCGCGATCCCGATGCGTTCGGGGATGCCGAGCGCTTCGACATCGCGCGCGAGCCCAACGCTCACCTCGCGTTCGGTCACGGCATTCACTTCTGCCTCGGCGCGCCGCTGTCGCGGCTCGAAGGTCGCATCGCGCTTACCGATCTGCTCGCGCGCTTCGCGTCGCTTGAGCTCGTCGAGCCGGCGTGGCCGCCGCGGTCGTCGTTCCACGTGCTCGGCCCCGCGTCGCTGCCGCTGCGCTTCACGCTTGCGCGAGCGCGTTGACGAACTCGACGACGGCCGCCTCGAGCTGATCATTCCATCTTCGCTGATCCATGGATTTCGATCGAGAACTGCCAACCAGCGCCGTGAGCTTGTTGGCGAGGATTTCGTCGGCGGAGTCAATGAGGATGTGATCGCGGTCGAGCTTCTCGGGATGCAGTTGCGGGCTGACGTCTCGCACCAGGTCGATGACCAAGCCTTCGTTGCCACGCGTGAGGACGACGCGCTTGAAGCCGGGCGCGTCCTGACGGATCTGTAGCTCGCCGCCCAGCGCGGCTGCGACATCAGCGAGGACGAAGCGCCCGCGCTCGAAGGCTCCGTCTTGAGACGTGAACAGGTCCAGGTCGTCGGTAGTGCGGTGGCCGAGATGAAATCCCGCGAGCGCCGCGCCTCCGGTGAGAAGAAGCCGCGCTCGCGCTGGAAGAACGCGTCGAGAACGTCGCGCTGGAGCGCGGTCAGCTTGCTAGGCGCGGAGGAGACCATGGCTGCGCCAACCGTCGATGAGAAACCGCCAGAAGGCATGCCGTCGGCCGATCCGACGCTGCAACCTGTCGAGTACGCGCGCGACTTCGGCCGGGCGCACGAACTCCCAGACGTCGATGTCGCGTGCCTCGCGCAGCATCTTGGCGAGCAACTGGTCGCGCCGTGGGCCATCGGGATCGACAAGCACGCGATGAAGCTCGCCGATCGAGACGTCCTCATCCCATAGAAAGTAGGGCCGCAGCTCCCACTTCGACATGTCGGTCGTCAGCGAACGCATAGCAGATCCTTGGCCCTTACACTCTACCCGAAGACCGATGGATTCGCTGAGCTCGACGGAGCAGGGTCACAGCGCGGTAAGCCAGGTGCGGAGCTGGGCGTAGACCGCGGGGGCGTCGAGCAGGTCGAGGTGGTTGGTTCCGAAGGCGATCCAGCGGTGATCGTCGGGGAAGCGGAGGGTGTGTGCGGGGAGCGCGTGCTGGCCGAGAGCGCTGGCGACGCTGACCAGGCCGTCGCCGGGGAGCCGGGCGGTGTGCTGGCCGAGGGCGTTGGCAACGCTGACCACGCCGTCGCCAGGGAGCCGGGTGGCGGCCGAGATGGCCGAGGTGGCGGGCGTGGCCGAGGTAGCCGAGGTGGCGGGCGTGGTCGAGGTGGCCGAAGCAGCTGGCATGGCCGAGGTGGCGGCGGTGGTAGGCGCCGCAGGGGCGGTGGTGGCGGCGATCGCGAAGCAGGCGACGCCGGTGGGTAGCGGGAGCGGGGTCCGGCGATCGCCGCCGAGCGCGAAGCGATCGTGGCCATGCCAGTCGGCGTCGAGGACATTGCCGTGGCGCAGGTCGGTGACGCCGGCGCTGCGGATCCGGGCGAGCCGGCGGAACGGCGCGCTGTAGGCGCTGATGCCGAGCAGGGTCTCGGTCCAGTTGCCGCCGCGCTCGAGAGCGGCGCCGTGGTGCGGGCTGCCGAGGCTGATCAGGGCGCGGAGCCGGGAGAGCCAGGTGTGGCCCACCGTGCGTGCGGCCGCGCAGGCGCTGCGGGCGACGAGGCCACCCATGCTGTGGCCGAGCAGGATGATCGAGTCGACGGGGACGGGCCAAGCGGCGACGGTGCGCTCGAGGAGGGCGGCGAGCTCGGCGCCGTTGGTGGAGATGTGGCGGCCGGTGTTGTAGCCGGCGTAGAGCGCGGTGGCGCCGAGCTCCGCGGCCAGCGCGGCGCCGTGATCGTGGCCGTTGCGCAGCCACTGGCCCGGGTGCATGGCGAGGCCGTGGACGAGGATGATCAGGCGCGACGACGCGGGCGCCGGCGCGGCCGTCCTGGAGACGCTGGTAGCTGGCGCAGCAGACTCGGAGACGGTGGTAGCCGCTGCGGAGGCCTCGGAGCTGGCGGGGAGCTGTGCGGTGGGGACGCTGGGAATGGCCTGGCGGCCGTGCTGGAGCGTCATCGCGAGCGCGAGCGGGTTCGCGGTCTCGGCGAGGTAGTCGCCGAGCACGCCGTTGAGCGCAGCCTGGACAGCTGTGCGGTGTGGGCCGGCCGCGCCCTCGCCGAGCACCGGGCCGAGGGTCGCGAGCGCCGCGTCGAGGGTGGCGCCGACCGCGCGTGTGACGCCGCGAACGGCGCCGTAGACGAGGCCGGTGACCACGCGGGCCGGCGCCGCGAGCGGCCGGCCGAGCACGCCGGGGCCGGACGCGATCGTGAGGTGCATGGCCTCGATCAGATCGGTGACGCCGGTCGTGGCGTCGATCGCGAGCCGGCCGGCGCCGCGCAGGTCATCGACGTGGCGCGCTGGCTTGGGCTCGTCGGTCGCCATTCTCGCATCGTAGGCGCATGCGGTGCCGCGAGCTACCGGCCAAGCGCGGGAGCTTCCCGAGCGACCAGCCGGGCCGGGTGAGCTACCCGCCGGGCCGGCCGGGCCACCCGAGCCTGTACAGCCGGGTGAGCACGTGGCGCACGAACGCCGCGTGGCGCCAGTCCTGCCGCGGGTGGCGGAGCAGGTCGCGCACAGCGCGCGCGGCGCCGGCGGGGTGCCAGTAGCGCGGCGACAGCAGGTAGCGCGGGAAGATCCGGTGGTCGTCGCCGGCGGTGAAGCCGAGGTCCGGCGCCGGGACGTCGCCGGCGAGCAGCGCCGCGAACGGCGCGAACAGGTCGACCCCGGCGGAGCGCGCCGCGGCGCACGAGCCCCAGAGCCGCGGGTTGATCTCGAGGAACACGTGGCGCCCGTCGGGCCGGCGGATGCAGTCGACGCTCGCGAACCCGGTCCAGCCGAGCTCGCCGATCGCGCGCAGGCCGAGCTCGAGCAGCGCCGGGTCGTCGTCGGAGCGCAGCCGGATCGCCGGGCCGGTGCGCGGCGGATGCTGCTCGAGCTTCTCGGCCGCGTAGATCCGCAGCGGTCGCCCCGCGTGGAACACGCCGCCGACGAGGAAGGTCGGGCCGGCGACCCGCTCCTGCACGCCCCACTCGCCGCCGAGCGCGCGGGCGCGGGCGAGCGCACGCGCGAGCTGCGCCGCGGTCTCGACGATCCAGACTCGCCGGCCGCCCGAGCCCGCCGCGGCCTTGACCACGAGCGGCAGGCCGAGCGCGCCGATCAGCGCGCGTGGGTCGGTCGCCGGGGTGAGCCGGCGCTGGCGCGGTACGAGCAGGCCGCGCGTCGCCATGTGCTCGGTCATGACGAGCTTGTCGCGCAGCAGGCGGCGCTGGCGGTCGTCGGCGGCCGGTACGATGCGGTCGGCCCACGCCGGGCGCGCGTGCCACAGCCGGGTCATCACCGCCTCGGTCATCGGCACGACGTGCGCGACGCCGGCCTCGCGCACCACGCGATCGACGTGCGCGACGAACCGGGTGTCGTCGAGCGCGGGGCCCGAGCACCAGCGGACGGTGCGCCGCACGCAGCGCGCCGCGCCGCCGTTCGCGGTCAGTACGGTGACAGCGTGGCCCGCGTCCTCGAGCGCCGCCGCAAGGGCGAGCGTCTGCGACCAGCCCTCCTCGACGAGCAGCACGCCGCGACCGCGACCGACCTCGATCGCGCGCGGTGCAGCGGCGTCTCTCACCGCACCCAGCGTAGCAGTTGCTGAGAACCCGTTTGTGACTCTCGTCGGTAAACCGGATCAGGGCTCCAGCAAGCTGCGAAACCACAGTGACTGGCGCGCGACCACGTCACACGATCCGGCATAGAGCGGCCTCCGCGCGTCGGGGCTACAAGCGCCGCGGCCTCGATTGACTCGCTCGATCGTGGGCGCCACGCTCGCGTCAGGTAGGCGATCGCATCACACGAGCCGGCATAGATCGGCCTTCCGGCGTCGGGGCGTTGTAAGCGCCGCAGCTTCGATTGACTCGCTCGATCGTTGGCGCCACGCTCGCGTCAGGTCGAGCGTGACTTATGTAATGTGGTGGCTGGTTCGCTGCCTGGCCATGGTGGTGTTCATCAATCGCTATGTCGGCGGGCTGGTGATGCGAGTCGCCGCGCGCGCCACGTGGGACGCCACGGTGGACGACTACGTGCCGACGGTCACCGTGGTGATCCCGCTGTTCAACGAGGGCGCCGGCATCGCGGCGACCTTGCGCAGCGTGCTCGACGCCAGCTATCCGGGCGACCGGCTCGACGTGATCTGCGTCGACGACTGCTCGCGCGACGACAGCTACGCCCAGGCCTGCGCGGTCGCCGCCGGCGCCGGCGGCCGGCTCACCGTGGTCCGCAACCCGCAGAACCTCGGCAAGCGGCGCTCGATCATCGACGCGGTCCGGCGCTCGACGAGCGAGATCATCGTGTCGGTCGACTCCGACGTGGTGATCGATCCGGCTGCGATCCGCCAGCTGGTGCGCCGGTTCACCCGCCCGGCGATCGCCGCGGTCGGCGGCTGGGTCGACGTCCGCAACAAGCACGATAACTGGCTCACACGGATGCAGACCGTGAAGTACTGGTATGCCTACTTCGCGATGCGCAATATCGAGTGGGCGCTGCAGCGCATGCTGTGCCTGTCGGGCTGTTTGACCGCGTATCGCCGCGCCGTGCTCGTCGAGCTCGAGCCGGTGCTCGCGGGCCGCGCGCTGCTCGGCGTGCCGATCAAGTATGGCGAGGATCGGTTCCTGACCCGCCAGATCGTCAAGGCGGGCTATCGCACGACGATCACGCTCGACGCGCGGTGCCAGACCTACGTCCCGGCCACGCTCGCGACCTACTTCTCGCAGCAGCTGCGCTGGCGGCGCTCGAACGTGATCGACTATGCAGGCGGGCTCACCCACGTCTGGCGGCTGCACCCGCTGATCGCGATCAACTACTTCGCGATGTTCATCGTGATGATCGGCTATCCGATCGCGGTGTTCCGCGCGCTCGCGGCGCACCGGTTCCTGCTCGGCCTCTGCGCCCACCTGGTGACGCTGGTGGGGTTCGGGCTGTACTACCGCTGGCGGGTGCGCGGCTGGCCCGCGGACCAGCGGGTCGGCGCGCTGGCGTTCATCCCGCAGGCGCTGATCATGCCGGTGACGTATGCCCTGCTGACGCCGCTCGCGCTGTTCACCCTCGACTCCAGCAGCTGGGAGACCCGGCGGCACAGCGGCGAACCGGAGGCAGCTTCGCGCGGTATAGTAGGGCCGTGATCGAGCAGTGTCGGGCCTCGCTGACCGTCGGCGGAGACAGGCGTGAGCGATGCGGGGCCGTGACCGGCGCGGCGCCGGGCGAGCTGGTGCGCGAGCTGCTCGGGGTGCGCGCGGCCCCGGGCGACCAGACGCCGATCGTGCGGCTCGCGTTCACCTTGCGCGACCTGCTGACGTTCTCGTTCGTGCTCGACGTCAAGGTCATGCGGCGGCTCGCCGCGCTCGGGGTCCGGCTCGAGGTCTGCCTCGGCGAGCTCGAGCCGCAGCCGGCCCCGCGCGACGGCGAGAGCTACGAGGTCGGCGTCGAGGTCTGGACCGACGCCCGCGATCCCGGCGAGGTCGCGCGCCGGCTCGAGGTCGCGCCGAGCCTGATCCGCCGGCTCGGCGAGCCGCTCGACGAGCGCGGGGCCCGGCTGTGCAAGCGCGGCGTGTGGCGGCTCGATCTCGAGCGCGATCCGCCGGTGGCGCTCGGCGCGCTGGTCGAGGACCTGGTCGCGCGGTTCACGCCGGGCGCGGCGTGGCCCGAGATCTGCCGCGACTACGACGCGCGGCTGCGGTTCTCGCTCACGCTCGGCGAGCTCGCCGGCGGGTTCGCGCTCGAGCCGGCGGTCGTGACGCGGCTCGGCGCGCTCGGCATCCCGCTGGGCTGGTTCTTCTACAATTACTGCGCAGGATCGTTTCATTCCACCGGCCACCTGCCCGGGCACCGGTGTTAGGTTGTCGCGCAGGATTGGCAGAGCCTGCCAAGGGAGCGTGCACATGTTCGATACCGGCAATATGGGGTTCATGCTCCTGGCGACCAGCCTCGTGATGCTGATGACGCCGGGGCTGGCGTTCTTCTACGGCGGGCTCGTCGGGCGCAAGAACGTGCTCGCGATCATGATGCAGAGCTACGCGTCGATGGCCGTGACCACCGTGGTGTGGTGGGCGGTCGGCTACTCGCTGTGCTTCAGCGGCGACGTCCACGGCATCATCGGTAATCTGGATAACGCATTCCTCCATGGGATCAACCTGAGCTCGGTGTATCCCGGCACGGCGCGGATCCCGGTGTTCGTGTTCGTCGCGTATCAGATGATGTTCGCGATCATCACGCCGGCGCTGATCACCGGCGCGTTTGCCAATCGCATCCGGTTCCGCGCCTACCTCGTGTTCCTGGTGATGTGGTTGCTCGTCGTGTACTTCCCGTTCGTCCACATGGTGTGGGGCGGCGGGCTGCTGCAGCAGTGGGGGGTGCTCGACTTCGCCGGCGGCATCGTCGTGCACGCCACCGCCGGGATGGCCGCGCTCGCCTCGGTGTTCTTCGTCGGCCGGCGCCGGACCCCGGACTCGGGGATGCACAGCATCCCGCTGGTGGCGCTCGGCACGGGACTCCTGTGGTTCGGCTGGTACGGGTTCAACGCCGGCAGCGAGCTGCAGGTCGACGCCATCACCGGCCAGGCGTTCCTCAACACCGACATCGCCGCCTCGTTCGCCGGCCCGGCGTGGATGCTCATGGCCTGGCGGTTCGAGAACAACGTGAAGTTCACGGGGCTGCTCACCGGCGCGGTCGCGGGGCTGGCGACGATCACGCCGTGCGCCGGCTACGTCACCACGACCACCGCGGCGCTGGTCGGGACCGCCTCGGGCATCGTCTGCTACCTCGCCGTGAACCTCAAGAATCGCCTCAAGTGGGACGACGCGCTCGACGTCTGGGGCGTCCACGGCGTGGGCGGCGTGCTCGGCACCATCGCGCTCGGCGTGTTCGCGACCACGGCCGTCAACCCGGCAGGGGCCGACGGGCTGCTCGCAGGCAACGTGGCGTTCTTCGGCAAGCAGGTCGTGGCCGTGGTCGTCGCCTCGGCGGTGGCGTTCGGGTTCACCTACGTCATGCTGATCGTGATCAACAAGATCACGCCGGTCCGGGTCAGCGACGAGATCGAGGCGCTCGGGCTCGACACCGCGCTGCACAGCGAGCAGGCCTACGAGCTCGAGCCGGTCGCCGACAAGCAGGCATCGTAGCGGCGGCTGCGGGCGGTCACTCGCCGTCGATGCCGTACTGCCGGAGCTTCTTCCACAGCGTGGTGCGGTTGATGCGGAGCAGGGCCGCAGCCTTGGTCTTCTGGCCCTCGCACAGCTCGAGCACGCGCAGGATGTGGGCGCGCTCGAGCTCGTCGAGCGACGGCACGTGGTCGCCGCTGAACGTCTGGAGCGGCGGGGTCGAGGCGGCCGGCCGGCGGACCGCGACGTCGGCGACGTCGAGCAGGTTGCCGGTGGCGAGGATCACGGCGCGCTCGATCGTGTTCTCGAGCTCGCGGACGTTGCCGGGCCACGGCTGGGCCACGAGGTAGTTGATCGCCGCGTCGGTCAGCTCGAGCCGGCCGCGCTCGGCACGCAGCGCAGCGTCGTCGGCGAAGTGCCGGGCAAGCTGGGCGATGTCGCCGGGCCGGTTGCGCAGCGGCGGAACCTCGAGCGTGATCACCGCGAGCCGGTAGAACAGATCCTCGCGGAACGTGCCGGCCCTGGTCGCGTCCTCGAGCGCGCGGTTGGTCGCCGCGATCAGCCGGGCATCGACCCGGGTCGCGACGGTGCCGCCGACCGGCTTGACCTCGCCGTCCTGCAGCGCGCGCAGCAACTTGGGCTGCAGCTCGAGCGGCAGCTCGCCGATCTCGTCGAGGAACAGGGTGCCGCCGTCGGCCGCGACGAATAGCCCGCGCTTGGTGGTGTCGGCGCCGGTGAACGCGCCGCGGACGTGGCCGAACAGCTCGCTGTCGAGCAGGGTGCCGACCAGCGCGCCGCAGTTGACCGGGGTGAACGACCGCCCGGCGCGGCGGCCGGCGAAGTGCAGCGCGCGCGCGACCAGCTCCTTGCCGGTGCCGGACTCGCCGGTGATCAGCACCGTGGCGTCGGACTGCGCGACCTTGTCGATCGTGTCGCGCAGCTGCTGCATCGCCGGCGAGTCGCCGATCATCGAGCCGTAGGCGAGCCGCTTGGTCAGCTCGCCGTGGGCGCGGCGCAGCTCGTCCTCGTCGAGCGCACGGCGGACCACCAGGCGCAGCTCATCGGGCGAGAACGGCTTGCCGATGTAGTCGCGCGCGCCGAGCTTCATGCCGCGCACCGCGGTGTCGATCGATGGGTAGGCCGTGATCAGCAGGACCGCGGGCGGCGGATCGCCGGTCAGGAGCCGCGGCAACAGCGACACGCCGTCGAGGTCGGGCAGGTTGATGTCGCACAGGATCAGGTCGAACGACCGGCGGGCGACCGCCGCGACCGCCCCGGCCGCCGAGTCGACCGACTCGACCTCGTAGCCGGCGCGGCCGAGCACGTCGCTGCACAGCGCGCGGATGCCGCGCTCGTCGTCGACGACGAGGATCGTGCTCACCTCGCCGTGCTATCACGGCGGGGCCCGGGATGCTACGCCGCGATCGCGGACAGCTCAAGCGGCGTTGGGGATCACGACCCGGAACTCGGCGCCGCGGCCGTTGGGGCCATCGCCGACCTCGATCGAGCCGCCGGCGGTGGCGACCAGGTGCTTGCACACCGCGAGGCCCAGGCCCGTGCCGGTATCGGCGGCCTTGGTGGTGAAGAACGGGTCGAACACGCGCGCGCGATCCTTGGCGGGGACGCCGGGCCCCTCGTCGGTGACGGTGATCAGGGTCGCGACGCCGCCGGGGGCAGGCCGGGCTGTGATCGTGAGCACGCCCTCGATCTGCGCCGCCGCCATCGCCTGGGCCGCGTTCTGAGCGAGGTTGACCAGCACCTGCTGCAGCGCGTGGGCCTCGATCGCGAGCGGGGCATCGGCCGCGACGTCGATCGCGATCCGGGTATGGGTCCGGCGCAGCTGGGGCTCGAGCAGCGCCGCGACGTGGCGCAGCACCGCGGCGGGGTTGCACATCACGAGCTGGCTGCCCGAAGCCGCGGCGGTCGGCGCAGGGTCGCGCTCGGGCTTGCGCGGCGCGCGCGCGTACTCGAGCAAGCTGCCGACGATCAGCTTCATCCGCACCGCCTCGCTCTCGATCAGGCCGAGCGCCGCGAGATCGGGGTGGCCGTCGGGCTTGCCTTCTTGCAAGAGCTTTGCATAACCCAGCACGGTGGTCAGCGGGTTGTTGATCTCGTGCGCGAGCTGGGCCGACATCACGCCGACCGACGCCAGCCGGTCGCCGCGGGCGAGCGCCGATTGCAGCGCCGCGCGCTCGGCGATCCGGCGCGCCATCTCGTCGATCCGCTGGCCGAGCACGCCGATCTCGCCCGGGCCGCGCACCGGCGGCGGATCGTCGGTCGAGCCCGAGGCGATCGCATCGGCGTGGCGGGCGAGCGCGGTGAGCGGCCGGGTCAGCCGGGTCGCAAAGTACGCGCCGAGCGCCAGCGCGAGGGCCAGCGCGACGCCGCCGATGATCAGGGTGTCGCGCGTGGTCTCGCGGGCGAGCGCGTAGGCATCGCGCTCGGGCTGCTCGTGGAGGATCGCCCAGCGCACGCCGCGCAGCGACTGGTAGCGCGACAGGTTGCGGTACGCCGAGATCCAGCCGCCGGCAGACATCACACCCTCGGCGGTCGAGCTCAGCGCGCGCTCGACAGCGGGATCGCGGCCGAGCAGCGAGCGCGGGCTGGCCCCGGCGCCGCGGTCGCCGGCGGTGCGGCCAGCGCTGCCGTCGCCGCCGTCGGTCGATGCGACCGGGACGCCGGCGCCATCGACCACGAGCAGCCGCGCGCCCTGGCCGATCCGCGACGCGTTGAGCTGCTGCTGGATGAACTCGAGGTCGATGCTCGCGACAAACACGCCCATCAGCTCGCCGGTGCGGCTGCGGGCCTGGACCACGACGCGGACCACCGGCCCGCCCTGCGAGTAGTCGGCGTCGCCGATGTAGCCGCCGAAGCTGTGCGAGCCGATGTCGAGGTGCGGCGGCACCGCGTCGCCGAACCGGAGCGCGCCCAGCGGATCGAGGATCGCCAGCGACTTGAGCAGCGAGACGCTGCGGTGCAGCCGGCCGATCATCAGGTTGGTCTCCTGCTCGTCGCGCGAGGTGTCGGCCCACATCGCAGCCGCGAGCTCGACGGTGCGCCGCGCGCTCTGCAGCGTGTTGTCGAGCACCGCGCCGAGCGCCAGGATGTGGGCCAGCGCGCCGCGCTCGACCTCGCGCTCGACGTCGCGGCGCGCCCGGGTGATCACCAGCGCGCCGACGATCACGGTCGGCAGCATCGCCGCGAGCGCGAGCACGACCAGCACGCGCCAGCGCAGCGACGCGGTCATCGGGACCCGGGTCACGGCCGCCCTTCGGGCCGGGCGGCGGGCGTCCCGACCAGGCGCTGCCAGCCGCGCCGCACCCCGGCGACCGCCTCGGCGGGCGTGGCGTCGTGCGCGACCACCGCGGTGAGCGCGGGGTTGAGGTCGTCGAACAGCTGCGGCGTCACCGGCTCGCGCGGCAGCATCGCGGCGCCGCGCAGCGCCTCGTAGA
>DATBBB010000272.1:0-9805 GCA_036271215.1 Kofleriaceae bacterium | reverse complement strand
CCTTGGTGTAGACCGCGCCCGAGCCGCCGACCAGCCACCACCGGCCGTCGATGATCGCGCCGGAGTAGATGAACACGCCGAGCGATGAGGTATCGACCGGCGTCGAGCTCAGCGCGGTGCCGTCCCAGTGCACGAACGCCGAGCTCGCCGAGCTGTCGCTCGCGTACCACCACCACACATCGTTGCTCGCCACCGCGGCCACCGCGCCGGTGAACCCGCCCGCGAGCCCGCTGGGCACCGGGGTCCACGCCGTGCCGTCCCAGTGCAGGATCGCGCCATCGGAGCCGCTGATCCAGAGGTCGTTCGGCGCCACGCCGGTGAAGCTGCCGATCGGGGTCGAGCCGCTGTACGACGGCGTGAACATGTGGCCGTTGCTGTGCATGATGCCGCCCGGCAAGGTCGACATCCAGAAGTCGTCGGCCGCCAGGCCCCAGATCGCGCCGATGAAGCAGTTGCAGCCGGTGTCGATCGACTGGAACGGCTTGCCGCCGATCGAGCGGTCGACCATGCCGTCGTTGCGGGTGACCCAGACATCGCCGTTGGACGCCTCCCAGATATTGTCGAACCCGTGGATGCCGTTGGGCGGCAGCGAGTCGAGGATCGTCCACGCCGTGCCGTCCCAGTGCTGGACCGTGGCCCCGGTCAGGAGCCACATGTCGCTGGGCCCCAGGCCGGCGATCGCGTACGCGTACTGACCCGGCGGAAGGCCCGCCTGCTGCGGCGGGTGGTGCGCGTGCCACACCGCGCCGTCCCACTGCAGCACCGTGCCGTGAGCGCCGATCAGCCAGATGTTGTTCGGCGCGGTCGAGAACACGTGGGCGTAGTCGTTGCCCGACGGGGTCGGCGTGCGCCAGCACCAGTGGTCGCCGGAGCACGTCGCCGGCTGCGCCAGCAGCGCCGCGAACGGATCGCCGTTGGCGACCGGCGGCGGCATCCCCGGATCGCCGGGATCGCCGGGATCGCCGGAGCCGAGGCCTGGTCCGGAGCCTGGTCCGGTCCCGGGATCCGGCATGCCATCGCCGGGCGTGCCCGGGTGGCCGGGCGAGCTACACGCCGCGACAGCGGCAACAACAAAGATGACGGCAGCGCGCATCACGGCAAGCTCCTCTGTTCAGGGGCGCAGAGACGTAAGAGGCCTCGGGCCCGGGGGCTCAGGGGGACAGGACAGGAGACTGGTAGAGCCCGACCGCGTCGTCGACGCCGACCAGCATCTGCAGCGGCGTGGCGGTGGGGTGGATCGCAGCCGCGCGCACGACCTGGCCCTCGAAGCCATCGATCGTCCAGTGCGCGCCGGCGTCGGTCGACTTGTAGAGCCCGGCGCTGGTCGCGGCGTACAGCAGGGTCGGGTCGCCGCACATCCCCGGCGCCACCGTCGAGTAGCAATCGATCGCGATCACGTAGACCTCGGCGCCCGGCGGCAGGCCGGCGTTGCTCTGGCTCCAGGTCATGCCGCCGTCGATCGTCTTGTAGATCTGGCCGCCGCCGCGCAGCGCCGCGTAGTAGGTGTTCGCCGACCCCGAGCTGGTCGAGTCGCCGCACATGAACGGGGTCGTCACCAGGCTCGACGGATCGACGGTCAGCGACCACACCAGGCCGCGATCGGCCGGCGCGATGCCCGCGTCGCGCTCGCCGTAGGTCCCGCCGCCGGTCGCGGTCAGGTCGCACGCGCGGTAGATCCCGCCGCTCGCCGCCCCGCCCGCCGGGGTCTGGCCGTAGACCGCGACGTAGACGTCCTTGGGGCCGCCGCTGGCGATCGCGCGCACCGTGCCGGTCACGCTGCCCGCGGTGTCGCCGACGAAGTGCGGGATCATGTTGGTCGGCTGGCTGCCGTGCATGACGATCGCGCCGAGCTGGGCGTCCCACGAGCCGGCGATGTTGCCGATCGACGGCCGGAACACGAACGAGAACACGTCGTGCAGGGTGCTGATCCCGGCGAGCGACTGCGCGGTCCACGAGTCGCCGCCGTTGTTCGAGCGGAACCCGCTCATCACCGTGGTGGTGTCGGACACGTAGTAGACCGGCGGGCCGCCCGGGTTGGTCGCGACCGCGCGGCCGTTCATGTTGGGGGCGGCGACGCCGCTCGCGGTGGTGTTGGTCCACGTGATCGGGGTATCGAGCTTGGTCTTGAACACGCCGTCGTGGTCGGTGCACGCCAGCACGTACGGCAGGGTCAGGTTGGGCGTCGAGTAGCGCAGCCCGTCGAAGCACGGCGTGCCGGTGAACCCGGTGTTGGCGGCGGTGTAGCCGCCGGTGCAGCCGCGGGTGTCGTAGCCGGCGCAGCCCGGCGCGCACGCGAGCGTGCCCGGCGGGTGGCCGGTCGAGCTGCAGCTCTGGCCGGCGACGTTCGCGCCGTCGCACAGCTCGCCGTTCGCGGTATCGACCACGCCGTTGCCGCACGTCGTCGAGTCCAGCATGATCGTCCGGTGGGCGGACGTCAGGTTCCCGACCGCGTCGAGCGCCTGGACGTCGAACGTGTGCGCGCCATCGGCCAGCGCGGCCGCCACCGCGAACTTCGCGGCGCAGTCGGCGAACGCGTCGCCGTCGACCCGGCACTGCACCGAGACCGGGTCGCCGGTCACCGTGAACGCCCAGCTCGGATCGGGATCCGGAGTCGCGCCGTCCGGGCCGCGGGTGATCGTGATGATCGGGCCGACCGAGTCGACCGACCACGTGGCCTCGGCGGGCGTGGGATCGATGTTGCCGGCGGCGTCGACCGCGCGGACCTGGAACGTGTGGCTGCCGTCGTCGAGCGCGACCGCCAGCGGCGACGTGCAGGCCGCGAACGCCGCGCCATCGAGCGCGCACTCGTAGTGGTCGACGTCGGCCGAGGTGCTGGTGAACACCAGGTTGATCGCGGTGGCCGCCACGACCGCGGGCGGCGCCTGGGTGATCGACGTGTCCGGCGGCGTCGCGTCGACCAGCCAGGTGTAGCGCTGGTCGGCGGTCGCGCCGGCCGCGCCGGGGTCAGCGGCATCCGCCGCGATCGCGCTCACCGTGAACGCGTGGTCGCCCTCGGTGACGTCGAGCTCGAACGGCGACGTGCAGTCGACCGCGGCGGCACCGTCGACCGCGCACGTCGTCCGCGCCTCGCCGCCGTCGACGTGGAACGCGAACGCGGCGTGGGTCTGGTTGGTGAGCATCGGCGGCGTGGCATCGAACGTCACCTCCAGATCGGGCGCCGGATGCTTCAGGTTGTCACCGCAGGCGAACAGCGCCGGAACCAGCACGAGCGCACATCCGATCGACCGTTGCATTGCAAACGAGCCTATCCGCGTCTCGTATCATTGTGTGTCACAGCGATGTGAACGTTTTCAGGATAGCTCCTACCTCACGGACGAGTAAATCGGAGCTGCATCACGTCGCGCGCCCGCGCGAGCGTCTCGTTGGCGATCGTGTTGGCGCGCACGGTGTGCGCGCGGAGCAACTCGAGCACCTGCGCGTCACCGTGCGGTCCGTCGTACGCGGCGCGGCGTTCGCGCATCGGAGCCAGCAGCGCGTCGATCGCCGCCGCGACCTCGGTCTTGATCGAGCCGTCGCCGATCGAATCACCGCGCGCATATCGGTCCTCGAGTGTGCGGATCCGCACCGGATCGGGGAGAAACGCCCTGACATACTGGAACAAGGCATTATGGATATCGCCCGGATCTGTCATTGCCTGACGGCCGGTATGCAGCCGCGCGACCTTGGCGCGGATCTCCGCCGTGGAGTCCGATAGATAGATCGCGTTGTCCATGGTCTTGGACATCTTGCGCACGCCGTCGATCCCGACGAGCCGGCCGACCCGGCCGAGCAGCACCTCGGGGACCGGGAACACCCCGCCCGCGCGCTCGTAGTCGCCATCCGGAGTGGTCGGGTCGACCCCGCAATACACATGATCGAACCGGCGCGCGACCTCGCGGCACATCTCGACGTGCGCGGCCTGGTCGGCGCCGACCGGAACGAGCTGGGCGCGAAACGCCAGGATATCGGCGCACTGGCCCACGGTGTAGAGCGGGAATCCGAAGCTATAGGCGTCGCCGAGGTCCTTGGCCTCGAGCTCGGCGCGCAGGGTCGGGTTGCGCAGCACCCGGTTGACCGGGAGCAGCATGGCGAAGAACCAGGTCAGCTCGGCGATCGCCGGGATCTCGGATTGCACGACCAGGGTCGCGCGCTCGGGGTCGACGCCCGCCGCGAGCCAGTCCTTGATGATGTCGAGCGTGTCGCGCCGGATCGCCCCGGGCTGCTCGGCGCGGGTGGTGAACGCGTGCAGGTTGGCGATCAGGAAGTAACAATCGTGATCGTCCTGCAGCCGGACCCGGTTCTCGAGCGAGCCGACCCAGTGGCCGATGTGGAGCCGGCCGGTCGGGGTGTCGCCGGTCAGGATCCGGGGGCGAGGTCGGGACGGATCGGGGCGATCAGACGGATCGGGACGATCAGAAGGATCGGGGCGGCCGGTGGCATCAGCGGTGGCATCAGGCATGGCGAGTCTCCGGGGAATGCCAAGGCTCGGTCCGGAGGCTGAGGCTGATGAGCGGTCGCGATGCTGCCTGCCGGGAAACCTCGGCGGCATCAGACGCGTGACAGGTCCGGGTGCCGCTCCTAGGAGGAGCGCCACCAGCGACGGCCGATCACGATCGCGCACTGCATCTGCAGCGACTCTAGCACGCCGCGCCGTGCAGGCTTGGCCGGGTGATCGCGCGCCGCGCGAGACTGCGCGCTTTTGTCATGGCTGCCAGGGGCGGTGCATCGCACGATGCACCCATGACGCTCCACATCGGCATGCTGCTGTTCCCCAAGCTGACGCAGCTCGATCTCACCGGCCCGTTCGAGGTGTTTCACCGGATCCCCGACGCCAAGGTCCACCTGGTCTGGAAGGACACCCAGCCGGTGTACGCCGACTCGGGGCTGGGCCTGTTGCCGACCACGACCCTGGCCGACTGCCCGGCGCTCGACATCGTGTTCGTGCCCGGCGGCCGGGGCCAGACCGCGCTGATGACCGATCCGGAGATCCTCGAGTTCCTGCGCCGCCACGGCCGCACCGCGCGCTACGTGACCTCGGTGTGCACCGGCTCGCTCGTGCTCGGCGCCGCCGGCCTGCTCGACGGCTACAACGCCACGACCCACTGGGGGTTCACCGAGCTCCTGGGCAAGGTCGGCGCCCGCCACGTGCCCGGCCGGGTGGTCGTCGACCGCAACCGGATCACCGGCGGCGGGGTCACCGCGGGCATCGACTTCGCGCTGCAGGTCGCGGCCGAGGTCGCCGGCCCCGAGGTCGCCAAGGCGATCCAGCTCGGCATCGAGTACAACCCGGCGCCGCCGTTCCACAGCGGTCACCCCGATGTCGCGGATCCTGCGCTGGTGGCCCAGCTCCGGGCGCGGTTCGGTGAGATCGCGAGCCGGCTGGGGTGATAGGTTCGCCGCGTGCTGAAAGACAAAGTCATCGTCATCACCGGCGCGAGCCGCGGCATCGGTGAGGCCATCGCGCGGGCGGCGATCGAGAACGGTGCCATGGTCGCCCTGGCGTCGCGCAAGCAGGCCGACCTCGAGCGCGTGGCGGCGTCGCTGCCGGCCGATCGCGCGATCGCGATCGCGTGCCACACCGGCAAGGCCGCGGAGGTCGACGCGCTGTTCGGCAAGGCGGTCGAGCGGTTCGGCCGGGTCGACGGCCTGGTCAACAACGCGGCGACCAACCCGTACTTCGGGCCGCTGATCGATACGCCCGACGCGGCGATCGACAAGACGTTCGAGGTCAACGTCAAGGGCTACCTGTACTGCGCGCGCGCGCTGGTCAAGCACGCCCGGACCCGCGGCGGCGGCGCGGCGATCGTCAACATCGCCAGCATCGCCGGGATCCGCGCGGCGGTGATGCAGGGCATCTACGGCGCGACCAAGGCCGCGGTGATCAGCATGACCCAGACGCTCGCCAACGAGCTCGGCTCGAGCGGGATCCGGGTCAACGCGATCGCCCCCGGGCTGGTCGAGACCAAGTTCGCCTCCACGCTGGTCAACAACCCCGCGATCCTCGAGCGCGTGGTCGCCCGGACCCCGCTGGGCCGCCACGCCCAGCCGCCGGAGCTCGCCGGCGCCGCGGTGTACCTCCTGTCCGATCTCGCCTCGTTCACCACCGGCACGACCCTGGTCATCGACGGCGGCGTGACCTCGAACTGACCCCGACGGACCGCGCGCGCGGCGCGCTCAGCGCTTGGCGAGCCCGGCCGCGATGGTGTCCGCGATCGTCGGATCGGCGGCGATCGCGGTGGCCCAGGCGCGCGCGACCTCGATGTACGCGGCGTCGTCGAGATCGAACTGGGCGAGCGCCTCGCGCGGGGTGAGCGCGGCGAGATCGCGCAGCAGCGCGACGTAGTCGCTGACCCGGGCGAGCCGGCCGTTCGGCACCACCACGCGATCGACGAACCGGGCCGCCGGCGGCGCGTCGTCGCCGAGCACCACGCCGCCGCGGGCGCGGAACTCGCGGTAGAACGCCTCGCGGGTCATCCGGTCGCCGAGCCGCGGCACCGGATCGCGCGCGAAGTACGCCTGCTCGCGGATCGCCAGCGCGAGCTCGCGCGCGATCATCGCCTCGCGGTCGGTCAGCCCCGCGGTGTCGGCGAGCACCGCGGTCGCCGCGGCGCGCGCGCGCGGCGTGACGTCGACGTCGTTCTCCGAGCTGAACCGGAACCGGGTGGCCGCGAGCGCGGCGCACCGAACCCGCCAGCTCGGATCGGCCGCGAGCGCCGCCGCCGCGGCGAACTCACCGGCCTCGAGCAGCTGGAACACCGGCTCGCGCGGCCGGCCGGCCGGCGCGCCCACCGCCGGCGCCGCGACCGGCGCCCTGGCCTGCGCGCGGGCGAGCGTGTCGGCAAACCCGGCGGCGTTGTCGGGCAGCGGGTTGTGATCGACCGCCTTCTGCGCGAACGGCACCGCGTCCTCGAACTTGCTCTGGCCGCAGTACGCGCCGGCGATGTGGGCCCACGCGTTGGTCTTCCACAGCAGATCGTCGCCGGCGATCCGCAGCAGGTGGTTGGCGATCCGGTGGCAGGCCACGTAGTCACCGACCTCGGCGAGCACGCCGGCGTACGCGTTGAGCTGGCTCGCGTCGTAGGCCTCGGGGTCGAGCTGGTAGGCGAGCTGGTAGGCGCGGACGGTGCGCGGGTTGTCCATCGCGGCGTACGCGATCCCGCCGTAGGTCAGCCACTGATCGGCGCGCACGTACCACCGGCTCGCGTAGTCGAGCACCGCCATCGCGTCGGGCAGCTGGCCCGCCTGGTAGAGCAGGCCCGACAGGATCTGGGTCGCCTGCGCCGGGGTGCCGCGCGTCAGGTGGTGCAGCGCGTCGGGGATCTTGCGCTGCTGGGCGAGCGCGATCCCGAGGTTGCGATGGGCCTCGCCGTTGGCCGGATCGATCGCGACCGCGAACCGGCCGAGCTTCTCGGCGCGCGCCGGGTCGCCCTTCTGCAGCGCCTCGAACATCTGGGTCGCGACCTGATCGAGCGCGAGCGGCACGTCGATCCCGGCGCGCTGCCACGGCTCGGCGAGCGTGGCGAGCTCGGCGGTGCGCCACGCGTCGTCGGCGGCGCCGAGCCCGGCGCACAGCACGGCGAACGCGGCCGGCGCGCGCCCGGCCTCGAGCAGGACCCGCGCGGCGTGGATGCACGGCCCGGCGCTCTTGCCCTCGGTGAGGTAGCAGGCGGTGTGCAGGACGTCGATCGCGTCGTCGGTCTCGATCTCGCGCGCCGCGAGCTGGACCGCCACGGCGTCGGCCCACTCGTCGGCGCCGGCGTAGCCGGTGTGCGACGCGAGCCGGCCGGCCTGGGCGGCGACCGCCGAGGCCCAGCCGTCGGGCCGATCGCGATGCAGCCGGGCGACCGACGCGCTCAGCACCGCGGTCTCCTCGGGCCCGAGGATCCGGGCGGCCACGGTGGCGTGCTCGCGGGCAAACCCGGCGACGTCGCCGCCGGCGCGCTCGTCGATCGCGCAGCTGCGCTCGACCGCGCCGAGCCACGCGCTGCCGACCCAGCGATCGACCCTGCGGAGCAGCGGATCGAGCACGCCGAGCAGCGCGCGGGCCCCGCGGTCGCCGAGCGCGAACCGGTGGCGGCGGACCAGCGCGAGCGCCTCGGCGGCGACGATCCGCAGGCCGCCGGCGAGCGGGCTCGGCGCCGCCGTGGTCGCGACCAGGTAGCGGCCGAGCGCCTGGGCGGCGGTGTACGCGGCGGCCTGGGCGAGCCCGGCCGGATCGTCCTCGGACGCCTCGGCGAACACGACCTCGAGCCAGCGGTTGACCAGGCGGTCGGCGCGGTCCCGCGCGGTCTCGGGATCGGCGGTGCCCTTGGTGTTGCGCGGCAGGGTGCCGGGCATCGTGCCCTGCGCGACCGTGACCCGGACCGGCCCGGCGAGCTCGGCGAACAGCGCGTCGATCGCGCGCCGGCTGCGGGTCTCGGCCGGGAACCCGGCGAGCCACGCCGGATCGAGCTCGACCGCGGTGGTCTTGTTGCCGAGCGCGCGCAGCACGAGCGAGCTCCTGGCGGCGCCGGGCGCGAAGTCGGCGATGTCGCGGGCCATCCGGCGCGCCAGGGTCACCGCGCCGATCGCGACCCGCTCGCCGAGCGCGGCGTCGAGCACGTCGAGCGGCGCCGCCGACAGCAGCAGGCCGGCGCGCGCGATCGCCACGTCGTCGTCGCGCCCCGGCTGGGTCAGCTCGACCCGCCACAGCTCCTCGATGCCGCGCCGCCAGTCGCCGGCCGCGAGCAGGCCGCTCGCCGCCGCGAGCCGGGCGACCGGCTCGGTGAGCTGCGCGCCGAGCCCGAACTGCGACCACGCGAGCGCGACCTCGTCCTGCCGGCCCATCGCGACCAGCGCCTCGAGGAACATCGCGACGTCGACCGCGTCGCCGGGCTCGACCCGGCCGTAGCCCTCGACCGCGCGCGCCGGATCGCCGCGCAAGAACCCCTCGCGGGCGTAGCCGCGCGCGACGTACCGTAGATCTTTGCGCCAGCCGGTCAGGATCCGGGTGTGGCGCGGCCAGCTCGGCTCGCGGCCCTCGAGCCGGTTGGCGCGCAGCGCGATCGCCTCGTCGAGCCGGCCGACGTGGAGCAGCGCATCGGCGACCAGCAGGTCGATCTGGATCTGGTCGGGGTACCACGGCAGCGACGGCTCCATCGGGCAGCCGTGCAGGGCGCCGCTGCGCTGGGCCTGGGCCAGCCACGCGCCGGGCCGATCGGCTTGCCGGTGCAGGCTGACCAGCGCGATGTGCGGCCGCGCCGAGCCGTGCAGGACGATCGCGCGCTCGAGCAGCCGGATGCCCTCGTCGACCCGGCCGTTGTCGTCGAGCCGGTCGGCCGCGGCCTCGAGCGCGTCGGGGTTGCCGGGCCGGCACATCGCCGCCAGGGTCGCGCCGGCCACGGTCTCGAGCTCGCTCGGCGGCGCCGCGGTGCCGGTGCGATCCGCGATCGGGCTGCCGTCGTCGACCAGCTCGCCGTACGGCAGGGCCCAGCACGGCGCGTTGGCGATGATCCGGCGCAGCAGCGCGTAGTCGCGGCCGCGCGCGGCGCCGGCGCGGAACGTGCGAAACAGCGCCTGGGGCTGGCCCGGGTCGACGGCGAGCACCAGCTCGCCGATGTCCTCGCGCAGCGCGAGCTCGATCAGCCGCAGCGCGGGGGCCTTGAGCGTGGCGGTCAACCGGCCGGCGAGGGCGCGCGCGAGCTTGCGGGTCCGCGTGGCCGGCAGCGCAGTCGGGTTGCCCGCCGGGGCGCCGGCGCGGACCGCGGCCGGTGATGCCGCCGGGCTCGCCGGTGGCGGCAACGCGGAGTTCGCCGGTGACGCCGCT
>DATBBB010000271.1:0-28860 GCA_036271215.1 Kofleriaceae bacterium | reverse complement strand
AGACGCGAAGCGCGAGATCCACCAACTCCAAGGTCTCGTACGCGCGACGCGGCGGCAAGCCACCGCCGGCGCAAACCCGACGCGCAGCGTGGACTCGTCACAATCTTGACGACGGAGTGCGTCACATCCGAGCCCCCGGGTTACAGCAGGGTCACGGCCGGGTATCGCTTCGGGTGCTACGCGGACGAGCTGACCTGGGACGGCTTGGCGCGCGCCGGCGCGGCGGCCTCGGACTCGGCCGGGCCTGGGCCCGCCGGCTCGCCCGCGGCCGGCCGGGCGGCGTCGAACCCGAAGGTCTGGCCGACCACGTAGAGCGGTCGGCCCTTCACCTCTTCGAAGATCCGCGCGATGTACTCGCCCTGGATGCCATTGGACATCATGTGCAGTCCATTGAAGAACAGCAACAGGATCAGGATCGACGCATAGCCCGGGACGTCGATCCCGAACACCAGCTTCTGGACCAGCGTGATCGCCAGGTAGACGAACGCGCCGAGCGCGCTGCCGACCCCGACGTAGGTCCAGATCTTGAGCGGCGCGGTCGAGAACGAGAACAGGCCGTCGAGCGCGAACCGCCACAGCTTGAAGAAGCTCCAGCTCGATCGCGTCGCGTTGGCGCGCACGTTGGCCTGGAACTCGATCGACGCGACCTTGAACCCCGGCCAGGCAAAGATGCCTTTCATGAACCGGTGGCGCTCCGGCATCCGGTTGATGACGTCGAGGATCTTGCGGTCGAGCAGCCGAAAATCACCGGCGTTGGGCGGGATCTCGACCGACGTCATCATCCGCATGATCCGGTAGTACAGTCGCGAGGCGCTGCGGCGCAGCACGCCCTCCTCGTCGCGCTTGGACCGCACGCCGAGCACCATGTCGAAGCCCTCGCGCCACTTCGCGACGAACCTGGGGATCAGCTCGACCGGGTGCTGGAGGTCACAGTCAATCGGGATGATCGCCTGTCCGCGCGCGTGGGCCAGGCCCGCCGACAGCGCGATGTCCTTGCCGAAGTTACGGGCGAGCCCGACGACCTTGATCCGCGGATCCTGCGACGCGGCGGCGGCGAGCATGCCGAGCGTGCCGTCGCGGCTGCCGTCGTTGACGAACACGATTTCGAACGGCTCGCCGATCGACTCGAGCACCGGCACGATCGCCGCGAGGAACTCGACGAGGTTGCGCTCCTCGTTGTACGCGGGCGCGACGATCGACAGCACCGGTTCCATGGCGAGCGAGATCTAGCATGGAAGCGCTCGCCGGACGCAACTGCGTGCTAAGACTCGCGCGCTGATGGCCGCGCGTGATCGCCTCGTGTTCGCCGCCGGCGTGATCGGGCTGTGGGGGTTCTTCGTGGTGATGGCGGTGCTGACCCCGACCCAGCTCGACGACTGGTACGAGGTCGCCTGGCACCACCACCACGGCTTCACGCTGGCCGGCGTGCTCGAGTTCGCGCGCTACAACTACTTCAACTACAACCCGCGGCCGGGCGAGACGTTCCTGCTGCTGGTCAACGGGCCGCGGATCGTCCACGTGCTGATCACGCCGATCTTCGAGCTCGCGCTGCTGTTCGTCGTCCACCTGCTCGCCCGCGGGCGGTGGCCGCGCGCCGACCGCACCACGCTCGCCGAGCTCGCGATCGCGCAGGTCCTGATCTGGCTGGTGATCCCGATCCCCGGGCCGATGTACTTCTACCGGCCGTACACGACCAACTACCTGTTCGCGTCGTGCGTCCAGCTCGGGCTGTTCGTGCCGTTCCGGATCGAGCTGGCGCGGCCGGCCGGACCGCCGCGGTGGTGGCTGGCGCCCGTCCTGCTGGCGTGGGGCATCGCCGGCGGGATGACCAACGAGCACACCGGCCCCGCGGCGATCGTGGTCGCGTTCGGCGTGGCCGGGCTCGCGTGGCGCCGGCGCCGGCTGCGCGGCTGGATGGTGACCGCCGCGGTCGGCCTGGTCGTCGGCTACCTGCTGCTGTACTTCGCGCCCGGCCAGACCAAGCGCTACGCCGGGCTCGCGACCGACATCTCTCCGCTCAAGACGATCCGCGATCACGGGCTGTACGGCTGCCTGCGGATCGTCGGCTCGGTGGTGACCGAGGCCCAGATCGGGCTCGCCGCGGTCACCGCGCTGGTGCTGATCGCGCTGCGCCGGGCGCGCACCGCCGGCCGCACGCTCGCCGGGCTCGACGGCGAGACCATCGCGGCGATGGTCGTCGCGCTCGGGTTCGCGGCGATGATCGCGGTGACGATCTTCGCGTCGCCGATCATCGAGGATCGCGTGCTGTTCGCGTCGTGCCTGCTGGTGACGGTGATCCTGGTCGCCGCGACCACGATCGCGTGGCAGGAGCCGCGCACCCGGCGGCTGATGATCGGGATCGCCGGCGGCATGCTGGCGTTCTACGCGGTCGGGTTCGTGGTCGTGTACCGCCAGCTCGCCGCCGAGTCGGCGGACCGGATCGCCGCGCTCGACCGCGCCGGCCCCGACGACGTGGTCGAGGTCGAGCCGACCGCGTTCCCGCACCGCGACCTGTGGAGCTACGGCGAGGATCTGCAGTACGCCTACATGCGCGAGTTCGTCGCCCACCGCGTGTTCGGCGTGCGCGGCCTCGAGCTGGTGCCGCGGCCGGTCGGCGCGCAGCCCAACCCGCCCGAGCGGCCCGAGGTCGCCGTCGTGTTCGAGCCGCCGATCGATGCCCGCGCCGCGCGGCCCGGCTGGCCGCTGTGGCAGGCGATCCCGACCCAGTGGCCGTGGGTCGTGCGCGAGATCCGCGAGACGCTCGCCGAGCTCGACGCGGTGCCGGGCCACCGGCTGCACGAGATCGACGTCACCGCGGTGCCGGCGACGCCCGGGATGCCGGCCGGCAAGCCGGTGTACCTGGTGCGCTGGATCGACGGCGCCTTCACCCGGATCGACGCCCGGACCCGGGCGGATGACCGCGGCTGGCCGTTCCTGGTGTTCGCCGCGAGCGACCTGCCGCGCCCGCCGACCGAGGCGTGGCTGTCGGCCTGTGGCGAGACCCGGCCGGTCGAGCTGCAGCACACCGGCGACGAGCTCCGGATCCCGATCGTCTACCAGTGCTCCGGTAACCACACGATCTACGTGTGCGACGCCGAGGCCTGCTGGCTGGCGGGGAGGTACTGGTGAACCGGCGGCTCGGCTGGCTGGTGCTCGCGGTGCTGTGGCTGCACCAGGTCGCGATCGCGCTGCTGTCGCCGCTGTCGGAGCGCGACTGGTCGGCCGACATCGACGGGCCGGCCGGGCCGACGCTCGGCGCGCTGTACCACTGGGCGATCGTCGAGAGCCGCGCCGTGCACGTCGCGCTGACCCCGCTGGCGGTGATCGCGCTGCCGCTCGGGCTCCTGGCCCTGGTGCGCGGTGCGCGGCCGCGGCTCGCCGACGGCGACGGTGACGGCGACGGCGACGGCGATGGTGATGGCGCGCTGCGGCTCGCGGTGATCGCGAGCCTGTTGTGGCTCGCGGTGCCACAGTTCGGCCTGGCGTGCTCGTTCCGGTTCGCCGCCGCGACCCACGTGGTGACCCTCGCGGCGGCGGTCTGGTACGTCGCCGGGTTCCGCGCCGCCGCCGCCCGCGCCCGCGCCGGGCGGCCGCCGGGGCTGCCCGGGGTCGCCGGGCTCGCGCTCGCCGGCGTCGTCGCCGGGGCGTCCACGCCGCCGGTCGCCACGGTGACGCTCGTGGTGTGTGCGGTGATCGCCGCGCGCGCCCGCGCCGCCGCCGCGCCCCGCACCGCGAGCTGGGCGATCGCCGGCCTGGCCGGCGTGGCGATCGGCGCCGCGCTCGCGTGGGCGACCGACCTCACCGGCCTGCTCGAGCACGTGTCCAGCCCCGACGTCGACGGCGAGCTCCGCGCGTTCTCGATCCAGCTCCGGGTCACCGGCTGGACCTTGGCCGGCACCGCGGTGCTCTGGCTGCTCCACGTCGCGCTGCGGCGCTGGCGCGGCCGGCCGGCGGCGGCGCTCGACGCGGCCGAGCTCGACCTGATCGGCCGGGCGCTCGCGCTGGCGGCCGCGACCGCGGCGCTCGGCCTGTTGACGATCGACTTCGGGAGCTTCCAGGGCATCGCGCCCGGCGCCGCGATCGCCACCGCCGCCGCGGTCGTCGTCGTCCACCTCGCCGGCAGCCGGCGCGCCAAGCTCGTGGTCATCGTGCTCGTGGTCGCGGTCCAGGCCAAGATGATCGGCAGCTCGCTCCGCACGCTGGCCGCCGCCCACCGCGAGTTCACCGACCGCGTGGCCGTGCTCGCGCACGCACCGCGCGGCTCGATCGCGACCGTGCCGCCGTACCAGCGCCGCAGCAAGGACTGGTTCTTCGGCGAGGACTTCCGGACCTCGCCGCGGCGCGACCGGGTCGCGACGCTGGTGTTCGGGCTGCGCGGGATCGCGCTCGAGCACGCGCCGCGCGAGATCCAGGACGTGCCGCCGCTCGCGCTCCACCACGAGGTCGCCGCCGGCGCCGCCGGGTTCCCCGACTTCTACTCGGCCGACCTCGCGACCGCGTGCGATCAATTCGCAGCCGCGGTGGCCCGCCGGCCCGGGCGCGCGCGGCTGGTCGCCGACGGGCTCGCGATCCCGGATCGCCCGGGTCTGCCGGTGATTGCCGCGTGGAGTGACGGCGCCGGCACCGCGCGCTGGAAGCTCGCCCCCCGCCGGCCCGATCGCGAGGGCCAGCTCCGCCTGGTGCCGACCGGCGCCGGCCTCACCGGCGACGACGCGGCCGCCGAGGTCACCGCGATGTGGGCGTTCGATCTCGCGACCGGCGCCGGCCGCGCGTTGCGCCGCGGCGACGACGGTGTGTACCGGCTGCGCCCGGGCCGCCGGACCAGCGCCGGCATCGTCGCGTGCACGCAGGACCGCTGCGTGCTGTCCGAGGTCATCGGCCTGTTCTGAGTTGTGCTACCAACGCGCATGTCCTGGGTGAGCCAGCTGCGCGCCGCGGCGCGCCGGGGCGGGCGCGCGGTGCGCGACGCATCGCCGCGGACGATCCTGCTGATCGGGTTCGCGGTGTTCGTGATGTACGCGTTCCCCGGCTACATGAGCAACGACTCATGCGACCAGCTGCTCGACGCGCGCGGCCACGCGTTCTCCGACGCGCACCCGCCGGTGATGGCCGCCGAGTGGCTGATCCTCGACGCGATCATCGCCGGCCCGATCCTGATGCTGCTGGTCCAGGGCGTGCTGTTCCTCGGCGGGCTCCACGGCGTGCTCCGCCGGGTGATGGCGCCCCGGGCCGCCGCGCTGACCGCGGTCCTGGTGCTGCTGTTTCCACCGGTGCTGACCACGATGGCGGTGATCTGGAAGGATTCGCAGATGGCGGCCTACCTGGTCGCCGGCGCGGCGCTGCTGCTGAGCCCGCGGCGTGGGATCCGGGTGCTCGGGCTCGGGGTGACCGCGCTGGGCTGTGCGTTCCGCCACAACGCGTTCGCCGCGGCGGTGCCGCTGATCGGCCTGCTGTTCGTCTGGCGGCCCGGCGCGCGCTGGTGGAAGCGCTACCTGATCTCGTCCGCCGCCGGGCTGCTGGTGTTCGGCGGCGCGTCCGGCCTCAACACCGTGCTCACCGTCCACCACGTCGCGGTGGTCGACAGCCTCGCGCTCGCCGATATCGCCGGGGTCCTCAACTACACGCGCGACCGCAGCGACGACGACCTGCGAGAGGTGCTGCGCGGCGTGCCGATCTCCGAGCAGACCCACATCCAGGCGCACACCCGCGAGCTGTTCTCGCCGCGCAGCGCGATGGCGCTGTTCTACGGCGACCGCCCGGTGTTCGCGCTGCCCCAGCCCCAGCACCACGAGGCGATCGTGCGGGCGTGGCGCGAGCTGGTGTTCGGCGACCCGCGCGCCTACTTCGCGTACCGCGGCACCGGGTTCCAGGAGCTGCTCGGGATGTCCGACACCGATCTGTGGCTGCCGGTGTGGGGCCAGTTCCTCGGCTACCCGGAGCTGCGCACCCTGGTCCACCACAACGCCGCGCTGTCGGAGTTCCAGAGCGCGGCGCTCCCCGCGATGCTGTGGACGGCGTTCGACATCGCGCTGTTCCGACCGTACATCTACGCCCTGCTCGCGCTGCTGCTGCTGGTCACGTGCTGCCGCGATCGCCTGAGCCTGGGGCTGCTCGGCAGCGGCCTGCTCTACGAGCTGAGCTTCTTCCCCGCCGCCAACACCGTGGACTTCCGCTACTCGCACTGGATGATCGCGTGCACCTGCCTGGCGACGGTGGTCCTGTTCGGGCAGCGCTGGCGCGCCGGACGGGCCGAGATCGCCGCCGTGGCCCCGGAGGCCGGGTGACCGGGGCCCGGCAGCGGGTCCGGGCCTGGGCCGCGGAGCTCCGGCCGCGCACGATCGCGATCGCCGGCTGGCTGGTGTTCCTGCTCTACGCCTACCCCGGTTACATGACCAGCGACTCGATCAACCAGCTGCTCGATTCGCGGGTCGGCACGTTCAACGACTGGCACTCGCCGGTGATGACCGAGGTGTGGCGGCTGATCGGGTTCGCGATCGCGGGGCCGTTCGGCATGCTCGCGCTGCAGAGCCTGCTGGTCATCGCCGGCGCGCACGCGTTGCTCGCGCGGATCACCACGCCGCGCCGCGCCGCGCTCGGCGCGGTCGGCCTGCTGGTGTTCCCACCGGTGATGGTGACGATGGCGGCGATCTGGCAGGACAGCCAGATGGCGGGCTTCCTGCTCGCCGGCCTGGCCGCGATCACCAGCCGGCGCCGCGGCTGGCAGCTCGCCGGGCTCGGCCTGCTGGTGCTCGCCAGCGCGATGCGGCCGTCGGCGGCGTTCGCGGTGCTGCCGATCCTGGTGCTCGGCTGGTCGTGGCGGCCCGCGATCGTGGGCCGCCGGCGGATCGCGCTCGCGCTCGCGGCGTGGGCGGCGGTCTGGCTCGGCGCGATCGGGCTCGACGCCGGGCTGCGCGACAAGGCGACCGGCCACACCCGGCTCGAGCTCGCGATCTCCGACGTGCTCGGCGTGCTGCACTACGCCCCGGCGTTCGACGACGCCCGCGCCCGCGAGCTGCTCGACGGCGTGCCGCTGCAGGGCACCGAGCTCGACGCCCGCGCGGCCGCGGCGTACCGCCACCCCAACACGCTGACCTCGGGCCCGGACCGACTGTTCGATCCGCCCCAGGACGCCGACGACCGCGCGCCCGTGATCGCCGCCGAGTACCGGCTCGCGCTGGCCTACCCCGGCGCGTACCTCAAGCACCGCTGGCACACCTGGTTCCGCGTGCTCGGCGTGCACCGGACCGGGGTCGGCAAGCCGGTCTACACCGGGTTCTCCGGCAGCATCACGCAGTCGGACGAGGCCGCGCACATCGCGTGGCACTCGGCCGTCCAGCGCGGCGCGATCGCGGTGGTCTCGCCGGTCGCGAAGCTGTTGTGCTGGCCGTACCTGTACCTGATCGCGGCGCTGGTCTTGCTGCCGGTCGCGCTCCGCCGGCGCCAGATCCTGCCGGCGATCCTGCTGGCGAGCGGCGTGGCCTACGAGCTGTCGCTGTTCGTGGTCGCGATCGGCTCGCAGTACGCGCTGTCGCACTGGCTGGTCACGACCACCAGCTTCGCGGTCGCGCTGATGATCCGCGACGCGGTGAGCGCCCGCAAGGCCCGCGCCGCCGCGCCCGCCCCTGCGGCGGCGGCCGCCGCCTGAGTCAGCGAGTCCTCGGGCTGACGAGCTTCACGGCAGCAGCTCGATCTCGGCGAGCTGCAGCAGGTAGCCGTAGCCCCCGACCTCGCGCAGCCGGGTCGCGTCGAGCCGGATCCGCTGGGTCGTCACCGGCGCACGCAGCGCGAACACCTGCGGCACCATCGCCGGCCGGGCGTAGCCGACCTGGGTGACCACGTCGACCCAGCCGCCATCGCGCCAGGCCTGGACCGTGAAGTCGATCGGGAACCCCGGGTCGTAGGTCGGGTGGAGCACGACCTTCGAGATCGTCGCCGGCCACGGCAGGGTCAAGGCGATCCACTCCTCGTGCGGCTGGGTACGGCCGAGCGCGCTCGAGAACCCGGGATGGGCCGGGGTCGACGTGCGGATGCCGTCGACCAGGCTGGTCGTCAGCCAGCCCGACTCCTCGTACGCGCTCGACGCCGAGACCGTCACGCCGAGCGCGAGGTCGGGGTCGCCGGTCGCGCCGCAGAACACCCGCTCGGCCCAGAACGGGCTCGACGGGATCACCAGCGTGGTCCGGCCGAACGCGCCGGTCAGGTTGCGCCAGAACCGGCCGGGCGACATCGGCTCGCGCACCGAGGCGAGCAGCTCGGCGAGCCGGCCGCACGCCATCGCGTGGTGCGCCGCGCGGGCGGCGGGCACCGACATCCCGGGGAACATCGCGCCGTAGTCGAAGTCGACCGCGCCGAAATCGCCGATCAGCCAGTCGAACGGCAACAGCTTCTCGTGACCGGCCATCGATCGGCTGGTCGGCGTGATCCGCGCGCCGATCGGATTGGCGAGCCCCAGCGTGTCACCGACGATGCCGTCGAGCGGGGTCATCGCGCCGCCGGTGCCGAGCCGGCCCACGATCACCGCGACCGGCGCCGCCACGCCGGGGCCGATCGGCATCGCCACGCCGCTCTCGCTCAGGATCTGCGGCCGGCCGGTGTGGGCCGCGAGGAACACCCGCCCGGCGGTGTCGAGGTCGCCGTCGAGGTACGCCGCGGCGTCGATCGGGTGGGCCTGCCGGGTGTAGCGCAGGTAGCCGACCCGCTCGTCCTCGATCCGCTGCGGGTACCGCGAGTGGTCGAGGTTGTCGTCGCGCCAGATCCCGATCGCCAGCGCCCAGCCGGCGAGCGCGACCACGGCCGGCGCCGTCCACCGCCGCCACGGCACGACCAGCGCCGGCAGCACCGCCAGGAACGCCGATGGCAGCAGCATCCGCGCGTGCATGAAGTCGCCGCCGACCCGGATCACGAACCCCGCGAGCAGCGCCCCGCTCACCACCGGCGCGGCGACGATGATGCGGTCGGCGCGGCGGTGCGGGCCGGCCAGCGCGCCGCGCCGCACGGCGACGATCAGCACGATCGCCAGGATCGCGATCGGCAGCCACAGCGCGTACGGCGCCACGAAGTCGGCGAGGTAGCTCAGGCCGCGCCGCCACTGCGAGCCACCGGCGCTCTTGGCGAGCGCGGGCAGCGGGACCAGCGCGCCGTAGTAGCCGGCGCGGAAGATCTCGTAGCCGACCGGCAGCGCACCGGCCGCCGCGGCCAGCCCGGCGGTGCGGCGCCAACCGGGCCGCCGGGCGCCGCGCCGGATGATCAGCCAGCCCGCGATCAGGAACACGGCGGCCGGGACGGCGAGATCCGGGCGGACCAGCGGCCCGAGGCCGAACACGAACGCGGCCCCGTACAGCCGCCGCGCGGCGCGGCCGGCGCCGGACCCGGCGGGGGGCCCGTCGGGGAGCTCGTCACGCAGCCCGATCAGGCGGCGCCAGATCGCCGCCAGCCACAGCGTGCACAACCCGGTCTCGAGCCCCGAGGTCGCGAAGTCCCAGAACGGCCCGACGCCGAGCACGATCAGCACGCCGGCCGGGACCACCGCGCCGGTCGCGCCGCGCGCGCGGAGCAGGCGCCGGGTGCCGTCCATCGCGAGCCAGACCCCGGCGACCGAGAGCCCGCCGCCGAGCGCCACGGTCAGCGGCGCCGGCGCGCCGCCGGTCAGCGCGGCCACCGCGGCGACCAGCCACGGCCACAGGCTGCTGGTATTGGCCTCGGTCCGCTCGAACGCGTTGAACACCGGGCCGTTGCCGGCCAGGATCTGGTGGACCGTGCGGACGTAGATCAGCCCGTCATCGGAGATCCACCGCCGGTGCCAGACCAGCGCGGCGAACACGGCCGTGACCGCCGCCATCGCGATCAACGTCGGCGTCCACCGGCGAACCACAGCTGACTACTAATCACGCGAGCTGGGAGCGCCGCAAGCGACAACCCCGCCGCCGGCCCCGCCGGCCGCGATCGAAATACAGAACTAATCCAGTGCCGTGACCATCGCTACTGCTCCGGCACGGGCAAAGCCCGCGGGTCCCCCCGCTCGAGCTCGATCACGAAGTCACGCCCCGCGAGCCTCGAGTGGCGCCCCCACCGCGCGCGTTGTATCGTGCGCCGCCATGCTGAAGCGAGCCCGCGCGCTGGTGCGCACGATCCGGCCGCGGCAGTGGGTCAAGAACGTGTTCGTCGGCGCGCCGCTGGTGTTCTCGCGCGAGCTCGCGAACCCGCCGTCGGTGACGCGCGCGGTGCTCGCGATGATCGCGTTCTGCGCGCTGTCGGGCGCGGTCTACGCGTTCAACGACGTCCACGACGTCGCCGCCGATCGCCTGCACCCGACCAAGCGGCTGCGGCCGATCGCCGCGGGCGAGCTGTCCGAGCGCGGCGCGCTGGTGTGGTCCGCGCTGCTCGCGGTCGGCGCGCTCGCCGGCAGCCTCGCGCTGGCCTGGCAGCTCGCGGTGTTCGCCGCCGCGTACCTGGTGCAGAACCTGGCGTACAGCCTCGGGCTCAAGAAGGTCGCGTTCCTCGACGTGGCGCTGATCGCCACCGGGTTCCTGCTCCGCGTGCTCGCCGGCGCCGCCGCGATCAACGTCCCGGCGTCGCGCTGGCTGCTGCTGTGCACCGCGCTGCTCGCGCTGTTCCTCGGCCTGGGCAAGCGCGGCCACGAGCTGGCGTGGGCGACCCGCAACGAGCGCGCGACCACCACGCGCGCCGCGCTCGCCGGCTATCGCATCGAGGTCGTGCGGGTCGCGATGATCGGGCTCGCGATCGTGACCTGCGCGGCGTTCATCGCCTACACGCTGTGGCCGCACACGGTCGAGTTCTTCGGCACCGATCACCTCGTGCTGGTGTCGCCGTTCGTGGTGCTCGGCGTGATCCGGTTCCTGATGCTGTCGCTGTGGTCGACCGCCGACGAGTCGCCGACCGAGGCGATGCTCGGCGACCGCTGGTTCCTCGCGATCCTCGCCAGCGCGACCCTGACCACGCTCTACGTCATCTACGCCCGGTAGTACGATCGATAGTACGCCCGGTCGTACGACCGATCGCGCGCACCGCGTCGGGCGGCGCGTCCGGCGGCGCGGCGAGGAACGGCCGGTCGGGCACCAGGGTGTCGGCGCCGACCATCGTGAACGCCCAGGTCGTCATCGGGACCCGGGCGCGGATCTCGACGGTGCGCTCGCCGCGGTCGTCGTAGCGCAGCCGGGCGCGGGCGAGCGTGCGGGTCGGCTCGCCGTCGACCGCCAGCGCGACGCTGCCGTCGTTGACCGCGGCCTCGTACACCCCGGCCAGCCGGGCGCGCAGCCGGACCCGCATCTCGATCCCGGTGGTGTACGCCGACGCGGTGATCGCCGGGGTCACGAACGGCCAGCTCGGCGCGGCGTCGTTGACCAGGCTCGCCGTCGAGTCCGACGCCACGACCAGGCCGTCGCAGTCGTAGCCGCCGGTCAGCCGCGAGTAGTCGCAGGTCTGCCAGGCCTCGTCGCCGAGCTTGCGGGCCTCGACGGTCGCGGTCGCGCGCAGCCCGGTGCCGAGCTCGAGCGCCCGGGTGTCGCGCGCGGCGTCGCGGCAGCCGCGCACGGCGAGGATCGCCAGCCCCGCCGGCACGCCGATCCGGATCGCGAGCCGCCCGGCCGCGGGCCAGCGCCGCCGGCCGCGCGCGATCCGGCGCAGCGCCCGCAGCCGCCACGCGCGGCGGCGCCAGATCGCGGCGATCGCGACCACCGCCAGCAGCGCCGCGCACGAGATCGCGAAGCCGTCGCGATCCGATGGCAGCGGCCCGTCGCAGGTGAACGTGGTCACGCCCGGCGCGAGCCACGCGGCGACGACGTGGAGCTGGCCGCCGGGGATCGTCGGGTAGGCGTAGACCGGCTCGGCGGCGCCGCCGGCGTGGCGGGCCTGCCAGCGCGGATAGAACCCGGTGCCGAGCGCGACCAGCACCGGCTCATCGGTGCCGGTGACCTCGACGACGACCGCGCGGTCGTCGAGCCGGGTCACCCGGACCTCGCCCGCGCCGCGCTCGATCCGCGCGAACTTGCCGTCCCACCCGGCGAGCTCGCGGACGTGGTACGAGCCGAACACTTGCTCGGTGTCCGGATCGCCCAGGTTCGGCGAGCGATCGATCGCGATCACCCAGCGCACGTTGAACCGCTGCAGGCTCTCGGCCGAGGTGTCCTCGATCCGCTCGCGCAGCAGCAGATCGGGCTGCGGCGCCATGTGGAACGTCGGCAGCCCGGTCTCGGCGGTGAGGTGGAAGTGCTCGTGGGTGTCCTCCTCGAACAGCGCGCGCGCCCACGCGCCGGGCGCGATGTCCTGCGCGCGCTCGGCGGCCCAGCGCTCGAGCACGCCGCGGCCGAACGGATCGGGCGCGTAGACCCGGGCCTCGTTCGAGGCGCGGTCCGACATCGAGCTCCACAGCGCCGGCAGCGCGCGCACGGTCGCGCCGGCGACGATCCCGCACAGCGCGGCGGCGATCAGCCGGCGGTTGCGGGTCGCGCCCGGCCACGCGGCGCGCGCGTGGCGCCACAGGATCGCCAGGCCGTAGGCAGCGGCCGCCCACACGAACGGCCGCGCGAGCTGCGCCAGCCGCTCGGTGCCGAGCCGCGCGACGCCGAGCCCGGGCGCCAGGTCGAGCGCGAGGTACGGCGCGTCGCACAGCCCGAGCAACAGCACGAACCCGGTCGCCGCGACGAACACCGGCGCGGCGCGCCGCGACCACAGCGCGACCAGGATCCCGAAGTAGCCGGCGTACTCCAGCGCCGCGAACGCGGTCACCGGCACCGGGAACGCCAGCAGCTCCTCGAGCAGCCGCGCCGGCGGGTGCAGCGCGTTGGGGAAGTGCTGGCCGTAGGCGAGGATCCGCGCGGCGAGCGGCATCCACTCGCTCGCGCCGAGCGCCATGCCGAGCCCGACGTGGACCAGCGCGGCGACCGCGCGGCGGGCCGGGACGTCCGACGCCAGGAGCGCCACCGCGCCGAGCGCCGCCGCGCTCGCCGCCGCCGAGATCAACCCCGCCGGGTGCGCGATCGTCGCGAGCGCAGTCGCGAGCCAGATCGTCGCCGACGCCGCCAGCCGCGGCCGGCGCAGCGCCTCGAGGATGCCGACCGCGGCGATCGCCGAGCACGCCAGCGCCAGCGCGCTGTGCAGCAGCGCCCAGTGGAACAGCCCCACGGTCCCGCCGTGGGCGACCGCGCCGCTGTCGACCAGGGTCAGGACGCCGATCACCGCCGCGATCGGCGCCGGTGCCACCCGCAGCGCGATCGCCGCGGTCGCGGCCGCGATCGTCAGGTACACCAGCACCGCGACGATCATCAGCGCGAGCGGCAGATCGTGCTCGAGCCCGAGCACCGCCGCCAGGTGCCCGGTCACCAGGTAGCTCAGCGCCGGGTACAGCTCGAGCGGCGCGTCGCCGGTCGACACCGCGTGGTCCCACACCGGGACATCGAACCCGGGCATCGCCGGCATCACGTGCGCCAGCACCGCGCGCTGCGGCCCCCAGTCGCCCATCTGCCAGTCGGGCGACTCGGTCAAGACGTCGCGGAACACCGCCACCCCGATGACCACCACGACCGAGATCACCAGCGCGCTCACCACGCGCTCGGGTGGCGATCGCAACCAGTCCGGCGCATGCGGCCACGCCGCCGCCGCCCCGATCCCGAGCGCCCCGGCGATCACCGCGAGCCCGATCTCCCCCGACACGTGCGCCGGGAACCCGAGCGCCAGGATCAGCCCGCCGAGCACCAGCTGCGCCCCGGGGCTCCGCCGCAGGCCGCGGCCGATCGCCCCGATCAGCCCGGGCGCTGGCTGGCCCGCCGGCTCGCCGGGCTCGGCCGACTCCGCTCGCTCGGCCGACTCCACTGGCTCGGCCGACTCCGCTGGCTCCGCCGACTCGCCGGGCTCCGCTCGCTCGGCCGACTCCGCGGGCTCGGCTGGCTCGCCGGGCTCCGCTGGCTCTGCTGGCTCCGTCGGGTTGCGCGACACGCTCGGCGTTAACACGGGCCGATCACCCGCACAACCCAACATGCGCGCCCGGCCACGCTTGTTCACACGGCGCAGGACCGAGAATCTTTTGGATACCCGCTCCGTGTCGATCGGCCTCACCCGACGAGGAACGTAGGTCTCGCCGATCCGGCCAACCCGGCTGACCCGGCTGACCCGGCCGACCCGGCCGACCTTGGTCCTCGAGCGCTCGGCCGGCGAATCGGGCCGGCGCACGCCGCCGCCCTGGATCTGGCATGCTGTGCCGCCCGTGAAGAAGCGCCTCGCCTGGATCGTTCGCGTGCTCGGCACGCTCGGCGCGCTGGTGTGGATCGCCTCGCGGGTCGATCTCGCCGCCGCGCGCGACTCGATGACCCGGATCTCGCCGTGGGCGTTCGCGGTCGCGATCGCGCTGGTCGCCGCCAACGTCGTCGCCGGGGCGGTGCGCTGGCGGGTGCTGATGCGGGCCTACGGCGCGAGCCGGATCCCGGGGCTCGCCGCGCTGGTCCGGCTGTACTTCGTCGCGTTCTTCTACAACAACTACCTGCCGGGCGCGGTCGCCGGCGATGTCGCGCGCGCCGTGGTGACCCGCGACGCGTTCGGGGAAGAAGGCGCGACCGGGGCGCTCGCGGTGGTGCTGGTCGAGCGCGCGCTGGGCCTGTTCGGCCTGTTCGCGCTGCTCGCGGTCGGCCTGGTCACCACCCCCGGGGCGCTCGACCGCCGGGTGCTGTGGTGGTGGACCGTGCTCGGCAGCGCCGGCTCGCTCGCGCTGGTCGCCGCGATCCCGCTCGCCCGCACGATCGGCGCCCGGCTGCCCGCGCGGCTGGCGCGCGTGGCCCAGATCGCCGGCAAGCTGCCCGCGCTGCGCGAGGGTCAGGCGTTCGGCACAGCGGTCGCGCTGTCGATCGCGACCCAGGCGCTGATCGCCGCCGCCGGCTGGGTCCTGCTGGTCCAGCTCGCGCCGATCGCGCCGGCCGCGTCGCTGCTGGTCGTGCCGCTCGCCGCGGCGACCGCGTTCCTGCCGATCACCGTCGGCGGCGCCGGCGCCCGCGAGGCGGTCTACGTCGCACTGTGCGGCAGCTTGTTCGGCATGCCCCAGGCCGACGCGCTCGCAGCCTCGCTCGGCCTCTGGCTGGCCCACCTGATCGTCGGCGGCCTCGGCGGCGTGTCCCAGCTGCTCCGCAGCCGCACTTGACGTTACTTGACGTTGGGGGCAACAACCGGCATGACTCGAAGATGCGCCCCTGCCTCGTCATCGGCTATGTCACGGTGCTCGCGGCGGCGGCGTGCGGTGGGGGGAGCGAGCCGGCGGGGCCGCCGCTGGCGGCCGCGATGGACCTGACGATCGTCGCGCACCAGGGCGACGACCTGCGCTACATGCAGCCCGATCTCGATCCGGCGATCACCGGCGGCGGCGGGGTCACCACGGTCTACGTCACCGCCGGCAACACCGAGGCCGGCGCCGCGGCGGCGGATCCCGACGGCAGCGGCGTCAAGGCGGCGTACGCGTCGCTCGTCGGCGCCAGGCGGACCGACTGGACCTGCGGCCAGATCATGATCGCCGGCCACGCCGCCGAGCATTGCCGGCTGGCCGCGGCACAGCTGTCGCTGATCTTCCTCGGCTATCCGGACGGCGGCCACGACGGCGCCGCCACCGATAGCCTGCTGCAGCTGTGGGAGGCCAAGGCCGGGAAGGTCGCGACCGCGTCGGGGCCGGACGCGACGTACGATCAGGCAGGGCTTGTCGCCACGCTGGCGGCGATCATCGACGCGACGGCGCCGGCCCGGCTGCGCACGCTCGAGATCGCGGCCAGCCACGGCGCCGATCACTCCGATCACATGCTGACCGGCGCGCTCGCCGTGCTCGCCACCGCGGCAGCGGTGGTCAACCCCGCGATCGTCGCGTACCGCGGCGACAACGCCGCGGCCGAGGCGGTGAACGTCGAAGCCGCGATGCTCGAGCTCGGCACCCGGACGTTCGGGTACTACGCCTCGTGCACCACCGGCTGCACCGCGTGCGGCACCTCGTGCCCCGCCGACGAGCTCGACCCGAGCGACATGGCGCTGCTGCAGCGCAGCTACAGCGTCGCGATGCGGGGCTCCGGCAGCGGTCCGCTCAAGATCGCCGATCAGTGCGTCAACGTCGCCCAGGCCGGCGACAACGGCACCGTCGGCGATTGCACCGCGGCGCCGAGCTGGGACCTCACCCCCGACGGCAGCGTGAAGAACGCCAGCAACGGGGTCTGCCTCGACGCGATCCTCACCGGCGAGATCGTCGGCGGCACCTGCGGCACCGACGGGATCGGCGGCCGGTTCTTCCTCGACGCCGACGGCCACCTGTGGGCCGGCATCGTGCCGGCGCCCGCGGCCGATATGTCCGTCATGCACCTCGACTGCCTGACCCAGGCCGGCGGCCGGCCACGCGCCGTACTGTGCGGCGGGCCGACGGCGCCGACCGTCGACCTGCCCGGCGGCGCGCCGCTGTAACCAAGAGCTCAGCGCCGCGCGGCCGGGGCGAGCGCGGCGAGCCGATCGAGGATGATGCCGGCGACGTTGCGGCCGTCGAGCCGCGCGATGTGGCGCACCCCGGTCGGCGACGTGATGTTGAGCTCGGTCAGCATCCCGCCGATCACGTCGAGCCCGACCAGCACCTGGCCGTGGTCGCGCAGGAACGGCGCCACCGCGGCGATGATCTCGCGGTCGCGCGCGTCGAGCTCGGTCTTCACCGCGCGCCCGCCGACGTGCAGGTTGCCGCGCGCCTCGGCCTGGGCCGGCACCCGCAGCACCGCGCCGACCGGCTCGCCGTCGATCAGAATGATCCGCTTGTCGCCGTGCACCGCCTCCGGCAGGTAGCGCTGCGCCAGGGTCCACCGCGTCCCGGCGCCGGTCGAGGTCTCGATGATCGACGACGCGTTCGGATCGCCGTCGCGCACGACGAAGATCCCGAGCCCGGCGTAGCCGTCGACCGGCTTGACCACGATCGCGCCGCCGTGCGCGGCCTGGAACTCGCGCAGCCGCGCGGCCGACCGGGTGACGATCGTCGGCGGCGTCAGCTGCGGGAACCGCAGCACCGCGAGGTGCTCGTTGAGCTCGCGCAGCCCGCGCGGATCGTTGACCAGCAGCGTCTTGCCGCGCGCGTGGTCGAGGATCCAGGTCGCGTGCAGGTACGAGATGTCGACCGGCGGATCCTTGCGCATCAGCACGACGTCGAACTCGGCGAGCCGGCGCGCGATCGGCGCCGCGAGCGTGAACGCGTCCGCCGGCCGCGCCGCGTCGCGCACCTGGGTCAGCGCCGCGTCGCACACCGCGTCATCGCCGACCAGCCCGAGCTGCTCGAGCTGGCACGTCCACACCTCCCAGCCGCGGGTCGCGGCCTCGAGCATCAGGGCATACGAGCTGTCGCCGGCGAGGCCGAGCCGCTCGAGAGGATCGACGATGAAGAGCAACCGCACGGCGGCACTGTAGCTCTTGCCGAGGTTTCGCGCAGTTGCCGGCGGAGTATTGTCCGCGCCGGAGGCGTTGGATCGGCATGGTGGGCATCCGGACCGCGACGATGGAGCTGACGCGCGCCGACTTCGGGTTCGGCCGCGTCGTGATCGACGACCGCGGCGTCACCCGGCGCCAGCTGTTCTCGACGCGCACGCTGGCGTGGAACACGATCCTCGACTACCGAGATCCTGCGCCACATCCAGCCGCGGCTCGATCGCTGGGTCCAGACCCAGTTCATCGCGACCGGGGCCGGCACGTTCGGCCCGCTGACCCTGACCGATGATGGCGTCCAGTGGGCGGGCCGGCCGGCGCTGCGCCGCGCCGACGTCGAGGCGATCGAGCTGTTCGAAACCTCGCCGATCCAGCTCCGCGTGCTGGCGCGCCGCAAGGTCCTGCCGTACGCCCGCGCCAAGCTCGCCGAGTTGCCGAACTTGCTGAGCCTGCTGCAGCTCGCCCGCGCGCTCGGCTACCCGGTGCGCGGCCGCAAGCTGCTCGATCCGCTGATCTGATCAGCCGCCCGCCGGCCCCGACTCGGGCCCCGATCCCGCTGCCGGCGGCGGCGCCACCGGCGCCACCTCGGCGCTCGGCTCGTCGCCCCCGACGCCGACCTTGGTCGGCAGCAGGTGCTCGAGGCCGTGCTTGCGCAGCCGGTAGTACAAGGTCGATCGGTTGATCCCCAGCGTGCGCGCCGCGCTGGCGATGTTGCCGCGCGACTTCTCGACCGCGGCGACGATCTCCTTGCGCTCGCTGTCGAGCAGGCGCTCCGCCAGGCTCTTGCCGTCGTCGGCCAGCGCCGGCGCGGGCACCGCCGGCCCGGAGCCGGTCCCGGCCTGCGGCGCGGCCACGATCGGGGTCGCGACCGGGGTCGGGGTGGCGGCGTGGCTGGTCGCGCGGCGGCCGAAATCGAGGTGGCTCGCCGACACCGGCGCGCCCTTGGCGAGGATCATCGCGCGCTCGATGATGTTCTCGAGCTCGCGCACGTTGCCCGGCCAGTTGTACTCGCGCAGCTTCGCGACCGCCTCGGCCGAGGCCGGCGCGGCGTTCGCGCCCATCTGGCGCGAGAACTTCGCGATGAAGTGCGCGACCAGCGGCGGCAGATCGTCGAGCCGGTCGCGCAGCGGCGGCAGGTTGATCGGGAACACGTTGAGCCGGTAGTACAGGTCCTCGCGGAACTCGCCGTCCTCGATCATCTGCTCGAGGTTGCGGTTGGTCGCGCTGACCAGCCGGACGTCGACCTTGATCGTCTCGGCGCCGCCGACCCGCTCGAACTCGCGCTCCTGCAGCGTGCGCAGCAGCTTGATCTGGACCTCCATCGGCAGGTCGCCGATCTCGTCGAGGAACAGGGTGCCGCCGTCGGCCAGCTCGAACCGCCCCGGCCGGCGCGCGATCGCCCCGGTGAAGCTACCCTTCTCGTGACCGAACAGCTCGCTCTCGAGCACGCCGGGCGCGAGCGCCGCGCAGTTGACCCGCACGAACGGCTTCTCCTCGCGCGGCGAGTTGATGTGGATCGCGTGCGCGACCAGCTCCTTGCCGGTCCCGGTCTCGCCGCGCAGCAGCACGGTCGAGCTGGTCGGTGCCACCTGCTCGACCTTGTCGAGCACGTCGCGCAGCGCGGCGCTGTCGCCGATGATGTTGCCGAAGTCGAACTCGCCGTGCAGCTGCTGGTTCAGGTACCCGGTGTACTCCGCCAGCTGCGCCGCGAGCCGCTTGTTCTCGCGCTGCAGGTGGAACCGCTCGATCGCATACTGCATCACGCCGCGGACCTCCTTGGCGTCCCACGGCTTGGTGATGTAGCGATAGACCTGCCCGAGGTTGATCGCCTCGATCAGGACGTCGACGTCGGTGAACGCGGTCAGGATGATGCCGACCGCCTCGGGCTGGCGCACCCGGACCTCGCGCAACAGCTCGACGCCGGTCATCTTCGGCATCCGCTGGTCGGTCACGACGACCGCGACCTCCTTGTCCTCGAGCACGGCGAGCGCCTCGGTGCCGCCGCTCGCGGTCACGATGTCGAACGTCTTGCGGAAGTTGAACCGGAACGCGTCGAGGTTGTCCTGCTCGTCATCGACGACGAGGATCGGATAGCGCTTCACATCGAGCGTCACGTCCCCCAACGTGTACCACACCTTTCGCGGCGGTCAGCGCCCGCGACCCACCGAGCACATCGCCACCATTCCGAGGCTGACCAGCGCGGCAACGGCCATGAGGACTGCGATCATCGTGCTCGCAAGGTAGATCTCGCGCATCGATCGTCAAGCCGGCAAACTTCGCTGGGTCGCGCGCTCGTTATTTGCGGATTCGTCGTCGGAAAATGCCGCGAGCCGCGACAGCTCCGGGACCTGCGACGCCGCGGGTCGGGCACGAGCTGCCTCGGCTTCTCGCTCCCCTGCTCCGTCGCACACACGATCGGTGGGGAGAACGCAGGCACGCGTGCTGCGCGACGCGGGCGTGGACCTCCTGCTGCGGGTGAAAGCGGACCACCGACGAGAAAATGCGGATCCATGCCTAATACTCAACCCGGCCTGCCCTCGAAGGACCACCTGTGGAAGCTACCTCCGCAGGAGGCCCAGCCCCGCGTCGCTGCGCACGCGTTGGCGAGACCCCCGGCCCCTACGAGGCCCAGCCCCGCGTCGCTGCGCATGCGTTGGCGAGACCCCCGGCCCCAGCCCCGCGTCGCTGCGCACCCCCAGCCCCGCATCGCTGCGCACCCCAGCCCCGCATCGCTGCGCACCCCCAGCTCCGCATCGCTGCGCACCCCCAGCCCCGCATCGCTGGATACGTCTGGATTACATATCCCACATGTAGGAAAGTTGGCCACTGGCTCGGGCTCCGTTAGCGTTCCTCGTATGGCAACGTCCCGCCGCGCGCGGCGCCCCAAGCTTGAACGACCGCCACGCAAACCGATGGCGATGACCCGCCGGGTGTCGCTGTTCGAGCGCGAGGTCGCGGTGCGGCTCGCGCCGGTGGCGCTGGAGCTGCTGCACGGCGCCGCCCGCGTGTTGACCGAGGGCGAGCTCGAGGGCGACGCCTACGCCGGCTCGACCATGCTGACGATCGACCTGGCGCGGACCGCGGACCGGGTCAGCGACCCGATCGATGCCTCGACCGCCCAGCGCGTCGCCGTGCTGTACGAGGCCGACGAGCGCTGCCGCGACCACGCCAGGCGGATCGCGGCCAAGGAAGCGCGGCGGATCGCCGGCTGCGAGCTCATCATCCCGAGCATCGACGTCGAGAGCCGGTCGCGCGGCCCCGAGGTCCACCTCAGCCTCAACGTCGAGGCCCAGCGCGAACGCCGCCAGAGCGCCCAGAGCGCCCAGAGCGTGTCGACCGCGCCGACCACGTCGACCCTGCCGAACACGAACGCCCGCCAGGAGACCCGATGATCGAGCTGTACTCCATCCGCGATGTGTCCCGCATCCTCGCCGTCCAGGAGTCGCGCCTGCGCTACTGGATGCAGACCGGCTTCATCGGCCCCACCGTGCGCAAGGGCGGCCGGTTCTATTACACGTTCACCGATCTGATCGCGATCAAGGCCGCCAAGGACCTGCTCGAGACCGGCATGCCGCTGCAGCGGGTGCGCAAGAACGTCGACGCGCTCAAGCACGCGCTGCCCGACGATACCCACCCGACCACCAAGCTCCGGGTGTGCTGCGACGGCGAGACCATCGTCGCGCTCGCCGACGACGTGGCGTTCCAGCCGATCGGCGGCCAGCTCGTGATGGCGTTCACCGTGCCGAGCTTCGGCGAGCACGTGCTCGCCACGCTCGCGAACCCCCGCGCCGGGGCCGCGGCGGCCGGCGCGGCTGGCGCGGTGTCGGTGCCGGTGGCGATCGAAGACGGCCCGACCGAGGCCAACGGCGGCACCACCGCCTACCGCCACTTCGTCGAGGCCTGCGCCGCCGAGGACCGCGGCGAGTCCGAGACCGCCGAGCACCTGTTCCGGCTCGCGGTCGAGCTCGAACCCCACATGGCGGCCGCGCTGACCAACCTGGGCAACCTGGTCTACCGCCGCGGCGAGATGCGCGAGGCCCGCGCGTTCTACGAGCGCGCGCTCGACCACGATCCGGGGCAGGCCGAGGCTCGCTACAACCTCGCCAACCTGCTCGAGGATCTCGGCGAGACCGAGGCCGCGATCTCCGAGCTGCGCCAGGTCTGCGCCGCGTCGCCCGGGTTCGCCGACGCCCACTACAACCTCGGCATCATGCTCGCCCAGGTCGGCGGCACCATGCAGGCCAAGCAGTGCCTCGAGCGCTACCTCGAGCTCGACGGCGCCAGCGACTGGGCGTCGCACGCCCGCAGCTACCTCGACCAGATCGCAGCCTGAGCCGCCGGGTCCTCGAGCTGACGATCTGTTCCGTACCAGGCGCGGCCGGCAGGATGCCGGCAAGCCGATCGACAAGAGCGGCGAACGAATGTTCGATCGCTCCTTGCGCCGCGGTTATCGAGGGATGAAGTAGCGCGGCAGCGGGTCTTGCCCGGGCCCCGGCGGCCAGCGCGCGTCCGGCCCCCACGCGCCGGTCACCTCGCGGCGACACCGCGTCTCGACGGTGACCTTGTCGTCGCCGACGAGCAGCAGGTTGTACTCGAGCGGATAGCCCGGCACCCATTCGCGGGTGTGTGCGCCGAACGTGCCCGCGGCGACGACCTCGATGCGCCGGCCTTGCTCACCGCGCTCATAGCGATACAGCTCGGCGGCGGCCTTGTGGATATGGCCATGCAACGCGATCCGGAAGCCCGCGATCGCGAGCCGTTGCATGAACGCGGTGTCGTGGATTCGCGAACTCTCTCCGCCACCGAGCGGATGGTGAAACGTCGCGATCCGCAGCTGACCAGGGAGCGGGGCGCCGAGCTTGTCCAGCGCATTCGCGAGCGCCTCCGGGTGAATCGCCGCGCGCTCTTTGAAGTGGTGATCGATCTCCCACGCCGAATTGAGCCCGAGAATACAGAGCCCGAGATCTGGCAGGTCGTCGATGATCCCTTGGTCCTCGTACGCTAGTGGGTATTCGATACCCTTGATCTCGCGATACAGCTGTGCGAACGGCTGAAACCGCTTGCGATAGGCATCGTCGTTTCGAACTTCGATCAAACCACCGTCGTGCTCGATGTAGGCGCCTGGCACCAGCTTGCCCGCGTACCGCGAGCGACGGTGGGGCTGATACGCCTCCTCCGACAGCTGCCAGCTCACGTCGTGATTGCCCGGAACCAGCGCGACCTGCCGTGGCGACAATGCGAACCCGGACATCAGTCGCTCGAGGAACACGCGCGCCGCATCGTACTCTTCAGGATCGGCACGATTGACGAGATCACCGGATACCACCAGGACGTCGAGCGCTTCGATCTGCTGCTCACGCAGATCCGCGGCCAGCTGGGAATACGAGACCGTCGCGTGATCCTTCGTGGCGAGGTGCAGGTCGGAGAGGTGCAATATCCGGCGACGCGGTGTGGACGTTTCGACATGGCCCGCCGCGGAGGCCGTCGTTTTTGCCAGGGTGATGTTCGCGTGGCCGGTGATCGGCCACAGCGGGCCATCTTCGGGGTGAAAGCGTACGTGGCCATGGCCGCTGGCGTTCGCAAACTCTTCCCAGTTGAGCTCGCGCAGATAGAACCGGAGCTCCGGGTCTTCCATCGTGAGTGTCTGCGTCGCACGATTGTAGTAGAGCAGGCCCGTGAGCCGCGGGTGGGCCTGAAAGCAACGTGACAAGTTGCTGGCGAGCAACCAATCGAACGCCGCATTCAGCATCGGAAATCGCAGCCGCGCCTCGCGGACCGAAACGAACCCGTCGCTGCTTCGCGCCAGCAGCCACAACAGCGAGAGCGTGGCACCGTCGGGCGGAGGGATCCTGTCGAAGGCCGCGAAGTCGATCATCGGCGCGCGGAACCGCGCCGATAGCTCATCCTGGATCGCGGCGGTCACGTCGTGCGGCCCGAGCTTGATCTCCACGGTCTCGGGTTGTGCCTCCAGCACGCCGGCCTTCACGGCCGCGACGTTGCACAGGTATTGCGCCAAGAAGAAACTACCACCGGCGGCAACCACGAACTCGTCACGGCGTGCGAAGCGGATGTTGGCAGCACCCTCACCGCGAGCAATCAGCTGCGCGATGTTGGTGCTGCCCTGCAGATCGCGCTCGATATCGAGCCGGAGGATGCGGAACCGCCCCGAGAGATCCGGCATCACCTGCACGAGTGAGCTACCCAGAGGATTGATGCCGATCAGCGTGACCTTGGCGTGCCGCGTCGGCAGATCGGCGAGCGCCTTCATCATCGAAGCGAGCACGCGACGATAACGATCGTCCTCGAGGTGATGAAAGTCGTCGATGAACAGCCAGGTATCTCGGGTTGCTTCCAGTAACTCGTCGAGCTTGCGCGAGAACTCCTCCAGCGGCAGCGGGCTCTGGCCGCGCCACCAGATCTGGTCGCGGCTCGCAATGCCCAGCGACTCCATCGCCTTGCGAATCGCGGTCGACTTTCCCACTTTCGACGGCCCCTCGACGATCAGGCCGGTCCCCATCGTGCGCAGCTCGAGCTTGAGCCTGGCGAACTGGGGCGGCTCGATGAACGTGAACGAGGGAGGGCCGTCGAGCCGGAAGATGTCGTTGATGCTGGGACGCTGGCTAGCCCCGAGCACAACCAAGCTGCGCGCCGACTCGTGGTCGGCGTCCGGCGCCCGCCGGAACTTGACCGTCTCGAGCAGGCCCTGGATCACTTCAAGCAACGCCTTCTCGCGATCCGTACTACCCATGATTGGCTTGCCGTCGCGCGGCACCACCTGGAATGCCGCTAGCTCGGACGGCAGCGTGGTCGCGTTCACGATCACCGGCATCACGCGCGTGTGCGGGTTCTGTACGGCGATGTCGAACGCACACTTCCAGGCAGGACCGTCCAGCAGCACCTGGCTGCACAGGAACACGACGATGTCCGCGCGACGCAGGGCATCGATGCGCGCCACCACCTCCGCCCGCATGGTCGGTTCGGGCATCGCCCGCAATAGATCCAGACTCGTCCCCGACAGCGTCCAGCTCTGGATCAGCCCTTGCGCCTCCAGCACCGCGGCCCGAGCGAGGAGCTCACGAGCGAGCGGCTCATCTTCGCTTGCGAAGATCCAGCACAGTTGCGCGCAATCTTTCGACTCCATCGCAACGTGAATCTAGCATCGTCCCCATCAGCCGGTCACGCCGCCGGGTCAGGTCGACAGGACGTGGACCAGGACGACGTGGGCCGCGGCGCCGCGGAATGTCGCGACCAGGAACAGGCTGGTGCCGTCGGCGAGGTGGGCCTGCAGGAAGCCGAGGTCGCCGGTGCGGACCTCGCGGACCTCGCCCGAGATCGCGGCGAGCGGAGCGGCGGTGAGCGCCGCGCGGGCGGGCGCGCCGACGCCGACCACGTCGGTGGCTCGCGGCCCCAGGACGATCGTGTCGTCGCCGAGCGCGGCGAGCAGCGCCTCGGGGTGGCCGACGAGCCCGGCGAGCGGGCCCGGCGCGGTCTTGCCCGGCATCGTTGCCCCGCTCGGATAGCCGTCCGGCGACCCTGTCTCGCCGACCGCCGCGGCGATGACCTTCCAGCCCGCCTTCGCGGTCGCGAGCTCCGAGATCCGCAGCACTGTCTTGGAGACCTGGTTGGTCCAGCCGACCTCGTCGAGCGTGATCTCGGCGACGAGCCACACCGCGCGCTCGTCCCCGCGGGCGGCGAAGGTCGCGGCCGAGTTCGCGGTGATCTGCATCGATGGGGTCAAGGTCAGCCACTCGTCGGTCACGGAGTCTCGCGCGGGGTGGTCCGAGTGCGCGAGCAGGATCGCGCTGGGAGAAAACGTGGCGACGAGCGCCTCGCGATCCCCGGCGAGCGCGGCGGCGAACTGGGCCGCGAACAGGGTCTGCGCGCGCTGGCGAGCGGCGGCGAGCGCGGCCTCGGACACGGGGGGCGGCGCCGGCGGCGCGGCGGTGGATCCCGCGGTGGCGGGCGCCGGCGATGGCGGCGGCGCGGCGGACGACCAGCACGCGGCAAGCCCGAGCACCCCGAGCACTCCGAGCGTGGTGCGTGCGCCGGGCGCGATGCGCGCGCCGAACCTGGTGCGTGCGCCGGGCGCGGTGCGTGCCCCGAACCTGGTGCGTGCGCCAGACGCGGTGCGCAGGCCGGGGGCGCGGCGGTGGTGCGGGTCGATCGTCACTTGGCGTCGGCCTTGGCCGGCGTGGCGTCCTTGTCGGTGGTGACGCCCTGGTTGGCGAGCGCGAAGTTGAGCGCTGCCTGGCCGAGCGGGTCCTGGCGGATGTCGAAGTGCATGAAGTCGCCGTTGACCGGGTGACTCATCTCGCTACCGCCCCACGACAGCCCGGCGACGTCGCGCAGCGCGATCAGGAGCTCGTTCGAGTGGGTCGTGATCGACTCGGCCGGGTCGCGGCCCATGAAGCCCTTGAAGAACCCGGCGCGGCCGGACAGCCCGCGCAGCTCCTTCTTGGTGGCGGCGGCCTCCTTGACCGGCAGGTGGAGCCGGTCGCGCAGGATGCAGTCGATCTCGGTATCGGTGCCGTACTGACCGAGCTCGAGCAGCGACTTGAACGACTTCGAGGCCTGGTCGACCCGCGCGAACAGCTCCTCGGTCGACATCCGCTCGCTCCAGGTCGCCAGCTGGTCGGCGCTGATCGGCTCGCCGCCGTAGATCTGCGCGGCGAGCTTGAACTCGTGCTTGAACATCGTGACCCACCAGTTGTTGTCCTCGATCGCCTGCTTCTCTTTGGGGGTCTTGGCCTTCGAGGGATCCTGTGTCCAGTTGTTGAACACGAACGGGTTATGGTCCGGATCGAAGTCGATCGCGACGCCGTAGGCGTGGAGGTGCGGGCCCTTGTTGGGGGCGTCGTTCGCGTTGATGTCCTCGGCTTTGTCGTGATACGAGGCAACCGCGTCGGGCTTGCTCGCCGGGCCCCACCCGACGTCCGCCGGCTTGGCGTCCTTGCCGTGGCGCTGGAAGATCCAGTCCTCCGCCAGCTTGAGCCGCGCCGCGAGGTGCGGGTGAGCGCCGCCGCGCACCGGCTGACCGAGGAACGTGATCGGCTTGAGATCGCCTTTGAGCGCCGCGTAGCTCGCGTAGCCGAGCGCGCGGGCGCCGGCGTCGGCGAGGTGGCTCGGCTCGGACACCCGGTCGGTCGAGCCGATGCCGAGCTTGCCGGCGCCGCTGCCGATCGAGCGGAACGGCGCGGTGCCGCCGGGCACCAGGGCGGCGAGCACGCCGGTGTCGGACAGGAAGTCGGCGTCGGTCACCGTCGGCAGCTTGGCGCGCACCGCGCGCAGCGTGTCGGTGTTGAACGCGCCGGTCTCGCGGACGTGCAGCTGCTTCTGCAGCGCGAGCGTCCAGTCGGGCTCGAACCGGTTGTTGCTCGCGCGGATCTTGTTGAGCAGCGGGGCCTCGTGGTCCTTGTCGGTGGCCTCGTAGGTGTCGAGCTTGATGGTGCTGCCCAGCAGCGTGTAGTTGGCCAGGTAGTTCGGGTTCGACATCGGCTCCGGCCGGGTGTGCGGATCGCCGCGCCGGGCCGGGCCTGTCGGGCACGCCGCGTCCATCGGAGCCTGGGCCGGAGCCTGGGCCGGAGCCTGGCCCGGTGTCTGCGCCGGCGTCTGGCCCGGCGTCTGCGCCGGTACCACGATCGCCGGCCCGAGCGGCAACTGGATCACGTCACCTGACTGCGCCTGCTGCCCCGCCTGCCCCGGTGTCCCCGCTTGTCCCGGCTGCGCCGACCGCGCGACCTGCTTGGCATACTCCATGCCGAGCGTCTGGTTCAGCAGCGCCATGATCGCGTCGCGCTCCCCGGGGTTGGCCCGGATCACGTCCGCGACGCGCTGCGGATCCGGACGGCCGCCGCCGCCGGACAGCATGGCCTGCACCTGTTGCTGGCCTTGCCCACCGGCGTGATCCGCCGCGCCGCCGTCCGCCCCCGTCGCCCCGGCTCCCTGCCCGCCCTGCTGTGTAACCGTGTCTGCACCCTTCGCACCAACACCCATCCTGGGACCATATCGCAGTCCTAGGTGATCTGCACGTCCTCGAGCATGCCGAGCGCATCCGGAATCATGACCACCGCCGAGAAGTACGCGGTCACCAGGTACTGCGTGATCGCGTTGGTGCCGATCGTCATCGGGCGCACAGACAGGCTGGGCTCGACCTCATTCGGTATTCCGGTCTGGTGCAGCCCGATCACGCCCTGGTCCTTCTCGCCCAGGCGCATCGCCAGGATCGAGCTGGTGCCGGCGTCGGTGATCGGGATCTTGTCGCTCGGCAAGATCGGGATGCCGCGCCACGCGATCACGTGGCGGCCCTCGACCGCGACCTCGGTCGGGTAGACCCCGCGATCGCTGCACTCGCGGCTGAACGCGGCGATCACCCGCGGATGGGCCAGGATCAACCGGGTCTTGCGGCGCCGGCTGATCAGCTCGTCCATGTCATCGGGCGTCGGCGGCCCGCTGCGCGGGTGGATCCGCTGCTTGAAGTCGACGTTATGCAGCAGCCCGAACTCGCGGTTGTTGAGCATCTCCCACTCCTGGCGCTCGCGGACCGCCTCGATGGTCAGCCGCGTCTGCTCCTGGAGCTGGATCATCGGATCGTTGTAGATGTCCGAGACCCGGGTGTGGACCTTCAATATCGTCTGCGCCAGGCTGAGCTCGTACTCGCGCGGCGCCGGATCGTAGTCGACGAACGTGGTCGGTAGCACCGGCTCGCCGTCGTGGCCCGCGGCCATCTCGATCGCCGCCTGGCCGGCCTTGTCCTGGGGCGCGGCGAGCCGCTGCTTGAAGCCCTCGACGTGCGCGGCGAGCCCGGGGTTGTGCCGGATCAGCTGCTCGACCACCTGCTGCTGCAGGCTCAGCACGATGCAACGGGTGACCGCCTTGACCGAGAACTCCCACACGTCGTCGGACTCGACGACCGCCTGGTCGCCGAAGTGGTCGCCGTCGGCGAGGTTCTCGAGCACCGTGTTGTCGCCGAACTTGCCCTGGCCGATCTTCTGCGCCTTGCCGTGGACGATCACCACGACGTGCTCGGCGGGCTGGCCGCGCGTGACGATCAGCTCGCCCGCCGCGACCTCGCGCTGCTCGAACCTGGGCGCGAGGTTGCCCAGGACCTCGGCGTCGGCGTAGCCGCGCAGCAGCGGCAGCTCGCCGAGCGTGGCCGGGACGATCTGGACCCGCGCGCCGGTCGCCACGAAGCCGAGCCGGCCGTCGCCGACCGCGTAGGTCAGCCGGCGGTTGAGCCGGTACACGCCGCCCTTCGCCTCGACCCACGGCAGCAGCCGCAACAGCCAGCGCGGCGAGATGTTTTGCATCTGCGGCTGGGACTTGGTCGTGTGCGCCAGCTGGCGCGCCGCCCGCGTATCGAGGCTGGTCTGGCCTTCTCGACTCAGGTCGTCGGGGCCGGCCGGGGGGCCGCTCGTATTAGATGAATTCGCCATG
>DATBBB010000270.1:0-42373 GCA_036271215.1 Kofleriaceae bacterium | reverse complement strand
TCGGTGGCGAGCGCCGCGATCTCGGCCTCGGCGCACTCGATCAGCGGGCGGATGACCTCGAACCGGCCGTCGTCGGTGCGGTAGCTCGCCGGCATCGCTTGCAGCTTGCCGCTGTAGAACAGGTTCAACAGGAACGTCTCGAGCGAGTCATCGCGGTGATGGCCGAGCGCGAGCTTGTTGCAGCCGAGCCGCTCGGCGGCGGTGTACAGGATGCCGCGCCGCAGCCGCGAGCACAGCGAGCAGTACGTCGCGGTCTCCGGCAGCCGCTCGGTGACCACCGAGTAGGTGTCCTCGCGCAGGATCTCGAACGGCTGGCCCGACGCCTCGAGGTACGCGCGCAGGCCATCGCCGTTGTAGCCGGGCTGGGCCTGGTCGAGGTGGACCGCGATCAGCTCGACGCGAAACGGCAGCCGCGGGATCAGCCGGGTCAGCAGGTGGAACAGCGTGTAGCTGTCCTTGCCGCCCGACATCGCGACCATGATGCGGTCGCCGGGCGCGAGCAGCTGGTAGCGCTCGCAGGTCGCGCGCACATCGTGCGCCAGCCGGTATTCGAGCCGTCGCGCGGCGTCGGTCATCCGGCATACCTACTCGATCTGGCGCGCGGCGTCATCGAGAAACCAGCGGAGACCATGCCTCGGGGGTGAGCAACCACAGCCAGTCGCGGGCGCGGGTCACGGCGACGTAGAGCGCGCGCGCCAGCTCGGGGCCGGGCGGGTAGAACGCCGGCGACAGGTCCGGGACCACCACGGCGTCGAACTCGAGGCCCGACACCGCGGCCGCGGTGGTCACGACCAGGCCGGGGCGGAACGGGAAGTCGCCGTCGAGCACCAGCCGCGGATCGAGGCCGCGCGCCAGCTCCGCCGCGAGCCGGCGCGCGTGCTCGGGGTTGCGCGCGATCACGCAGATCTCGCGCCACGGATCGCGGGTGATCAGCGCATCGAGCTGCCAGCACAGCTGCGCGGCCTGGTGCAGCGCCCCGGCGCACCGGCTCGCCCACACCGCGGGATCCGGCGGCGGCTCGCCGGGCACCGCCGGCGCGCCCTCGACGATCGCGCGGCCGAGCGCGCTGATCGCCGGCACCGAGCGGTAGGTCACCGCCAGCGTGGTCTCGGCCCAGCGCGGCCTGCCGAGCTCGCCGCGCGCCGCGGCCCACCCGGCGAACCACGCGGTCTCGTCGGCGGCCTGGCGGTGATCGCCGGCGAGCGTGGCGGTGCCGTGCGGCGCGAGCGCGTCGCCGATCGCCGCGAGCTCCATCGGCGCGCGCAGCTGGGCCTCGTCGACCACGATGTGATCGTAGACCGCCAGCGGCCGGGCCGGCAGCGCGCCGCGCCGCGCGAGCTCGAACAGCACCGGTGCGTCCTCGGCGTCGAACGTGTGGACGTCGTTGGTCGGCGTGCCGGCATCGAGCCGCCGGCCGTCGAGCGCGACCAGGCGATCGGCGTCGACGTGCGCGAACGCCTTCTCGGTCGAGGTCTCGAACTGGATCCGGGTGTGCGCCATCGTCGCCGCCACCGCGCGCGGCGGCAGCGCGCCGGCCGCCGCCGCGATCACGCGCTCGAGCCGGTCCCGGTCGCCGAACAGGTGCAGCAGCCGGGCGCGCGACCGCGCGAGCGGCTCGTCGATCTTCGGCGGCTTCCAGCCGATGAAGTCGTCGAGCACGGCGCGCACCGCCGGGTGGCGCTTGAGCGCGATCACCTGGGCCGCGGCGTCCTCGCCGAGCCGCCGGGGCAGGCCCGGGAACGCGGTCCGCGCGCGATCGATCAGCCAGTCGTCGATCACCGCGATCTCGAGCCGGTCGGTCATCGGCCCGCTCGTGGGCTCGGGCCACAGCGCCGCCAGCCGATCCGCGATGATCCGGACCAGCCGGCGCAGGCCCTCGGTCGGCACCAGGACCAGGGCGCGAAATCGCCGGCCCCGCGCGCCGGCCCCGCGCGCCAGCGACGCGATGCGAAACAGCGCGACCAGCGTCTTGCCGACCCCGGCCTCGCCGTCGATCACCAGCGAGCTGTCGGCCGGCAGATCGACGGCGGCCTGCTGCTCGGGATCGAGCACCGGCAGCAGACTTCGATCGACCGGCACGCACGCGATCGGCTGGGGCCGCGGCGCCGGTCGCTCTCCGTCGCGGCCGACGATCCGGTCCTCGCCGATCAGCGCCTCGCCGTGGTTGGCGATCACCCAGCGCGCGCGGACCTCGCCGGCCGCGGTGCGGTCGCCGGCCTCGATCTCGTAGCGCTCGCCCGTCCGGTAGCGAAAGAACGCCTCGGCCAGCGGCGCGGTGCGCCAGTCGAGCATCGCGACCGGGCCGTCGACCACGGTCCGCGGACCGAGCAGATACGTGCGGTTGCCGCGCTCGGTCGCGACCGACAACCAACCTTGCGCGGCCGGCGCCGCCGCCAGATAGCGCTCCAGCTCGTCGAGTAGCGTCACACCTGCGATGTTGCGTACCGGGCGTGGTTTGACAAGCTAGGATCCCCGCGCGACCTGGGTTACGATCGCTGGCGAGTCGAGGAAGCCCCTCGCCACCAAGGATATCGACTCTCCAGATCGAGAGTCCGAGATCGGTAGATCCACATGTCCGACGCTGACCTGATCTGGAAGCTGGGCGCCCGCCATCCCGGCCACGAGTACCGGATCTTCACCACCGGCTTCGTCGAAGCCGCCCACCCGCGGACCGGCGCGATCAAGCAATTCTCCCTGATCGCGTGCGACGACTGGGTCAACGTCATCGCGCTGACCGGCGATGCCCAGGTCGTCCTGCTCCGCCAGTACCGCCCGGGCATCGACCGGGTCTGCCTCGAGATCCCCGGCGGCATGATCGACCCCGGCGAGGATCCGGTCGCCGCGGCGATCCGCGAGCTCGCCGAGGAGACCGGCTACACCGGCGGCACCGCCGAGCTGATCGGCAAGGTCGCGCCCAACCCGGCGATCCAGAACAACACGCTCTACACCGTACTGGTGCGCGGCGTGACCTTGACCCAGCCGCCGACTCCCGATGACGGCGAGGTCCTCGCGGTCGAGACCGCCTCGCTCGAGGACTGCCGCCGCAAGCTGGTCGCCGGCGAGATCGAGCACGCGCTCGTGGTCGTCGCGTTCGCGCACCTCGCGCTGCGCACCCAGCCGCTCGTCGCGTGACGCGATCGGCGCACGCTCGGCCCGCGATCGGCGCCGTGATCGGCCCGCCGCCGCCGCGCATCCCGCGCCTGCCGGATATGGCGCGCTGCCCCGGTTTCTGGTCAGATGTGCCGGTCATGCCTCCCAAGACCTCGTGTCCCGTATCCCTCACGCAGTTCCTCGAGAAGGCCGAACCGCTGAAGATCATCATCAACGGTCAGGAGATGCTGGCCGAGGTCAAGCAGTTCTCGACCGGCAGCTTCGGCTGGTACATGAACGCCAAGACGGTCGTCTCGATCGATGGCAAAGCGGTGTCGGTGCAGATCGGCATGAACATGGCCGTCGTCGGCAGCAAAGACGCCGAGCGCTAACCGCCTCGCAGGGTCGCCATGTCCACACGTATCGCTTCCGTGCTCGCGGGCCAGCCGTCCGTCGGTAGCAAGCTCACGATCGAAGGCTGGATCCGCACGCGGCGCGATTCGAAGGCGGGGCTTTCGTTCCTCGCCGTCCACGACGGCAGCTGCTTCGATGCGCTGCAGGTCGTCGCGCCCGCCGAGCTCGCCAACTACCAGACCGACGTCCTCAAGATCACGACCGGCTGCGCGGTGCGCGTCGCCGGCGAGCTGGTCGCGTCGCAGGGCAAGGGCCAGACCGTCGAGCTGCGCGCCGAGACCATCGAGGTCGTCGGCTGGGTCGACGATCCCGACCACTACCCGATGCAGCCCAAGCGCCACACGATGGAGTACCTGCGCGAGGTCGCGCACCTGCGCGCGCGCACCAACGTGATCGGCGCGGTCACCCGGGTCCGCCATACCCTCGCGCAGGCCGTGCACCGGTTCTTCCACGACCGCGGGTTCTTCTGGATCCACACGCCGATCATCACGGCGTCGGACGCCGAGGGCGCCGGCCAGATGTTCCGGGTGTCGACGCTCGACGCCGCCAACCCGCCGCGCCTGCCCGACGGTCAGGTCGACTTCGACAAGGACTTCTTCGGCCGCGAAGCTCGGCTCACCGTGTCGGGCCAGCTCAACGTCGAGACCTACTGCCTCGCGCTGTCCAAGGTCTACACGTTCGGGCCGACGTTCCGCGCCGAGAACTCCAACACGCGGCGCCACCTCGCCGAGTTCTGGATGATCGAGCCCGAGGTCGCGTTCGCCGACCTCGCCGCCAACGCCGACCTCGCCGAGGCGTTCCTCAAGTCGATCTTCACGGTCCTGCTCGACGAGCGCAAGGACGACCTCGCGTTCTTCGAGAAGTTCGTCGACCCGACCTGCCAGAAGCGGCTCGCCGGGCTCGTCGAGTCGAAGTTCGCGCGCATGGACTACGGCGAGGCGATCAAGGTCCTCGAGAGCTCGGGCGAGAAGTTCGAGTTCCCGGTGGCGTGGGGCATCGACCTGCAGAGCGAGCACGAGCGTTACCTGACCGAGAAGGTCGTCGGCGGCCCGGTCGCCGTGATCAACTACCCCAAGGACATCAAGGCGTTCTATATGCGGATGAACCCCGACGGCAAGACCGTCGCCGCGATGGACGTCCTGGCGCCCGGCATCGGCGAGATCATCGGCGGCAGCCAGCGCGAGGAGCGGCTCGAGGTGCTCGACGCGCGGATCGCCGAGATGGGCCTGCACGCCAAGGACTACTGGTGGTACCGCGACCTGCGGCGCTATGGCACCGTGCCGCACGCCGGGTTCGGCCTCGGGTTCGAGCGCGCGATCCAGTACGCCACCGGGATCGAGAACATCCGCGACGTGATCCCGTTCCCGCGCGCGCCGCGTCAGGCCGAGTTCTGATGGCGCCGCGCGCCCGGTGCCGGAGTCGGTGCCGGTGCCGGAGTCGGTGCCGGAGTCGATGATGGACTGGGTCCACGCCGCCGAGCGTGCCTATGTGGCGGCGGCGGTGGCCGGCGCGCGGGGTGTCGCGGCCGCCGCACCGGCTGCCACAGGTGCCGCAACTGCCGCACTGGCTGCCGCAGCGGCGACTGCCGGTGCGCCCGGCACCTCGCAGCTGCTCGCGATCGACGTGAAGGCCCGGGCGATCGCCGCCGCGGGTGCGGTCGCCTCGCACTACCTGGCGGTCGGTACGCCGCGCAGCTTCGGCATCATCATCGACGCCGCGGGTGACGCCGCCGCCGCCGCGCTGTCGCTCACCGCGCATCGCACCTGGTTCGCGCCGCGCGACATCCGGTGCGCGGCCACCGGCGGCGGTGCCGCCGAGCTCGCCGTCGCCACCGGTGGCCGCGTGGTCTCGATCGACGAGGCGCTCGCGTGCGACATCGTCCACGTCCACAGCACCTCGCTGCGCATCCTGCCGACCCAGCTCCGCCGCGGCACGCACGTCAACGCGCTGTCGGCCGCCGGGTTCGCTCCCGAGCTGCTCGCGCTCGCCACGGTCGTCCCCGAGGCCGGCCTGCCAGCGCTTGCTGCCGGCCTCGTCGATGGCCGCCAGCTCGACGAGCTGACGATCTTCACGATCGACGGCGCCCCGATCGCCGCCCGTGCCCTGACGCTGGCCGGCTGATCGCCCGATCGCCGCGCGGCTCTCCCCGACTGCCACTCTCGGCGCCCCATCTTCCCATATTACGACATGAAGGGTGCGAGAGATCAGGCTCTCTCTGCCCGTGCTCGCCAGTTGAATCGTTCGCTGCTATCAGCCAATAGTAGTGACAACCATTTTGCGCGGGGGTGGGATGATGGATTTCATCCGGGGTGCGCTGGCCGACCGAGACGATCTCGGCGCCACGGCGGAGCTATTACACAGATTCTGCTTCGATCACGTCGAGCTCTCGCGTCCCACGCTGGGGTCCGAGCCGTGCGGAAGCTGCCACTGTGAGCAATGTGCGGCGATCTGGGTGGCGGCAAAGTCGGGCGCCGTGATGCGCATCGGGCTGACCGTCGACGATCCGGCCAACGCCGACCTCGGCGCACCGGCGCAGACCTGGCTCCCCGGCCGTCGCGAGGTCCAGGCGATCTGCCATGTCCATGACGGCGTTGCGCTGCGTGCTCCCGAGGCGCTTCACAGATCGTCACATGATCATCATTCGGTATTATTGATCGGCCGCGATGATGGCGTACTGAACATCATCGCGGATAACGACCCTGCGTGGAATACGAAAATATCACAACATGGCGAGTCAGGAGCGCCGTGCAACTTACATCTCGATACCTGGTGGAAGCACCGCGACCAACTCCCAGAGGTAGAGATCGGCAAAACCGTGGCGTGCGCCGATCCGGATAGCTCGACACGACACGACATGTCCGGGATCACCGCCATTGCGCTGCTACCACCGCCTTTTACGCCGCCGTCCCACCAGCTGGCTGACTGCCCGTCCGGTCCTCCGGACACACTCCACTTCCTGGTCGCCACACGCTATCCGCGACTCTACGTGATCGAGGCCAGGCAGGGACGGCTCCGACTCTTGCACCAGATTCCACTGACCGGCTGGGTCCAGTGGATCCTGTGCGCCGGCGAGGGCGACCTACCGGTGACCTGCGTCGCGCGCAGCGGCGATCTCCGCCGGTTCTCGCGCGCCGATCTGCTCGCCGGCCGCGCCGGTGAGGCCGTGGCGACGGCGATCCTGCCGACGGCGGCGATGGCGTTCGACGGCGGCAGTGTACTGCTGGGTACGACCACCGGGCTGGTCCTGGTCCGCGGCGATCACCGCGCGCCCATCGTTCTGCCGGTGACCCACGGGGCAGTGCTGAGCCTGCACCGCGCGAAGATGCCCGGTCATGCCAGCCGCGACGCGCACACCACATACATCGGGCTGGGCCAGGACGACGGTCGGCTGCGGATCATCGACGCCAGCCTGTTGCGGGCGCTCGCCGCCGGCGAGCCATCGAGCGATATCCTGTTCCACAACTTTCCGATCGAGCTGGGGAATGCGGTGCTCGCGCTCGAGTCGCTGCGGCCGGCCGGCGGCCCCGACGACCTCGCGTACGTGCTCGCCGTGCTGCGCGATCACTCGCTGCGGCTGTTTCACGTGACCAGCCAGAGCACCCAGCATCGGCGCGCCCGGCTCGGCTGGCGCGCGTACGTCCAGCGGCTCGCGGCCGCGGGAGATTTGGAGTCGCCACCCGACACGTTCGCCGGCGAGCTCGAAGCGGCGGCCGCCCCGCAACGGATCGACTGCGATCGGGACGCCTGGAACTGCATGTTGCTCGGCGTCGTCCTGCCGCGGATGCGCGCCTGGGCGGCCCGGGACCGCGACGTCCAGCGCACCCTGGTCCGGCTGGCGTGCGCCATGGCCGAGGGCAGCGATCGCCTGGTGCTGCACCTGCTGTCCTCGACGATCGGGAGCCTGACCCACGACGTCGGCCTGCAGCTCGAGCTCAGCCGCGCGATCCTGCGCGCCATCCCGCACCGCCGGGACCGCCGGTGGGAAGTGTTCATCACCGATCACCTGCGCACGCTGCACGACCTGGCGCGAGCCGCCGGCGACGACGATCGTGCGCGCCTGGTCGCGTGGGCGCAGTTCGTCCGCGAGTATCTGCTCCTGGGCAGCAAGCTGGCCGGCAAGCAGGTCGGCCTCCTCGAGCTGGCGGCGCAGAGCGAGGCGACCCACCAGTACTTCGATGCGCTGATCGTCCAGACCCGCCTGGCGCAGCGCGGCCACGATCTGCGCTGGGAGCACACCCTGCGCGACGGCGGCGCGGAGCACCGCGCGATCGACATCGCCGAGCTCCACACGACCGGCGTGCCGCACGACGCCCCCGGCCGCCGCGTGGTCGTCGCGATCACCAGCGACGGCAAGCTGATGTTCCTCGACGGCGAGGATGGCAAGCCGCTCGACGTCGTTGATGCCGGCGATGCCGGCGATGCCGGCGATGCCGGCGATGCCGAGGCGCCAGCGCGGCCCCGGCGCGTGCTCGCGCCATTTGCCGATCACGGCCCCGTCCGGACCCGGGCGTCGGCGGTCACCGGCGGCGACGGATGGTTCCGCGTCGTGATCAGCGGCACCGGCGAGGGCGTGCCGGCGCCGGGCCTGGCGATCCTCGATCTGCAGTGGTCCGCGCGCGGCCACGCGCTGGTGTTGCTCCGGTGCACGCCCGCGCCCGAGATCGCCAGCGGCAGCGAGCACGCCGAGGTCTACGCGGTGCGGCCGTTGCCGGGCTGCCCCGAGGCGTTCGTCGTCGGGCTGGAGACCGGGGCCCACCCGATCGGCCTGCTGTCGTGTGGCGCGGGGCGCTGGCGGCTCGAGCTGGCCCGCGACGCCGCCTCCGGTGCCGTCCACGAGCTGGATGGCGGGCTCGCGGCGCGCGAGCTGGCGCCCGGCAAGGTCCCGACCCGCGCGCTCGCCGTGGTTCGCACCGACGCGCCCCGCGCCCGCGCCCGGCCGCGCTACCTCGCGGTGGCCGGCTCCGACGACGGGCTGGTCCGCGCGGTCTCGTTCTCGTTCGCGCCGGGCGAGCGGATGGGCCGCTGGCAGCTCACGCGGTGGGACCGGCTGACCGACGCGATCACCACGGCCGAGCTGGGTCCGCACCGCCGGGTGCCGGGCGCCCCGGATCGCGACGAGACGCTGTTCTCGGCCTACCTCGGCACGGCCGCCGGCGACACGTTCGCGCTGTCGATCCTGGCGCGCCACACCGACCAGGACCCGATGGCGATGCCGTTCGGCGACTACGACGCGCAGCCGATGTGGCGCGAGACCCTCGCCGGGCCGGTCCGCGCGATCGGGCTGTGGCGCACGCCGCTGTTTCCGTCGAACGGAGCGCCGAACGGAGCGCCGAACGGAGCATCGAACGATGTGCCGGACGACGTCCTGGTCGTCGCCACCGAGCACGGCCGGCTCTGCCTCTACAACCACGCCTCGCTCGAGCCCGACCGGCTGTCGGCCGCCAGCAACTACTACTTCCGCGGCATGCGGCTGGGCCGGATCACGCTGTGCGATCGGCTGTGCGCGGTGGCCATGATCGACGGCGACCACGACTTCGTGGCCGCGGGGCCGGGCGGCCACGTGTACCGGGCCAAGCTCGTCCACCTGTGCGAGTCGGAGCGCCGCCGCGATCCCGCCGGCTCCGAGCCGACGCCGCTCCAGCCGTACCACGAGCTGGGGCGCGCGAGCTGGGACCACCTGCGCGTGCTGTTCGAGGCGAGCTCGCCCCACGCGCCGTTCCGCGACGCGTCGGTCGCCGCCGCGCCCGGCTCTTCCGATCTGCTCAAGCTCGAGCTGTGCGAGCTGATCCGGCTCGATGGTGGCGCGCTGGCGGTGAGCGCACTGCGCCGGCGCCTGATGTTCGACGAGCCGTGGACGGCGCTGACCCCGGAGGCGCTACGCGGCCGGGCGCACCACTGGCTGGGCCGGCTCGCCCCCGAGAACCCCGAGGACGCCGAGCGGATCAAGGTCGTGCTCAAGTCGCTGTGCCGAGGCTTCCTGTATCGCAACCTGAACGTGCTCAAGGACGAGCTCGCGAGCGAGGCGATCGCGGATCCCGAGCACCACGCCGAGGTCGCCGCGGTGTGCGAGGTCGTGGCCGGCTACCTCACCAGCAACCTGGCCTACGCGAGCCGAGCCGCGGCCCGGCTGCGCGTGGTGGCGATCCGCGAGCTCGTGTGCGTCGCGATGTTGCGCCACATGGCCGTGCTCGATCGCGACGGCCAGGCCTGCGTCCGGGCGGTCGCGGCCGCGCTCGACACCGGCCTGCGCGACGACGATCGCCTGGTGCGCAACGAGGCGCTGCGCGCGATCTCGGTGACGCTGCGCAACGTCGGCGTCATGGCGCGGCTCGCCGGCGATGCGCCACGCCGCCGCCGGCTGATCGATCGCCTGTTCCCCCACGGCCTCGGCAGCCTGACCTGGCTGCTCGACCTGATCGTCGATGGCCTGCAGCGGGTCCCGAGCTTCACGCGGCGGATCGCGATGGTCAGCGGCGCCTGGCACCTGATCTCGGTGCTGCTCCAGGTGTTCTGGCTGTTCCCCGATCGCACGCTGGCGCTGTGCGATTATCTGCTGCGCCGCGGGCTCAGCCTCGAGGTCATCGCGATGTGCTACCGCTCGCTGCGCCGCCAGGGCGCGGCCGAGATCCGCGATCGGATCGGGTACCTGTACCTGGTGCGGCCGCTCGAGCGGCCGGACCCGCGCGGCGAGCTGTTCGCGTACTACGCCCGGGACGGCAGCGAGCACGACCGGTTGCTCGACGAGATGGGGCTCGCGCCGCGGCCGGCGCCGGGCGTCGCGCGCGAGTGGTACGAGGTCGATGACGCGGCGCTGGCGGATCGCCTGATCCGGCTGTTCGATCAGCTCGCGCGGATGTGGAACGTCCGCGACCTGGCGCAGATCCGGCCCTCGGTCGAGGGCTTCCAGCCGGCCGCCGTGGTGCTCGACAGCCCGCTCGCCGCGCTCGAGCAGCTGGTCAACGAGCTGGTCACCGTTGCCTGGGACCTGGTGCGGGCCGAGCGCCACGACCTGCGCGCGCTGACCCGGCTGGCGCGGTTCGCCCAGCAGCTCGACGCCACGGCTCCGCAGCGGGCGCTGAGCGCACCGATCCTGCGGATCGCGGCCGGCATCGTCGAGACCTGGCGCGGGTTCTACAACGCCGCGTCCGCCCGGCCGGGCGACGTGATCGGCGCCTACGGCCGCTACGTGCTCGGCGCCGGCGTCGAGGGCAGCGCGGGCGCGCTGTTCGAGCTGACCGCCCCTGCCGAGCTGGCCGGCCGCTACGTGGTCCGGACGCTCCAGCGGCTCACCTCACCGAACGCGATCGCGCGGTTCCTCGGCGGTGCACACCTGAACCAGACGCTGCACCGCATGCCGCAGGGCCGCGACTATCTGGTGGAGATCACCGACATCCTGCCCGGCCCGCCGTACCCCGCGTACGTCGTGCGCAAGTACCGCGGGGTCCTCGAGGATCAGCTGCACGGCGGCGTCGCCCCCGAGGTGATCGCGCACGACTGGGCCGCGCGCGTCGCGGAGCACATCGGGATGGCGCTGCGCGCGACCCACAAGAGCGAGAGCTGGCACGGCGGCGTCACCGCGGACAGCATCTTCGTCGGTGACGGCAGCCCGCCGAGCTTCCGGCTCGGCGAGTTCGAGCGCCCGCCCGCGCCGGCCTTGGCCGCCCCCAGCGACGCGTCGAGCGGCATCATCGGGCTGGTGCCCGAATACCTGGCGCGCAAGGGCCCGAGCGCCGGCTCGGTCGGGCGGCGCCAGTGGAATGATCTCGTCGCGCTCGCGATGGTCCTGTACCGGATGTTGACCGGGCAGCCCGGCCACGGGCTCGCCGCCGAGGACCTGTACCGCCAGCTCGTGGCGCTGCGCCGCCGCGCGGCCGAGGTCCGCGGCTATCCGCTCCCCGTGATCGATGCCCTGCTGCGGGTGTTCGACCCGATCGAGCGCGACTTCGGCATCGACCAGTTCCTCGATATCGTGCTGTCGCCCGGCAAGCGCACGCCGCACCCGACGCGCCCGCTGCCCGATCACCTGGTGCGCATCCTGTTCCTGAGCGCCAACGGCCAGGAGGACACCTGGCTCGAGCTGGTCGAGGAGGTCGGGCGGATCATCGGCGTCACCACCCAGGCCAACGACCGGCGGATCTGCAAGTACTGGGAGTTCCGGCAGGTCCGCGCGCTCGAGGTCGCGAACCGGATCGGCCAGCACCAGCCCGACATCGTCCACTTCGGCGGCCACGGCCAGCCCGACGGCCGGCTGCGGTTCGTGGATACCGGCGGCGTCGGCGCCCCGTATCCGATCGCCGGGACGGCGAGCCTGTTCGGCGCCGTTCGCAACGTCAAGTGCGTCGTGTTGTGCGCGTGCCACTCGGACGCGGTGGCCCGGGCGATCGTGGAGGCGCCCAGCAACGATGTCCGGGTCGCGATCGGCATGGTCGGCCCGATCCTCGACAGCGAGGCGTACGTATTCTCGGTGGCGTTCTACCAGGCGGTGAGCGCCGGTGATGACATCCAGCACGCGTTCGAGCTCGCGCGCAGCCTGGTCGCGGCGCAGCGCGCGCAGGCCCGCGGCCCGGCGCGCGACATCACCGCAGCGGACGCGGCGCCGGGCGCGGCCCACGCCGGCGGCACCAGCGATGGCGCCACCGGCGGCCTCATCGCATCGCCGGTCGCGATGCTGCATGTCCGCGCCGGCGTGGATCCCGGGACCTTGCGGTTCTTCGACGCCCCCCGGCGCTGAGGCCGGTGCGTGCCCGGCGCCGCCGATCCGGCGCCCGGCTTACTTGAACTCGGGGGTCTGCCCGGTCGGGTCGGTGGTTCGAAAGCTGTGGCTGCACCGGCTGTACAGCGCGATGCCGTCGAGCACCAGGGGCTGCTCGGCGTCGGTCTTCACCCGGTAGCCGGTGCCGCGCGCGGCGTACAGCGTATCGGCGAGCGGCTGGAGCGCGGTCGCCGTCGCGAGGTAGCCGTCGACGATGACCTCGGCGTTGTCGCGCGTGGTGTCCGGCAGCGGGCCGCGCGAGAACACGCGGAGCCGGGTGCCCGCCTTCTGCAGCACGAACGTCTGGCGCGGCTCGCCGGCGACATCCGCCTGGACGATCGACCCCGCGACCACCCAGCCGTGGACCTTGAGCTCGGTGCCCTGCCAGCGATCGAAGCCGTCATGGATCAGATCGTCGAGCATCGTGTAGTGCGCCGGCGGCGGCGGCTGCGCGGCGAACAACAACAGGCCCAGAGCCGTGGCGAGCCCCACGGCGGTGAAGCCGACCTTCGCGACCATCGCGTGCTGCATCGTGTCTGTCCGAACCGGCGCGCGGGGCCGCGCATTCCCGCGGTCAGGCGGCGCGCGCGACGCCGCGCGTCACCACGAGCGCTTGGGCCGCGGCTTGGCCTGGCCGTAGCCGCGAAACTGCGCCCGCACCGCGTCGAGCTCGGCGCGATCGAGCACGTGCGGCGTGCCGATCTGCGCGGCGTGCCAGTACTGCGCCGCCAGGGTCTCGACCTCGGCGGCGAGCCGCAGCGCCTGGGCCAGCGAGCTGCCGAGCGCGATCATGCCGTGGTTGGCGAGCAGGCACGCGTTGCCGCCGCGCAGCGCGGTCACCGCGTTGAGCGCGAGCTTCGCGCTGCCGAACGTGGCGTACTCGGCGCACGGGATCGCGTCGGCGCCGGCGAGCACCACCATGTAGTGGATCGCGGGGATCTCGCGGCGCAAGGTCGAGATCGTGGTGCAGAACAGCGAGTGGGTGTGGACGATCGCCTCGACGTCGGGCCGCGCCCCGAGGATGTCGCGGTGGAGCTGCCACTCGGAGGTCGGCGCGCGCTGGCCGGGGCGCATCGCGCCGTCGAGCTTGAGCTCGACCGCGTCGTCGGGTGCAAGCTCGGCGTACGGCATGCCCGACGGCGTCACCAGCAGGCCGCTCGGCGTGCGCACGCTGACGTTGCCCGACATCCCCGGCGTCAGCCCGAGCTCGCTCATCCGGCGCGCCGTCGCGATCAGCTCCTCGCGCGGGCGGTTCACGCGCCCGCCTGGTCGGGGAACAGCGCGCGCAGCCCGTCGTGCGTCGCCGGTGCGATGCCGCGCTCGGTGATGAGCCCGGTGACCAGCCGGCGCGGCGTGACGTCGAACGCGGCGTTGGCCACCGCGCTGCCCGCCGCGACGATCTCGACCCGGGTCGCCGCCCCCGCCGCGTCGCGACCGCGGACGTAGCGCACCTCGTCGCCGTGGCGCTCCTCGATCGGGATCTCGTGCGGCTCGCCGACCGTCCAGTCGATCGACGGCGACGGCAGCGCGACATAGAACGCCACGCCGTTGTCGTGCGCGGCGAGCGCCTTGAGGTACGTGCCGATCTTGTTGCACACGTCGCCGTTGCGCGTCGTGCGATCGGTGCCGACGATGCACAGGTCGACCTGCCCGCGCTGCATCAGGTGGCCGCCCTGGTTATCGGCGATCACGGTGTGCGGCACGCCGTGCTGCGCGAGCTCCCACGCGGTCAACAGGCCCTGGTTGCGCGGCCGGGTCTCGTCGACCCACACGTGCACGCGCAGCCCCGCCTCGTGCGCCTGGTAGATCGGCGCGATCGCCGTGCCCCAGTCCACCGTGGCGAGCCAGCCTGCGTTGCAATGCGTCAGCACCTGCACCGGCCGATCGCCGGCGCGCTCGGCGGCGGCGCGGATCACCGCGAGCCCGTGGCGGCCGATCGCCTCGCACATCGCCACGTCGTCGTCGCAGATCTTCGCGGCTGCTGCGTAGGCCACCGCCGCGCGCTCCGCCGGCGCCACCCCGGCGAGCCCCGCGCGCATCGTGTCGAGCGCCCAGCGCAGGTTGATCGCGGTCGGCCGCGTCGCCTGGAGCAGCGCGCACGCCGCCGCGAGCCCCGCGTCGCTCGGATCCGCGCGCATCGCGAGCGCCACGCCGTACGCCGCGGTGGCCCCGATCAGCGGTGCGCCGCGCACGTGCATGTCGCGGATCGCGCGCGCCGCCTGCGCGACGTCATCGAGCCGCAGCCACGCGATGTGGTACGGCAGCTGGGTCTGGTCGAGCACGCGCACCGTGGCGCCGTCCTCCGCCAGCTCGATCGAGCGCCGCCAGCGGCCCTCGACCTTCATCGCGGCGCCCGCGACGCCCGCATCGCACGCCACCGCCGCCGGACGATCCCGGGATTCGCCGCGGCACCTCCCGCCGCGCGCCTGGTCATGACGGTGCTCGTTGCGACACCGCCTACCGCGCGCCGGCTCACGACGCCGCTCGCTTGTGCAGCACCCGGCCCGCCACCGCCTCGAGCTGGCGCACCAGCTCCGGATCCCGCGCCTCGGGCGCCGTGAGCACCGCATACTCGAGCGCGCGGTCGCAGCCGTGCGCGCACGGCCCCGCATCCGCGGCGATCCGCGGGATCACGCGCTGCACCAGCTGCTTGGCGTGGACCGAGTTGGAGTGCATCACCCGGATCACGTCGCTGACCTGGACGTGATCGTGGTCCGGGTGCCAGCAATCGAAGTCCGTCACCATCGCGACGCTGGCATAACATAGCTCCGCTTCTCGAGCGAGCTTGGCCTCGGGCATGTTGGTCATCCCGATCACGTCGCAGCCGAAGCCCTGGTGCAGCTTCGATTCGGCCAGGCTCGAGAACTGCGGGCCCTCCATCACCAGGTACGTCCCGGACTTCGCGTTCGGCAGCCCGAGCTCGTCGGCCACGGTGCCCAGGTGCCCGATCAACCGCCGGCACGTCGGGTGCGCCATCGAGACGTGTGCGACCAGCCCGGTCGTGAAGAACGTCTTGGGGCCGCGCAGCGTGCGGTCGATGAACTGATCGACCAGCACGAACGTCCCCGGCGGCAGCTCCGCGCGCAGCGACCCGACCGCGCTGATCGACAGCACCGCCGTCGCCCCGACCCGCTTCAGCGCGTCGATGTTCGCGCGGAAGTTGATCTCGTGCGGCGGGATCCGGTGGCCCCGGCCATGCCGCGGCAGGAACGCGATCGGCTGGTCGCCGAGCCGCCCCAGCAGCAGCTCATCCGACGGCGCCCCGAACGGCGACTCGACGCGCACCCAGCGCTGCTCGGTCAGCCCTTCCAGATCGTAGAGCCCCGTTCCACCGACGATGCCGAGCACACCTGATTGCGCCATGGGCGCCGACCATAACCGACCGGCGCCCGGCCCGGAAGCTCACCCGGAAGCTCACGATGAGCTGGTCTTTCCGCAGCGCCAGGCGCAATGTTGCGGTCCGTCCCACCCGGACTGCCCATGAAAAAGCCCTGTCGCGATCAGGTATGTTCCTGACTGCGACAGGGCCGGCCGGTACCTCTCGGCGAGGCCGCTACTGCAGCGAGACCTTCTGGACGCCCCAGTAGCCGCTCGACAGGAACAGCGTGTTGCCCTGGCGCGACACGCCGTTGACCGACCAGCCGCGGGTCCGGATCGTCTGCTCGAACTGCGGCGCCTTGCCGTCGACGAGGTGGTAGACGTCGAGCGCCTGATCGCCCCAACCCGAGGTGACCAGCATGCGATCGCCAACGACGCCGAGCAGCCAGCCCCAGCCGTGATCGCTCGCGACCCGGTCGTGCGGGTGAGCCGGGGTCGTCAGGTCGATCGCGTGGAGGTCGACCTGCGACTGCGTGATGCTGTTACCGTCCTCGGTGTACTGCTGCGCCGACAGGTAGGCGGTCTTGCCGCTCACGAAGGTCGAGCCGACCCAGCCGTGGATCGTCGTGTGCGACAGCAGGGTCGCCTTCGAGCCATGGATCCGCAGCACGTCGAAGTCGTTGATCGCCGACTGGCCGTCGTCCCAGCGGTAGTCGATCGTGTAGACGATGCTCGGGTCCGAAGCGTCGCCGCCGACCAGCACGCCCGGGACGTTGACCTTGTTGCCGACGCGCGGGTGGCTGCGGTCGCCGAGGTCGATCGAGTCGAGGTAGTAGCGGACCCAGCCCTGCGTGTCGTTCGGGCTGTCGATCCACTCGTAGTGCGTGGTGTACAGCGTGTCGCCGACGACCTTCATGTCGCCCCACCAGCCCTGCGGATCGGTCTGCACGACGGTCGACGCCACCTGCGGCGCGTCGGGGTTCGCGAGGTCGACCACGAACAACTGGCTGTCGGAGTCGACATAGTTGCCATTCGCGTCGTAGGTCGGTTCCCAGCGGCGGAACGCGAGCGCGTCACCCTCGACCTGCACGATGCCGTCGCCGCCCCACCAGTCGTACCACCAGAAGCCCTCCCAGCCCCAGCCACCGTACCAGCCCCACGTGTCGGGCGGCAGCTGGATCTTGCCGCGCAGCACCGCGCCGCCGTTCGCAAGGTCGACGACCTGGACCTGCTGCGCGCCCTGGTAGCAACCGCCGCCGATCGAGCCCGGGCACGCGTTGTCGATGCGCACGCTGGTCACGATGTACGTGTACTGGCCGTTGGTGAACACCTGCGCGCCGACGCCGTCGACATTCACGGTCGGGACGGCGGCGGTGTCCGCGGCCTCCTCGGCGTTGGCGATCGGCAGCACGCGGACCTGCGAGCTGGTGGTGTCGTTGTCGAACCAGTCCGACGAGATCTCGGCGACCGAGTTGCCGTTCGGCTGCGCGGTGATCACGTTGCGCGCGAGCGTCAGCTCGGTCATCACCTTGGGCGTCATCGGGTTGGTGTAATCGACGACCGCGAGCGACAGATCCGACAGCGACACCAGGCGGCTGCCGACGAAGATCCCGCGCTCGACGTAGCCCTTGGTATGCGCGGTGCCGGCGGTGGTCACCGTGGTCGGCGTGAACTGGATCAGCTGCAGGCCGTTGTTGTAGCCCTGGCCGGTCGGATCCCAGCCCGAGAACGGCAGCACCACGAGGCCCTTGGTCGCGTCCATCGTGAACGCCTTGAACGTGCCGGTCGCCGGCGTCCACGCCCAGCCCTGGCCGAACGTCGACGTGCCAAGCAGCAGCGGCGCGCCCGGGTTGGTGACGTCGAGGTAGTGCAGCGATACCGGATCGCCCTCGCCGGCGACCTGGTAGTCGTTGCCGAGCGCGAACATCTTCGAGTTCGGCGCCGGCAGGATGTTCCACACCGAGCCCGGGACCGCGACGGTGCCGGCGAGCTTGGGCGCCTTGGGGTTGGTCAGGTCGAACACCTGGAACGGCGTCGAGCCGTCATCGTTGTAGTAGCCGTCGGGCGACAGATACAGCCGGTTGGTATCGAACCGCGCGGCCGCGCTCCACCCGGTCCCCGCGACCGCCAGGGCCGAATCGAGCACCGGCGCGTCCGGGTTCGAGAAGTCCACCGTCGATAGCGTGTAGCCACCGTTGTAGTCGTAGGACGCCTGGCCGATCACGTGAGCGGTCTTGCCGTCGGCGAAGTCGAGGTTCCACCGGCCGTTGTCGGCGCCCCAGCCGTTGACCTGGCCGGCGACCGCGAGCGAGCCGCGCTTGACGATCGCGCCGGCGGGGTCGGAGATGTCGAGGTAGAGCAGCGAGGTCTGGGTGTTCGACGCGCCCCCCGGCACCGCCGTGGCCCCGGACGACGCCAGCATGATCGCGTTGGGCGTGACGTTGAATACGCCGTTGAAGCCGTCGAACCGCAGCTGGTTGACCGGCGCGACCGCGCCGTTGGCGAAGTTGACCGACGACACGATCACCGACTCGGACGAGCCGTAACCGTAGCCGTAGGCTCCGCCGCCAGCGCTGACCGGCACGGCACCCGCCGCGCCACCCGCCACGTCGACACCCCAGCCGTAGGTCCAGCCGTAGTCCTCGCTGACCGCGTAGATCACGTCACCGACGACGCGATCATCGCGCACCCAGCCGCCGAGCTTGGCGTCGCCGATCACGCGGATGTTGGTCGGATCGGTCGCGTCGAGCCCGCGGACGATCGAGCCGTGGAACGGCGAGCCGTCGTCGAGCACGCCGTACCAGTCGCCGACGACCACCGTGGCGATCCCGTTGCGGACGATCATGTCGACTGGCGTGCCGAAGATCGGCGACCGCCCGAGCAGCGCGGGCTGATCCGGGTTGGTCACATCGAACACCATCAGGCCGCGATACGAATTGAGGTAATAGAGCCGGTTGCCTTCGAGCCGGTACAGATCGGTCTCCTCGACCGTCCGCGTGCTCGCCGGCTGGGTGGGGCTGGCGACCGGCGCGCTACCGGCGCCGGCGCCCGCGGAGTCCCCGGCACCATTGGACGCGCCTCCCTGTTGACTGCCGTTGGGCGGCGCGGACTCGAAGCTGGACTGACCGTCGGATCGATCCTTGTCGGGACTACTACATGCGGTGATCGTCGCGACGATCAAGGCGAATGATATGGATGGTCGCATGTCCTACCTTTTCGCAAGCTCGGTGCCAGCGGTAACTATTCGAATTCCCACAGGAGACGAAAACACGCGATGCTGGGACGAGGTCAGATCCAGGGCAGCACGGTCATAGCCGGCAGCGCGACATCGCTGTCGCGATCGTGTGATGCAACGCTCAATCGTAGCGCAAGCCTTCGACCGGCCGCAGCGACGCCGCCGACTGCGACGGCACCAGGGTCGAGATCAGGCTGATCACCATCGTGATCCCGGCCACCAGCAGCACCTCGATCGGCTTCACGTCGATCGGCAGCCGATCGATCAGATAGACCTTGGGGTCGAGGTGGTAGCCGTAGTGCGAGACCACGTAGCAGGTGCCGAGCCCGATCAGCACGCCGAGCAGCGTGCCGGCACCGCCGATCGCCAGCCCGACGACCTGGAACACCAGCGCCACGCTCGACGACGTTGACCCCATCGACTTGAGGATCGCGATCTCGCGGGTCTTGTCGGTCACCATCATCGTCAGCGCCGACACCATGTTCACCGCGGCGACGATGATGATCAGCGTGAGGATCACGACCAGCGCGAGCTTCTGCAGCTTCAGCGCGGTGAACAGGTTGTGGTTGAGCTCGTACCAGTCCTGGACCTGGTACGGCGGCCCGCCGAGCGCCTTCTCGAGGTTGCGCGCGATCTCCTCGGCGCGGTCGACGTCCTTGACCTTGAGCTCGACCCCCATCACCTGATCGCCGCGGCCGACCAGATCCTGGGTGTCGGCGAGCGAGGTGTACATCAGGCGCCGGTCGTACTCGTCGAACCCGCTGTAGAAGATGCCGGTGACCGTGAACTTGTGCGTGCGCGGCGCGCTCATCTTCGCGCGCCAGGTATCGAAGTCGATGTTCGACAGCGGCACGACCACGGTGACCACGTCGCCGACCTTGGCCTTGAGCTTGTGCGCCAGCTCCTTGCCCATGATGATCGGCGGGTTCTTCAGGCACGCCGGCTTGGCCGCCGACGCTGCCGGCCGAGCCGAGTCGCCCGCGTCGCCCGCGTCATTCGGGGGACAGGCCTCGGCGAGCAGCGTGTCGACCGAGCCCTCGATCATGTGCTTGTCGAGGTCGAGCACGCCGCGCACCAGCTTCGGATCGATGCCCTTGATCGCGACGCCGGACAGCTCGCCCTTGCCGCGGGTGACCAGCATCTCGGCGAAGATGAACGGCTGGACCGCGAGCACGTCGGGGTCGATCTCGCGCGCGGTCTTCATCACGTCGCGGTACTCGGCGAACGTCGCCTGCGACTTCAGCACGATCACGTGCGCGTTGACGCCGAGCACCTTGTCGCGGAACTCCTCCTGGAACCCGGTCGTCACCGCGAGCACCGTGGTCAGCGCCGCGACGCCGAACACGACGCCGAGCACCGACACGCTGGTGAACACCGAGAACACCGAGAACAGCGTGAACGCGGCGGTCATGATCATGCTCAGCACCATCGTCGCCACGCCGATCGGGTTGGCGCCATCCGACAACATCAGCATGATCGCGCCGACCCCCATCCCGCCGACCCCGACGAGCGCGAGCAGCTGCATCAGCTTGTCGCGCTTGCCTCCATAGAGGTAGCGCCACCCGATCTTGACCTCGTACTTCACGTCGCCCCAGCTTGCCTCGGACGCCTCGCCGGGGCCAGCCCGGATCACCGGAACCATCCGCCCGGGCCGCGCGGCGAGCATCTCGGCTCGCCTGGCTCGCTCGGCTCGCTCGGCTCGCCTGGCTTGCTCCGCCCGCTTCGGCTGCTCGGCTCGCTTCGGCTGCTCGGCTCGCTTCGGCTGCTCAATCGGCGTACATCACGTCGGAGCGCAGCACATACTTGGTCCCCGAGGTGACGGTGGTGCCCTCGTGGAGCAGCCGGTGCTGGAACATCAGCGCCGCGCCGGCGCGCGGCCGGACCTGGACGTCGAAGTCGAGGAACGCCGTGGAGCCCTCGCCGAAACCCTCGTTGAGGTAGACCATCAAGGTCAGCTCGCTGCACTCCGTCGCGCTGCGCTGGTACGAGCCATCGAAGTGCGACGCAAACCGCTGCCCGGGCGCGTAGCGGTAACACCGGAACCGCTCGTTGACCCCGACCGGCCGCCGGCCGCACACCTGCGCCGGCAGCGCCGCGCCGAGCCGCCGGAACAGCTCGGCCGCGAGCGCCACGTCGTCGAACATCACGCGCGTGTTGTTGCGGACATCGGGCATCATCACGAACCCGCTCGCCGTCGTCACCGGCGCCGCCTGCGGCCCGAGCACCTCGATCCGCGCGATCATCTCCTCACACTCCGCCACCGTCAGCACCTCGGGCACGCTGAACACCAGCGGCGCCCCCTGGTCGAGGCTGTCACCGTCGAGATACCGCCGCCCGGAGCCGGGCACCACGATCTGCATGTTGATGGTGTAACATGGACACCATTGGAGCGCCAGCCGGATCTACCGGGTGGAGACCAGGGCAGCTGCGAGGCCTATTGGCCGCTCGCGGGCGCTCGGATCGCGCAGGATCAACATCCCGTCCTTGACGATGTAAGGGTTGGCATTGGCGACCGTTTGCCAGTCATCCAGGGAGCGAGTGTCGAGCTGAGCGTCCCAGGTCCGGATCGCATGGTCATCGGCGGTGATGATCCGCTGGCCATCGCGGCTGAACGTGACCGCCAGGACCGCGTCGTCTGCGGACGATGCGCCCCTGGCGTCGTCCCACGCGCGAACACGCCGCGCGCGACCGACGAAGGCAACCCGATCACCGTCATGCAGCAGCGGCGACGTCAGCGGGCGTCCGGTCGTGGCGTCCCAGACTCGCGCGATCTGATCATCGCTGGCCGTGACGATCCGATCGCCGTCGGGGCTGAACGCCGCGCACACCACACGCCCCTGATGATCCAGCGACGCGATCCGCGCGCCCGTGGCCGCGTCCCAGACCTGCGCTGTCCGGTCGTCGCTCGCTGTGACCATACGCTTTCCGTCCGGGCTGAACGCCACGCTCGTGATCGAGCGCCGATGGGCCAGTGGAAGTGCGACCGGCTTGCCATCTGCCGCGTTCCAGATCCGCGCGGTCTGATCGTCGCCTGTGGTGACGAAGTGCGTTCCGTCCGGACTGAACCATGCACCCGTGACGTCACCATGATAGTCGACCGATCGCGGGGTCGTCGTGTCAGCGCGGAGATCCCACACCAGCACTCTGTCGTCCGGCCGCGTGCACGACGCACCCACAATAACGATCTGCGCGCCATCCGGACTGAATGTCGCCTCCATCGAGCGCCGACAATCGACTGCCACAGAGCGCACCACGCGGCCATTCGCCGCGTCCCAGACCCGCACGATCCTGTCCTCGCTCGTGGTCACGACCTGGGTACTGTCCGGGCTGAGCGCTGCGGTCTTGACTTTCGCAGGATGGACGAGCGTGGGCCCGGCGGGCCTTCCCGTAGCCGTATCCCAGGTGCGCGCCGTTCGGTCGCCGATCGTGGTGACCATCCGCGTCGCATCGGCGCTGAACGCCGCCCACGTGGCGTCACCATCGAACGTTAGCCGCCGCGGTTCGCCATCGCCAGCCACGCTCCACGTGCGCGCGCTGCGATCGAAGCTCGCCGTGAGCACCCGAGCGCCATCACCGCTGAACACGGCGCTCGTCACCGGCGCGGTGTGCTCGAACACCGGCGCGACGAGCTGCCCGGTCCTGGCGTCCCATACGCGAGCTTTGCCGTCGGAGCTCGCCGTGACGAGGTAGGTTCCGTGCGGGCTGAACATCGCGCTCGTCACGCTGCCCTGGTGCTCGAGCCACGGGGTCACGGGATCTCCCGTGCGGGCGTCCCACACCCGCGCAGTGCTGTCGTAGCTCGTGGTCACCACGCGCGTGCCGTCGCTGTCGAACCGTGCGCTGTTCACGCCATCGCGATGCTTGAGCGGTGGCGTGATCGATTTCCCTGAAGTCGCATCCCATACCCGCGCCGTGTGGTCACGGCTCGCGGTCACCACGCGCGTCCCATCCGGGCTGAACGAAGCGCCGAGGACGTCCGCCGAATGTTTGAGCTGGTGCGTCAGCGTGCCGGTCGCCACATCCCAGATCCGCGCCACTCCGTCGCGACAGGCGGTCACCACGCGCGCGCCGTCATGACTGAGTGCGGCGCTCCACACCGCGGCGGGGTGCGAGAGCTTATGCTCTAGCTCACCGGTGCTCGCATTCCAGATCCGCGCTGTGTGGTCGAAGCTTGCGGTCACGACGTGTCGGCCATCGGAGCTGAACACCGCGCTCTGGACGAAGTCCTGGTGCATCAAGGTCCGGAGCCGGGCCCCCGTCACTGCGTCCCAGATCTGCGCCGTTTGATCCTCGCTCGCCGTGACGACCCGCAGGCTGTCAGGACTGAACGCGACGCCGACCACGGGACCATCGTGGACCAGCGCGGCGATCTGCTTGCCCGTCTTGGCATTCCAGATCCGCGCCGTGTTGTCGTTCCCCGAGGTCGCGATCCACTGCCCATCAGGGCTGAACACCGCGGACGTCACGGTATCGTTGTGGTCGAGCACCAGGCTGTGGCTGGCGACGTGAAACAGCATCTGCAGCGGCGGGCCGAGCTCGCCGCCGGCGGCCGCCGCGACGAGAAACGGAATCGCACGCTGAGGCTGACCTGCGAGCACCAGCTGTCGCCCTGACTCCTTGAGGGAACGCGCGAGGGTCTGTTGAGCCTGATCGCGCGCGACCGATGTCGCAACCACGGTCTCGAGCGCCTGCTGGCGCTGTGCATACACGCTGCCAAGCGATATCGCCATGACGAGCGCCGGCAGGGCTGCACTCGCCGAGACCCCGATCCGGACGCCCAGACTCCTGCGATTGCTGCGCCGTATGAAATCGGACTCCGCCGCATTATAGCGGAACAGTCCTCGCTTCTCGATCTCGACCGCGAGCGCAGCGCGGTCAGCCTTCCATGGCTTCGACCATGGCTCCGCACGGCGCAGGGTCGCGATCAGATCGGCCAGCAAGGTGCGTGCGCCCGGGGCTTCGTCGAGCTCGACCAGCCAGTCGCGGATCCGATCCCAGCCACGGAGCAACTCGCCGACAGGCACGTTCCCCGGCTCTGAACCGGCAGGCTCTCCGGACGCGCACTCGATCAGCCGAGCACCGCAGAACCGATCGAAGATCGTCCGGACACCGAGGGTCACCACCGGGTCGCCGTGATCGAGCTCCCGTCGAAGCACCCGCCGCCCCCGGACTTCGCCATCGACCAGCTCTGTCATCCGGACGAATAGATCTCGAATCGTCGTCGTGCACACAGGATCTTCGGTGGTGATTTCGTCGTACAGCGCATTCGCCTGAGCAATGATCTCACTCTCACCTACGGCGATGGCGAGGGCGTCGTGAAACTCCTGGGCGTCACAAAAGCGGTCCGCTGCTTGCGGCGACAGCGCACGAGCGATGCAGCTCGAGATCGGTCCAGGCAGGTCCATACGAGCCGCAAGCGGGACGATCGCGTTGTCGCGCGCGGCTTGCTGCTCGGTCTGGTCGGCATAGCGCTCGCGCGGCAACTCCAGCGTGAGCAAGAAGTACAGCGTGGCTGCTACCGACCAGACGTCGGCCCGCGCGCTGGCCTCGGTGGCGCTCAGCACGCACTCCGGCGCGAGGAACCGGAGCACACGGTCATCATGACCAGCATCCGGCATGGTGGGAATGCGGTCCACCAACCCGCCGATTCCGAGCACGACCGACTCATCCTTACGAATCAACAGACAACCGGGGTGGATGGCACCGTGAACGATCCCTTGTTGGTGGAGGTAGCCGAGCCCCTCGAGCGCCTCGAGCACGCTGCGATACGCGTCCGACGGTGGCAGCGGGCGATCGCGCACCGCAAGCCGGTGGAACAAGCTATCGACACACAGCTCGAGCTCGAGCCATATGCCGACAGGGTCCGACGGCTCCACGCCGCGCGGCACCAGGCCCCAGCGCTCGATCGCCACGAGGTGTCGGTGACCGTGGCGATGCGCCACGGCGATATCGCGCTCGATCCGTGCGCGCAACTCCGGGTCGCCGGCCGGGATAATCTTGATCGCCACGTCGCGCTCATCGCGAGTGCGCCGCGCCTGGATCACCGTGCTCCCGCGCCCTCGATCGATGATCTTGCAACGCTCGTAGCCTGGAATCACGCCTAGCGACCGGGCCGGCGCGGTGGTGGTGCCGGGCAGGCCGGCATCGAGCCGATCCAGATGATCAAACGTGTGCTGGACCGCCTCGATCGGTAGCCGCGTCGAGCCTGCGATCGCAGCCACCGACGAGCGGGACCGATCGTGAACCGATCGAAGCTGCTCCAGGGTCGGCGAGATCCAGCGCTCATCCCACCACCGCGGGCTCCACGTGCACCAGATCGAGTCGTCGTATCTGGTCTTCGTCGCCTGCACGAGCGCGCCGCGCACCTCGAGCATCGGTGACGACACCGAGGCCAGATCGAAGCTGGCGCGAAGCAGCGGCGGGGTTTCGAGCACCGTGGGCGTCGTGTCACGCGCCCCCTGTGTCCGAGCCAGGATCGTCACGTCAGGCAGGTCCGGTACCTGCTCGGTCAACATGCGCAGCATCGCCTCGAATGGCTGCCGGTCCTGCTGTCTGCGCATCAGGTGGGCACACGCGAGCGCGAAGCTCCAGTCTTGGTCGGCGCTCGGCAGCAGTTCGCGGGCGATCGCCGGCAGCGCCTCGTCCGCTTGGCCGATCGCCCACAGCACGCTCTCCATCGCTCGCGCGAGCTGGCTCGACGGCTCGAACGCGGCGTCGATCCGCGGCAGGTACACGCGCGCCGACCGCGGCGAGATCGCCGCCCCCTCGGCGAGGAACACATGCGCGGCGCGACCGCGCGGGATCGTGATCGCCAGATCGCGCGGCGTGTCTCCGATCCTGAGGCGATAGGTTCCTGGCGCGATCCAGCTCGACAGCGCGAGATAACCACATGCGTCATCGTTGCGAGTTGCAGCATTCACGGTGCTCAGCGTCATGAGGCAGCGACCAGCGACGTCATGGATCGCGATCGGCTCGCCGGGTACCGGACGATCGGCCCTGAACGGGCCCCTGCGATGGATGAACACGAACAGCCGCGCATCGGCCGGCGCACCATGGGACAGCACCGACGATACCTTGTCTGGTGCGCTCAGTTGTTGCGCGAGCACGGCATAGCCGTCAAACGCCGTGGAGATCTCGACCGGCGCGGCGGACTCCACCCGTGGCCCCTCGAACGCACGCTCCACGGTCGAGTCGTGGCGTACCAGGTGCTCCGATGCAAAGCCACAGCGATCGAGCTGAACGCGATAGATCCCACGCTGCATGTCGACCGCCACATACCCGATCCCGCCGCCCCGCTTGAAGCCAGCGCTGTCATAGATCGAGATCTGGACGTCTGGCCCGGAGCGAATCGCACAACGCAACCTGTCGGGCGGTGGCGCGCCCGCGTCCCCGGGCCGAGCCGAGGCGGCCGCATTCTCAGAAGACATGGATCACCTCTCGCCCACGATGATCGAACAGGTCGTGCGGTTCGCCGCCACCCTCGATCTGATAGAACCCGCACGGCAGCGACAGCTCCCAGAGCTGATCATCGGCCAGGTAGTCGGCGACAACCTCGAGCCCATTGTTCTTCAGCACTACCGGGCCTCTTCGCTTGACGAACTTGATCCGCAGCATCGGAGAGACTGCTGGACCGCCAGGCTGCCCGAACCGGCTGGTGTCCATGAAGCCATTAGTCACTTCGGCGCGCTGGACTCTGCCGTAACCTATCGCCTCGCGCTCGACATCATGCGCGAGGCGGCGCTGGAACTCGCCGGCACCGACCCCGCCGGACGTCCGCAGGATCTCGAGCAAGCATCGCGTGAACACGCCCCGCCATACACCGTTGTCGGGAACCTCGAACGCCGGATGCCCGACTTCGCTGGCATACGCCCGGAACAGACGCGTCGGGCGAGCCAGGCATTGCGGCGTGACCGTCGGCGCGACGCCAACCGATGAGACCGATGGCGTGCGACAGCAATCCACGAAGATCGCCAGCTCCTCGAACAAGCCAAACTCCTTCAGCTTGCTGGAGTAGCTCTCGCTGCTCAGCGCGAGCCGCGCCAGGCCGCGCTCCCAGCGCGCGAGCAACATGGCGATATCGTCGACCGCCTGCCCGCTCCTCGTGCCATGCCCGCTGAAGTAGAAGTACAACCTGCGGCCGCCGCCCACCGCATGCGCCTTTTCCAGGACGCCGAGGAGCTCCTTGTCGATCTCGTACTGCGCGGGCGTCTTCGCACCCTCCTCGGAAAACACCCACTTCGCGTGGTCAGGGTCCAATCCTCCACCGGATTGATCACATAGCCAGCGATGAACGTCGACCGCGTCCTGGATCGCGCCGCGCAGGTTGCCAAACCCGTAGTGCTCGACGCCCACGACGACGGCGAAGTCCACTTCGCTACGCGTGTCCATCATCGCGTCCTTCCAGGGTTCGACGTCGCGCGAGATCACGATGGGCCACACACCTTGCTGCCGAACACGGCAAAGTTGGGCCAATCCTTGTTGTCGCTATCTGCGAGCGTGGCCTGGATCTTGGCCAGCGTGCTCACAGGATCGACGACGCCATGATCGGCATAGAACCGCGTGGTTAGCTCGCGTGCCCCAACATCGGAGATCGGTCGCAGCGTGGCCACCACGCGATCGGAGCCGGCGGCCAGGAACGCGGTCGAGAGCGACCGAGCAAGCTCCGGGTCCTGGGAGCTCGCCGTGCTGCACGCCGCGAGCACGACCAGCGAGGGTCCGAGCTTGTTTGCCGAGATCTCGGGCGCGGACACCGAGCGGTCATAGAGCCGGAGGGTGCCGCCGCCGGCATCGAGCCCGGTGTGGACGGCGATGTGTAGCAGTGGATCCGACTTCCCGGCGAACAGCGCAGCGCTGGTCGCAGCGTCACCGAGCAGCGGCGAGGTGCCGAGCAGCGCCGCGACCCGCAGCGACTCGCGGCGAGCGTCTGGTAGATCATCGAACGCATCGCCGAGCACCAGTGCCCCGTTCGTCTCGGTCCGTAGTTTGCAAGTTCCGCTCACCGGCAGGCGTGGCGCACGAAGCACGGGCCGCATCGCGATCAAGGGTTGTTCGTTCCAGCGCAGCGCCGCAAACGGGATGCCCGCCAGCGGTGCGTCGAGGACGACATACAGCGGGTCGCTACCATGAACCAGGTCGTCCGGCAGGAGCCGCGCGCCGAGAGCGCGAGCCGCGGCGGGATCGGTGGGCGACGTCATGAAGGCGTCCACCTCACCGCGCAGCGTATCCATGGTGCCAAGATCCTCGATGTGGAGGTGGCCGTGATGGTCGGTCAGGCGCCAGACCTCCCCCTCGGCGACCGCGAACGCCACCAGATCGATCATGGCCAGGGTCTGCATGGCCGCAGCCTTGTCGCCCTTCATGAGCGGCGTATTCGAGACCGTGGACAGCCAGCGCTCTGTCCCCTGCAGCTTGCGCGCTGTGCTCGACGGTTCGGGTGCGGAATCGGAGCTCGGGCGCGCCATCGCGTCGAGCAACGACCGGCTCTGCCACTGGTCGAACACGGCAAACGCATCTGCTATCCACCCCGCACGCACGAGGCCAACGAACAGAACCTCGAACGGCTCACGCCGGCTCGCCAGCACCCACGGCTGCAGCTCGTTCGACTTCTGGCCGGCGCGGATCTTTTGGGCGCTTTCCACGCCCTTCGTTGCCCAGTGCACGGCGAGCTCGACCTGGTTGGTGGCGAGCGCGATCCTCGCCTGCATCACGGACACGTCGATCTGGTCGTCTTCATCCGTGAGCTTGGGATAGATCTGATCGTTCAAGGAGATCGCTCGCCCGAAGTCGCTGCTGCGATAGGCGATCCGTGCGGCCAGCTGGACTCGATCGTCTTCTGTTCGCTTGGAATCCAGGTTATTGGCTGCCTCGAGGTGCTGCTCGGCCTTCGTGGTCTGGCCCAACTCGGCCAGCGAGTACGCCAGATGTAGATGATTCGCAATCACGTGCGCGACATCCCCCGCTCGTTTCGCGAGCGCGAGGCTGCGCTCGAACGCTGCGACCGCGATGGCTTGATGTGTGCGGTGAGGCGGAATGCGATCGATCTCTTGCTCGAGCTTGCCGCGCTCGAACCACAGGCTGGCTTGATCTTGCTCGCTTTCGAGCTGCAGCGCCGCGCGATCGAGCGCCTGTTGCCCGCCCTCGAAGTACCCCGCGCCGATCAACGCGCGGGCCATGTACAGGTGACAACGCCCCTCCGTGTGAGCGCTGTTCCCGAGGCGCGCCGCGGCGAGGCTCTCGTCGAGGATCTTGATCGCTTCGATGTACTGGTGCTGCTCGATCTGAAGGTATGCCAGGTAGTAACCATCTTCTGCCAACCCGACATAGTCTGGGCCAGCACGATGCAGCGACCGCGCCTTCTCGAGCTTCACCGTAGCGTCTTCATTTCGATTCGCGTCGAGATCGATCCTGCCCAGGATCTGGAACGCATCAGCTTGCGCGTCGGTCATGAGCAACACGTTGGCGAGCGTTCCGGCCGTCTTCCGATCACCGCCGCGCATCAGCGCCTGGGCGAGCAGTGCGCCGGTCGCCGGCAGCTTGGTTCGCTGGTACTCGCGCTGGCAGATCTGCACGGCGCGATCCGAGCTCTCGGTTCGCGACGCGGTCACGCAATCCGGCTCGCGAGCAGAACGAGAGAACCAGTTCACCGCCGTGATCGCGCCGGCCACCACCGCGAGCAGCGTGATCCCCTGATACACGCGCCGTCCCCACCTTCCGGGGGGATGCGCCACCCCAGAATCACCACGCTGCAGTACTTGTCCCATACCCATGGGGCGCTCCTGGCCCGCGAAATCCGACGGTAAAGTCGCGGCGCTGTCGCGCGGATCTCAGTAAGCAATCGCTCCCAGTCAGGCGTCCTGAGCGTGCAGGACGAATGAGAATCGTTTCATCAGAAAGCCTTCGACCGGCGAAAAAGGATCGGCGTCGCGAGTCAGCCCATCCTGGAGCTGACCGAGCAAGGCGTCCAGCTTCGATCCCGCGCTCCGGGTCGCCATCGGGTGTTCTCTCGCCTCGAGGCTCCGCAGCGACATCGCCGTCGAGGTGACGATCACGATCAGCTCGTCGATCCTGGGTAGATCGCGCACGAGCCCTGCGGGCCAGCTGAGCCCACCGCCGAGCAGCGCGCCATCAGGACGCCGCCCGAACACGAATTCCGGTTGGGCACTGTTCACGTGTACCCCGGCAGGGGCAAAGGACGTCAGCAGCGCGATCTTGCCGCGCAACCCGATGTTGAACACGTGGACATAGAGCGACCGCTGGGCCTTGCTGGTTACCTTGGCGTAGATCCTGTCGCGCAACGTGAGCACCCCACCGTGGTCGGGCATCCGCCGCATCACGCCGTTCTCGACCGTTCCCCACTCGAGCTCGAGCTCCTGGCGAAACACCTCGTGTTCCCCCTCGATCTCGCGGAGCCCCTGCGCCGCGCTGAGCGTCTCCAGGTTCTTGACCGCGCTCTCCAGGTTCTTGACCGCGCTCGGCAACTCGCTTGGAAATACCGTCGCGGGGTACAGCGGACCGAGGCGATCTTCGATGGTGAGCGCGCCGTCGCGCAGCCGCAATGTTGCCAGCGCTGCGTCCTCGGGCGCGGCGAGCCGCAGCGTCCTGCTGGCAACCACGGCAGCTTCCAAAGCAGCCCCGGCGCCGTCCGGCACATCGAGCTTCACCGCGTGGCGAATCGCGGCCTTCTTGATCAGCATCGCGACCGCGTCGTTCGGTAGCACCAGAGCACCATTGGCCCCGCGGGTTGGCCGCGCATCTGAATACAGTGGAAACACGCGGACAAGCTCGAGCTCCGCGATGGCAGCGCGGGCCTGATAGGTCTGCGCGCCGACCGGCATGACGCCGTAAACGTCGCCCTCGGTCGCGCCCATCAGCCGGCCAGCACCGATCCGGAAGGTCTCGCCCGACGCCGCGATCGTCACCTGATTGCCGTCAGCTTGCACCTGGAGCGAGAACGGCAGCCGCTGGGCGGGCCCTTCGATGTCCGGCCGCTGGACCCGGAACCGGCGAGCGACGCGCTGCCGGATCGCCTCATCGAGCATGGCCCAGCTCACCTCCGCGTTGCCCACTTCGCGCAACACCTCGAGCAAGGCATCGGTGAACGCACCGCGAACCTCCCCGCTGGGCATCGAGTACTCGTACGCACACTCGTCCTGGCCACACGCCACCAGCCGCACCGCGTTGGGCTCACCGTGCGGGTGAGGTGCATCGTAATCGGAACCGTACAGATCGCGCAGGTCGTTCCGATGCCGGGCGAGGCCATACTGGAGCGGATACGACAGCGCGCGTGGTACGGCGTCCCCGGCACCATCGGCTCGGCTCATCTGGGCCGCGTAGCAGCAGTCGAGGATCACGGTGACGTTCTTCGTCCGCTTCGCGAGCTGTGCTTGCTTGATCGACAGCTCCCACGACGAGATGCCGCGAAAGTCGTCATCCTTGGTGTCGCCCAGGTCGGCCGGCGAGATGCCTTGCCAGCGCACATGCTCGACGTCATCGATCGCGTGAAACCCGTGCCCCGCGTAATAGAAGACACTCGCCAGCTCGGGCCCGGCGTTCGCGATCAGCGCGTCGTAGCCGGCGAGGATGTTCTTGCGGGTCGCGCTACCGCCGGTGAGAACGTCGACCGCCAACCTGCGCTCGCGCAGCATCGCCGCCATGCGGCCGACGTCGCCGTCGACGCCGCGCAGGTTCTCGCCCGGCGAACCGACGACGAGCGCATGCCCGAGGTCACCACCTGCCATCACTTCCTCCCGACCGGAGGTAGCCCCCCCGACCGCGAGTTCGTGATGAAGCCCTTGACCTCTTGCAGGTCGAACCCGAACTCGGTCCACTTCGCCATCTGCGCGTCGCTCGGCGGCGGATCTTTCACGATCGAGTCGACGCCGACCCCGCTCTGCGGCGCGACCTGCACGGGCGCTTGCGATCGCACCATGTACACGCCACGACTCACCGTATACTTGGTCCATTGCTTGGATGGCAGCGCGAGCTGTTGCGCCGTCCCCATCTGCGCGAGGTCCGTATCGTTGTCCGGGTAGATGGACAGCGTGGTGTTGTCGTTGTTGACGAAGATCGCGGTTCCCACGAGAGTCGCAGTCTGCATTGCTCGTCTCCTTTCAAAGCTAGGTAGTCGCCACGCAGCAGCTGGCCGAGCCGATGAAGTCCGGTCACGCTTACGGACGGTCAGGCGCCTCCCCCTGGCGGGATCCGACAAGAAACTTCAGTACCCGGCAAAATGCAGCCCGGGGGGTGGGACACGCCCCCGTCCCCGGTGCCTACAAACCGTCTTGACTGACTGTTTTACCGGCGGTACACAGGCCTGCGGATGCCGGAGGCCAAGCTCGACGCGGAGATCGACGCCAGGACCGGCGCCAAGGCCAGCGGGCGGACCGGGGGTAGGACCGGCGCCAGGATCGACGCGGCGCGCGCCCCGCGGACGCAGCAGCAGCGGCGCGAGGAGACCCGGCGGGCGCTGCTCGACGCCGCGGTCGAGAGCCTGATCGAGGTCGGCTTCGCACGCACCACGACCCTGGAGGTCCAGCGCCGGGCCAAGGTGTCGCGCGGCGCCCTGCTGCATCATTTTCCGTCCAAGGCCGAGCTGCTGGTCGCCGCGGTCGATCACCTCGCCGAGATGCGCGCGCGCGAGCTGAAGGCGTTCGCGTCGCAGCTGCCGCCCGCGAACCAGCCGAGCGCGACGCCCGGCACCGACGAGCGCACCGACGTGGTGCTGGGCCTTCTGTGGCAGTGCTTCTCGGGGACGTTCTTCAAGGTGTCGATGGAGCTCCGCACCGCGGCGCGCACCGACCCCGAGCTGCGCACGGTGCTCACGGCCGCCGAGCGCTCGCTGCGCGAGCGGATCGTGGCGCAGAGCCGGACCCTGTTCGGCAAGGCGGTCGCCGAGCACCCCAACCTCGAGCGCGCGCTCGATCTGACGCTGCAGCTGATGATCGGCGCGGCGATGTCGTCGGTGCTGCACGGCGACACCGCGCACCTCGACGGCGTGATCTCCGACTGGAAGGCGCTGTTTCCTCTCGTGCTCGCGAACGCGGGCAGCGCGGCCCCCACCGAAGCCAAGAAGCTGAAAGGCAAGCGATGAGTAAAGAGCTCAGGTTCGACGGAAGAGTAGCCATCGTGACCGGCGCCGGCGGCGGCCTCGGCCGCGCCCATGCCCTGCTGCTCGCGGCGCGCGGCGCCACGGTGGTCGTCAACGACCTCGGCGGCAGCCACACCGGCGAGGGCAAGTCGGCGTCGATGGCCGACAAGGTCGTCGACGAGATCAAGGCGGCGGGCGGCCAGGCGATCGCCAGCTACGACTCGGTCGAGGACGGCGACAAGATCGTCAAGACCGCGATCGACGCGTTCGGCAAGATCGACATCATCATCAACAACGCCGGCATCCTGCGCGACGTGTCATTCCAGAAGATGACGCAGGCCGACTGGGACCTGGTCTATCGCGTCCACGTGCTCGGCACGTTCCGCGTCACCCACGCGGCGTGGAACCACATGCGCGACGCCGGCTACGGCCGGATCGTCAACACCGCGTCGGCGTCGGGCATCTACGGCAACTTCGGCCAGGCCAACTACTCGATGGCCAAGCTCGGCATCCACGGCCTGAGCCAGACGCTCGCGCTCGAGGGCAAGAAGCGCAACATCGTGGTCAACACGATCGCGCCGACCGCCGGCTCGCGGATGACCGAGACGGTGATGCCGCCCGCGCTCGTCGAGGCGCTCAAGCCCGAGCTGGTGTCACCGCTGGTCGCCAAGCTGGTCCACGAGTCGACCGAGGACACCGGCGGGCTGTACGAGGTCGGCGGCGGGTTCTTCGCCAAGCTGCGCTGGGAGCGCTCGGCCGGCAAGACGTTCCGGCTCGGCCGCAGCGTCGCGATCGAGGACATCGACGCGGCGTGGCGGGCGATCACCCAGTTCGACACGACCACGCACCCCGAGACGATCGGCGCGTCGCTGCAGCCGCAGATCGAGAACGTCGAGGCCGGCCCGAGCAAGGGCGGCAACCAGTTCATCGACGTCGACGCGGCGCTCGGCCACAAGTACCCCGAGTTCCACTCGAGCTACGACGAGCGCGACGTCGCGCTGTACGCGCTCGGCGTCGGCGCGGCCAAGGATCCGACCGACGAGCGCGACCTGCAGCTGGTCTACGAGCTGTCGGGCAAGGGCATGAAGGTCCTGCCGAGCTTCGGCGTGCTGCCGGCGATCAACTCGGTGTTCACCCAGGCCAAGCAGGGCATCACCGCCCCGGGCCTGACCTACGGCCTGGACCGCGTGCTGCACGGCGAGCAGTACACCGAGCTCAAGCGGCCGCTGCCGACCAAGGCCAAGCTGACCACGCGCGGCACGGTCAAGAGCATCTACGACAAGGGCAAGGGCGCGGTCATCAACACCGAGTTCGTGACCTACGACGAGCACGGCGACGAGCTGATCCGGAACGAGCTCGCGACGTTCGTGCGCGGCGCCGGCGGCTGGGGCGGCGAGCGCGGCCCCAGCGCCGAGGTCAACGTGCCGCCCGATCGCGCGCCCGACAAGGTCGTCGAGGACAAGACCTCGCCCAACCAGGCGCTGCTGTACCGGCTGTCGGGCGACTGGAACCCGCTGCACGCCGACCCCGGGTTCGCCAAGGCGTTCGGGTTCGCGCAGCCGATCCTGCACGGCCTGTGCTTCTTCGGCTACGCCACGCGCCACGTCGCGCAGGCGTTCGCGCCCGACGGCAACCCCGACTTCGTGCGCTCGATCAAGGTCCGGTTCGCGTCGAGCGTGCTGCCCGGCCAGACGATCGTCACCGAGATGTGGAAGGACTCGGACACCAAGATCGTGTTCCGCTGCAAGGTCAAGGAGACCGATCAGGTCTGCATCTCCAGCGCGGCGGTCGAGCTGTGGACCGAGCTGCCCAAGCCCAAGGACCGCAGCAAGCCCACGGCGGCAACCACGAGCGCCCCCGCGGCGGCAGCCCCGGCGGCGGCGGGCGAGCCGACGATCGCCGAGGTGTTCGCGGTCATCGAGGACTACCTGGGCGCCAACCCCGAGCTCGCCGGCAAGGTCGGCGCGGTCTACCAGTGGAAGATCGGCGGCGCGCCCTGGGTGCTCGATCTCAAGACCGGCGCGGGCAGCGTCAAGGCCGGCGAGGCCGCGGCCGATTGCACGCTCGAGATCGCCGAGCGCGACTTCCTCGACATGACCCAGGGCAAGGCCGACGCGATGAAGCTGTTCACGTCGGGCAAGCTCAAGATCTCGGGCAACATCATGGCGTCGCAGAAGCTCGAGTTCCTGCGCAAGATGGATCCCAGGCGCGCCGCGGAGGTCGTCGGCAAGCTGCGCGGCCGCGCCGGTGGCGCGAGCGCGGGCGCGGCAGCTGCGACCAAGCCGGCCCCGGCCGCGGCGGCCGATCCGCAGGCGGCGAAGATCTTCGCCGCGCTCGACAAGCGGCTCGCCGACAACCCGGCGCTCAAGCAGGAGCTGCACGCCACGGTCAAGTTCGAGGTCAAGGACGCCGGCGTGTCGCAGATCGTCACGTGCGGCAGCGATCCGGCCAAGATCGACGCGGTGTGCACGCTCAGCGACACCGACCTCGCGTCGCTGGCGACCGGCAAGACCACGCCGCAGCAGCTGTATCAGCAGGGCAAGCTACGGATCGACGGCGATGTGTCCGTCGGTCATCGCCTCGGATTCCTCAAGGGTTTGATCTAAGGAGCCATTCATATGCCACGCAAAGTCAATGTCATCGGCGTCGGGATGGTTCCCTTCGCCAAGCCGGGCAAGAGCGAGGAGTACCACGTGATGGCGACCAAGGCCGGCACGGCCGCGCTCGCCGACGCCAAGATCCCGTTCGGCGAGGTCCAGCAGGCGTTCGCCGGCTACGTCTACGGCGACTCGACCTGCGGCCAGCGCGCGATCTACCAGCTCGGCCTCACCGGGATCCCGGTATTCAACGTCAACAACAACTGCTCGACCGGCAGCTCGGCGCTGATGCTCGGCGCCCAGGCGGTCGCCGGCGGCCTGGCCGAGTGCGTGATCGTCGTCGGGTTCGAGCAGATGGAGGCCGGCGCGCTGTCCGCCAAGTGGACCGATCGCGCCAACCCGCTCGACAAGTTCGTCAACGTGATGAACGAGGAGCAGGGCTTCACCCAGGCGCCGCCGGCCGCGCAGATGTTCGGCGGTGCCGGCCGCGAGTACCGCTGGAGGTACGGCACCAAGAAGGAGACGTTCGCCAAGATCAGCGCCAAGGCGCGCCAGCACGCGGCGAAGAATCCGTATGCGCTGTTCAAGGACGTGCTGTCGGTCGAGGAGATCCTCGCGTCGCCCGAAGTGTTCGATCCGCTGACCCGCTACCAGTGCTGTCCGCCGACCTGCGGCGCCGCGGCCGCGGTGCTCGCGAGCGACGAGTTCGCCAAGAAGCACGGCATCGATCGCCCGGTCTACATCGCGGCGCAGACCATGACCACCGACTATCCGTCGAGCTTCGAGGAGCACTCGATGATCAAGATGGTCGGCTACGACATGGCCAAGACCGCCGCCGCCAAGGTCTACGAGCAGGCCGGGATCGGGCCCGAGGACGTCGACGTCATCGAGCTCCACGACTGCTTCACCGCCAACGAGCTCCTGACCTACGAGGCGCTCGGGCTGTGCAAGGAAGGCGAGGCCGAGAAGTTCATCTGGGACGGCGACAACACCTACGGCGGCAAGTTCGTCACCAACCCGTCGGGCGGCCTGTTGTCCAAGGGCCACCCGCTCGGCGCCACCGGGCTCGCGCAGTGCACCGAGCTGGTGTGGCACCTGCGCGGCCAGGCCGAGCAGCGCCAGGTCAAGGACGCCAAGATCGCGCTGCAGCACAACCTCGGACTCGGCGGCGCCTGCGTCGTGACGATGTATCGCCGCGACTAACTACTTCGCGTACTTCACGTTGAAGTCGAAGTACACCGAGTCGCTGATCGTCGGGTACGGCCCGACGTCGCTGGTCAGGAGGCTCGCGAACCCGCCGCCGAGGTGGGCGAGGATCGGCCCGATCTTGAGGTCGAGCGCCGCGCCGGTGCCGAGCCGGCCACCGCCGTCCGCGCCGAACGTGTAGTTGTTGCCGGTGTAGATCGACAGATCGATCGACAGCTTGAGCGCGTTGCCGAGCTTGATGATCAGCGCGCTCGGCATCTGGAACGCGGTCAGCGAGCCATCGCCTTCTTTCTGCCAGACCCACGCCGGCAGCAGCGAGAAGTCGAACAGGTCAGAGAGCTTGACCTTCATGATCAGCGCGCCGTTGAAGCCCGGGTGAAAGTCGCCGGTGAACAGCGGATAGTCCTTCTCGCTGAGCAGCACCGCGCCGTCGTGCATGTACGACACGGCGAGCGATAGCCCGAGATCGATGTCGTTCTTGATGAACGGCATCTTCGGCAGCTTGGGCAAGGTCGCCTCGAGCCGCGCCGACATGCCGCCGAACAGCTTCGGCGACAGGGTCGACATTCCACCGCCGTCGATCGGCTTGGTGATCGTGTCGGGGTGGATGATCGCGAGCGGCATGTTGAAGTTCGCCGTCACGGTCGGGAGCAGGAAGTAGCGACCCTTGACGTCGGCCGCGACCCAGTTCCACGTCTTGTACGTGCCCATCGCGTCGGGGCCGTTGGGGAACCGGGCCTGCGCGCCGGCGTCGAAGTCACCCGCCTTGGGCTGCTTCGGGCCCTGATCGGCGAGCGGCTGGCCCGGCGCCGGATACGCCCCGGCCGTCTGGCTCAGCTGCGTCGGCGATGGGTACTGCCCCGGTGCCGGCATCGCCGGCATGCCCGGCTGGCTCGGCATTGCTGGCATCGTCGGCACCGCAGGCGCCGCAGGCATCGTCGGCACCGCAGGCATCGCTGGCGGTTGCGGCGGCGCGGACTGCGCGCTCGCGGCGGTAACACGGCCCACCACACATATCACCAGAACCCATCGTTGCATCATCCGGCCCAGCATCGAACAGGACAGAACGCCTCACTGGGCACTTCACGCGAACCAAACCCGATTTCTGCATGAGTCCGATCGACCGCCGGCGTTAACCGGTCTCACGCAGCTGGCGATCTGCGTTACAGCGCGGCGCCGTTCGGCGAGCCGATGCCGGTCGGGCCGTCCCACCCCGCGCCGGACTTGCACAGCGGCGCGCCGCACGTGCCGTTCTTGCCGCTGGTGATGTCGAAGAACTGCGTGGTGTGGCTGTACGCGTAGCTGGCGTCGTGCGAGGCGCCGGAGATGCCGTAGCGCGCGTAGACCCCGGCGACGAACGGGCTCGCCGCGCTGGTACCGCCGACGACGATGAAGCCGCCGCTGCCGGCGTTGTACACCGCGACGCCGGTGTTCGGATCGGCGACCGACGAGACGTCGGACGCCGCGCGGTTGGCGCAGGCGCTCGCCGGCACGACCGACTGGAACCCGGGCTTGGGGATCACCTTGCTGCACGAGCTCCCCGCGCCGTTCCACACCGTCTCGGTCCAGCCGCGCGCGTTGCTCGCCTTGACGAGGTGCGTGCCGCCGACGCCGATCACCTTCGCCGAGGTGCTCGGGTAATCCGGCTTCTTACCGGTGTTGCCGCTATCGCCGCTCGCCACGAACACGTTGACCGCCTGGGTGTGCGTGAAGTACTGCGAGTCCAGGGTCAGATCAGTGCCGTCCGACGGACCGCCCCAGCTGTTGCTGATCGAGACCGCGCCGGCCGCCGCGGCGGCGTTCTGCGCGATGAACAGGCCATCGCCCTCGTCATCCTGGGCCTCGAACAGGATCAGCTTGCAAGTCGGGCACGCGGCGCTCGCCATGTCGAGATCGAGCGCGGCCTCGACCGTCCAGTCGTCACCGGCCGGCGCCTTGCCCGGCAGCGGCGACGCGGCGCCGCTCTGGTTCAAGATCTGGAGGCAGCCGTTCGCCTTGGTGCACGCCGACAGCCCGAACTGGCTACGGTACTTCGCGAGGTCGCTCTCGGCGTTCGGGTAGTTGAACGCGTCGACGATCGCGATCGTCGCGGTCGACGTGATCGCGGAGTTCAGCTTGTACGCCGAGGTCAGGTCGGCCGGGCCGAGCCCGCTCGGCGTGGCGAACGGCCGGATCCGGTTGTGCTCGTCGACCTGGACGTGCGACTTGCAGGTCCAGTGGCCACCGCTGCACACGTTCGTGGTCGGCACGTCGGTGTCGTCGGTCTGCGGGTCATCGCTGCCCGTGTTGCCGGGCTCGGACGATACGCAGCTGGCGAACGCGAGCGTGCCGAACGCGAGCGTGAAGATGGAGCGCTTGGAGAACATCGGGTGGGCGAACTTCATTGCGCCGGACCATGCCCGACTGCCCGCAAGGTGGCGCCGCCGATGAGCTGACTCTCGATCTCCGATAGTGACTTCTTACTTGCAAGTAAAATACGTTATCAGTGCGGTTATCGCACAGTGAATCACATCATTACCGAGGACTGAGCAGGCCTCATCGCAACACCATGCACGGCTCAGGCAATTACCGTACATGCGTGATCCAACTATCGCTTGTTGCACCGAACCCGCCGAAACGACAACAGCCGATCCGCTCTCGCGTCACCGGCTGCGACTCAGATCGCGTTCGAGTGTGGATCAGTTACGGGCAAGACTGGCCGCAGACGGAGCCGACCTCGCCGACGCAGATCGAGTCCCACGACGAGGCACAGCAGAACGAGTCCGCCGAGCAGATCTCGCCCGTGCACGGGTCGCAGGTCGCGACCAGCTTGGTGCCCGTGCTGCAGATCGGGTGAGCGCAGGTCGTGCCGCCGGTGCAGGTGCCCGTCGCCGAGCAGGTCTGGCCCGCCGCGCAGACGCCGCAGATGCCGCCGCAGCCGTCCGAGCCGCAGGTCTTGCCCGAGCAGTTCGGGGCGCAGGTGGTGACACCGCCGAGGTTGGCGCCGTTCGGCGAGCCGATACCGGTCGGGCCGTCCCAGCCCACACCCACCTTGCACAGCGCGCTGTTGCAGCTGCCGTTCGAGCCGCTGGTGATGTCGAAGAACTCCGAAGTGTGGCCGTACGGGTAGCTCGCGTCATTGGTCTTCGGCAGCCCGTAGCGCGCGAACACGCCCGCGACGAACGGCGACGCCGCGCTGGTGCCACCAACGACGATCCAGCCGCCGTTGGCCGCATTGAATACCGCGAGGCCGGTGTTCGGATCTGCCACCGCCGAGACGTCGACCGTCGCACGCTTGGTGCACGCCGCCGGGGGCACGGCCGGGGTCTGGTACGGGGGCTTCGGGATCACCGAGCTGCACGAGCTACCCGAGCCGGCCCACGCGGTCTCGGTCCAGCCACGCGTGGTGCCCGTCGCCTTGGCCAGGTGCGTGCCGCCGACGCTGACCACGTGCGCCGAGGTGCTCGGGTAGTCAGCCGTCGAGCCGGTGTTCCCGCCGTCGCCGCTCGCGACGAAGATGTTCACGCCAGCGATGGTGAAGTACGTCGAGTCCTCCGACAGGTCCATGCCGTCCGACGGACCGCCCCAGCTGTTGCTGATGGCGACGACGCCGGCGTGAGCCGCAGCCTGGTGCTGTGCGGTGAACAGACCCGTTCCCTGGTCGTCTTTCGCTTCGACCAGCAGGAGCTTGCAGGTCGGACACGCGGCGCTCGCCAGGTCGAGGTCGAGCGCGGCCTCGACCGTCCAGTCGTCGCCCGCGGGCGCGTTGCCGGCGCCCTGCGCGTTATCGATCGTGAGGCAGCCGCTGGCCACCGTGCACGCCGGCAGGCCGAACTGGCTGCGGTACGACGCGAGGTCGCTCGCCGCGTTGGGGTAGTTGAACGCATCGACGATCGCGATCGTCGCGGTCGACGTCTTCGTGGCGTTCAGCTTGTACGCGCTCGCCAGATCGTTCGGGCCGAGGCCCGACGGCGTGGCGAACGGTTTGATCCGGTTGTGCTCGTCCGTGCGCACTTGCGACCTGCACTGGAAGTGGCCGCCGGTGCAGACGCCCGTGGTGGGCTGCTGCACCGTCCCGTCGTCATCGACTTGCTGATCCTGCATGGGATCGCCGCGATCCGCAGAGACGCAGCTCGCAATGCCGAGCGCGCCGGAGGCGATCGTGAAAATGGAGATCGGGATGAGCCGAGAGAGTTTCATCGCTGGCGTACATCGCACAGGCGCAAATCTAATCAATAGAACTGCGAACGAAGATGCGCCGAAAATGAAAACAGCCGGTGCGCTCTCGCGTCACCGGCCGCTTCAGATCGCTATCGAGGACGTATCAGTTACCCGGGGAGGAGAGATCGCAGATCGAGCCGACCTCGCCGACCCAGATCGAGTCCCACGACGAGGCACAGCAGAACGAGTCCGCCGAGCAGATCTCGCCCGCGCACGATGAAGCCGAAAATGAAACAGCCAGTGCGCTCTCGTGTCACCGGCCGCTTCAGATCGCTATCGAGGACGTATCAGTTACCCGGGCAGGAGAGATCGCAGATCGAGCCGACCTCGCTGACGCAGATCGAATCCCACGACGAGGCGCAGCAGAACGAGTCTTCCGAGCAGATCTCGGTCGCGCAGCTATTGCAGCCCGACACCAGCTTGGCGCCAGTGTTGCAGAGCAAGTGCGAGCAGGTCGTGCCGCCGCCGGTGCAGGTGCCCGTCGTCGAGCAGGTCTGGCCCGACGCGCAGGTGCCGCAGGTGCCGCCGCAGCCGTCTGGACCGCAGGTCTTGCCCGTGCAGCTCGGCGTGCAGGTGGTGCCACAGTTGGTGTTGTTACCGAGGACCGCGCCATTCGGTGAACCAACACCCGTGGGGCCGTCCCAGCCCGCGCCCGCCTTGCACAGAGCCGTGGTGCAGGTGCCATTCGAGCCGCTGGTGATGTCGAAGAACTCGCACGGGTGCGCATACGCATAGGCCGGCATCTGGGGAGCGATACCGTAGCGGGCCATGACACCCGCAACGAACGGGCTCGCCGCGCTGGTGCCACCGACGACGATCCAACCACCGCTGCCCGCGTTGAACACCGCGAGGCCGGTGTTCGGATCGGCCACCGACGACACGTCGGACGCCGCGCGCTTGGTGCACGCCGCCGTGGGGACGCCGCTCTGGAACGTCGGCTTCGCGATCAGCTTGCTGCACGAGCTACCTGCGCCGCCCCACACGGTCTCGGTCCAGCCACGCGTGGTGCCGGTCGCCTTGACGAGGTGCGTACCGCCGACACCGGTCACGTGCGACGCCGTGCTTGGAAAGTCGGGCGTACTGCCGGTATTGCCATTGTCACCGCTCGCCACGAAGATGCCGACGCCGGAGATGGTGAAGAACTGCGAGTCCTCCGACACGTCCGAGCCATCCGATGGACCACCCCAGCTGTTGCTGATGGCGACGACACCGGCGTGGGCGGCGGCCTGGTGTTGCGCGGTGAACAGACCGGTGCCTTGGTCGTCCTTGGCCTCGACGAGCAGGAGCTTGCAGGTCGGGCACGCGGCGCTCGCCAGGTCGAGGTCGAGCGCGGCTTCGACGGTCCAGTCGTCACCCGCGGGCGAGTTGCCGGCGCCCTGCGCGTTATCGATCGTGAGGCAGCCGCTGGCTACCGTGCAGGCCGGCAGGCCGAACTGGCTGCGGTAGGTCGCGAGGTCGCTCGCCGCGTTGGGATA
>DATBBB010000269.1:0-1644 GCA_036271215.1 Kofleriaceae bacterium | reverse complement strand
GCCTCGTTGCGCCCGACAAATGAAGTCCGGTTATTGTCCAGAATCCGGACGCGACGATCGTCCCTGATTCAGGAGGCCCCGGCCGTCGGCGTCGCGCAACTCGGCCAGCATCGTCTGCGCATGGCGCGAGACCAGCTCGTGCATCACCTACGCTCGGGCTCCCGGCGCCGATAGCTAAACCGATCACGCCGGGCTCGACGCGAGCCAGCGCGCCGCGGTCCAGCTGTGCAGCGATAGCGATCTCGCGTTCCTGTGGGACCCGCCGGGCACCGGCAAGACGGTCACCTTGACCCATGTCGTCAAGGAGCTGCTCGCCCAGGACCAGCGGATCCTGCTGGTGTCGACCACCAATGCGGCGATTAATCAGCTGCTCGCCAAGCTCGCGACCCGGCTATGGCTCGCGCCGGCGATCGAGGCCGGTACGCTGATCCGGCTCGGCCGCAGCACCGCCAAGACGTTCGGCGCCGAGCTCGCGACATCGTCGATCGCCTGCACGGCGCGCACCGCACGTGGTTCGAGCGGCTGCGCGCGCGGCTCGGCGAGGTCACCCAGCAGGTGGACTACGCGCAGGCGTTGGCCGCCGAGTTGGCGACCGACGGCGTCGCGCAGCAGTCGCTGTTCGGCGACGCGGCACCGCGCCTGCGCGCCGCCGCGCTGGTCCGCGTGTTCTCGCCCGGGCTCGCCGAGCTGATCGCGCGCGCCAGCCCGCCGAGCAGCGTCACGCGCTCGAGCACCGCATCGCCCGGCTCGAGCGGATCCGCACCTTGGCCCGGGCGCGGATCGCGCAGCACGCCGCCGCCGATCGCGATCTCGAAGCGCGGATCGTGACCGGCGCGCGCGTCGTGATGTGCACGCTGACCAAAGCGTACCTCGCACCGGTCATGGCCGGCCCGCGGTTCGACGTGCTGATCGCCGAGGAGGCCGGGATGACGACGCTGCTGCGGCTGTTCTCCGTGGAGTGCTTGTGCCGGCGCGCGGCGATCGTGGTCGGCGACCCGCGCCAGCTGCCGCCGATCGTGCAATCGAACGAAGACCTGGTGCGGCGTGCGATCGGCCGCGGCGTGTTCGACGTGACGATCCCCGATCCGCTGCACTCCGACGTGGTCGCGATGCTCGAGATCCAGTACCGCATGCACCCGCGATCGGCGATCTTGTCGGCCGGCTGTTCTATGGCGGCAGGCTCGTCCACGCGGCCGACCGCACGGCGACCGAGGCGATCGCCGCCGGCGCGCCGTTTCCGGGCATGCCAATTGCGGTCGTCGATACCCGAGGCCGCACGAGCTGCCAGCGCGCCCAAGGGCAGCTCGCGGATCAATCCGGGGTCGGCGGAGATCACCGCCGACCTGGCGCTCGAGGCGATCCGCGGCGGTGCGACATCGGTCGCGGTGATCACGCCGTATGCCGCGCAGGCCGCGGAGGTCCGCCGGCTGCTCGCCGAGCGCGCGATCGGCGACGTGGTCGAGTGCAGCACGGTCCATCGCTTCCTGGGCCGCGAGTGCGACGTCGTCCTCATCGATCTGGTCGACGCCCCCGCCGCTGCGGCCGAGCGGCCTGGTGACCGACGCGCCGAACCTGCTGAACGTTAGCATCTCTTGCGCGCGGGGCAAGCTGGTCATCGTCGCTGACGTCGCGCACTTCACGGCC
>DATBBB010000268.1:0-6199 GCA_036271215.1 Kofleriaceae bacterium | reverse complement strand
CGATCTGCGCTGATCGTGTTGGCTCGGTGCCAGGCAGGTGACGGCCGGCGCGCGCTCTCGTTGGCATTTTTCGTCAGCTGGTCTGGCTGGCGCTGAGCTCGCACGAGGTTGTACCCAAGGTACTCCCACGCGTAGGCATCTGCGCGATCGAGCTTGACGATCTTGCGATAGACCGCCGCCGCATCGTTCCATTGTTCTCTGCGGCTCAGCCGGATCGCGAGCTCTCGTAGATCCGTCGCATAAAATCTCGCCGTGGCGATCGCCTGCTCGATGAGGAGACCGTGGACGGCGTGATGGTGACACTCGATCATGGACGCGATGTGCGAAGGCTTATCAAGCTGCTCGAGATGGACGAAAGCGGCCTTGTGATCTTCCACGACCGCATCGGGGTCCTCCGCATCGGCGCGCGCGAGGACGACATCACGCACGATCCGCGGCATACGAACACGACCTTCGGGCGTCGTTCGCCGCAGGAACCCGCACGAGAGCAGGTCTTCCACCTGGGCCCTCGTCACGGCGTTCGCGGCGGGCTTCGCTTGCACCGGGAACGGACCGATCGCGCCGTTCAGCGCCTGCTCGCCGCGAAGCACTGCTAGCCGGTATGCCGCGGCACGCGTCGCCGGAAGGAGATGATCATAGGTGACCAGAAGGAGGTGGCGATCGAGCTCTGGTCCCACACCGTCTTCGATCAGCTCGTCCACAGCATCTTCGGCGAGGTGCTTCTTCCGGAGCAACCAGCCAAGCGCCCCATGGGCGTCCGGCCCGACGAGGGAGGTATACGGATCGGTCGGATCGCCATGCGCGTCCCTCACCGAAACCGCCGCGTTGGCGAGTCGCTTCGAGAAACGCGGATCGGGCGCCGTGCGTTCGAGCTCGATCGCTCCGCGGGCGATGGGCTCCATCAGGGTCTCGAAGAACTCACCTCGCTCTCGATAGAGAGTCTCGTCGTCCCAATCCGCGGAGTTATCGAACGTGTAGGTCTCGGCGAACGCGTCGGGATCTCGCAGGACGACCGTTCCGGCTGGCATGAGGCGAGTGACATCGATGAAGTCGGTGCGCCGCTCGCGCCAGCTACGCGGCCCGCGATCATCGGTGAGACGCCGCGCCACTCCGCGGAGGGTCGCCGCTGCCGCCGGGTCAAGGGTCTTCGTCACCACTTCGTCCTTCGTCACCACAGCTGCGATCAGCGTCGACAGGCGTAGGTGGTCATCCGGATCACCGAACGCCTCAAGCACGACAACGGGCGACGGAGATACACGCTCCGTCTTCTTCGGCTTCCTCCGCATGTTGAATCAGCCCTACCACCAACCAGCACCACGCAACCTATCATGGATGCCTTGGGCGGGGGCCGACTGTCAAGAGATTACCCGGCAACAGGAGTTGTCGGGTCATCCGGTGGGCGGACGCACGTGCGTGGATGTCACGAGCAGGAGTTTACTCACCTCCCAGCGTGCTCCTGGGTCTCGAGGCGAGCCCAATCCGGTGTGACGTGAGGCGAGGCTTCGCCGGTCCAGGCCGGGTGAATTCGACGTGCGAGCGATCGTCAACAGCCGCCTGTCGCGTGCAGCTCGACCAATTGCAGCATTGGACCGCGACCATCGCCGTCGATAGAATTCAGTAGCCGTCATGGATGCAGCAGCTCGACCCCGAGGTCGCCGACGGCGACGCCGACCGGGCCGGGCGGCGCCGGGCCGGCGGGTGCCGAAGCCGGCGGCGGAGCCGCGAGCGGCGCCGGCGATGATTCGATCGTCAGCTCGTTGGTGTGCAAGGCGATGGCGGGCAGATCGAACCGGACCGGGGTCCAGCCGGCGAGGTCGACGTCGGCGACGATCGCGCCGTTCCACCGCACGGTGGCGTGGTGGGCGCCGGCGGGCGCGAGCCACAGGGTGAGCCGCTGGCCGTCGGGCATCAGGTTGGGCACCAGCGCGGTGGCCGACGGCGCGGTGGTCCAGCGCAGGGCGCGATCGCCCGCCGGCGTCACCGAGCGCGACCAGCCGGCGACCAGGTAGGGCTCGATGCCGGCGCTGCCGAGGTGCCAGGTGCCGCGCTGCGACCACAGCGAGTCATCGATCAGCGAGTCGAGCGCCGGGACCAGCGGGTAGTTGCCGACGATGTGGTCCCAGCGGTCGATCGGCACGGCGTGGCGCCACGCGAACCACGCGCTCGCCGGCAGCTCGAACGGATCGCCGACCGCGCGGTACACGGCGGCCAGCGGCGTGCGCAGCAGGCGCGGCACGCGATCGCAGCAGGTCGGGATCAGCGTGTCGGGCGCCGAGACGCCGCCGCGTAGCTCGAACACCCGCATCAGGTTCCACGCGATCAGCGGCCCCAGGATCGCCAGCGCGATCGCGTGGCGCGCCCGCACCGGCAGCCGGCGCGCGAGCCGCCCCATCCGCCACAGCAGGGCCGCGAGGCCGATCACCAGCGGCAGCGACACGTTGCACAGCCGGCGCTGGCCGATCGCCGCGCCGCCCCACCAGTCGAGGATCGTGCTGTTGAGGTAGACCTGGATCGCGACCGCGGCGACGAGGCCCGCCGCCGCCATTCGCGCCCGCCGCGGCAGCGCGAACAGCCCGAGCACCGCGGCATACGCGATCGGCGTGGTCGAGAACCAGCCGTTGCGCGGCGCCCAGAGGACCTCGCCGATCATCGCCGCGTTCGGCCGGGTGAAGCGCGCGCCCTGCGGCAGCTCGGTGATCTTGCCGAACACCACGTGCCACTCGGCGAGCTGCGGCACGAACACGATCAGCGCGATCGCCAGGGTCGCCGCGCCGCCGAGCCACCAGCCGAGCACCTCGCGCCACCGGCCGCGGCGCCGCACGGTCTCGGCCACGACCTCGAGCGCGACGACCACGCCCATCGCGAGCTCCTGGACCCGGACCAGGGCCGCCACCCCGAGCAGCACACCGAGCCCAACCCAGCGCCGGCGGTCGGAGCGCCCGGTCGAGCTCGCCCAGTAGCCGAGGAACCCGGCGCACGCCATCGCGTCCATCGCGTGGGAGTAGCTCGGCATGTAGGTCGCGTAGTAGGTCAGCGAGGTCCCGAGCAGCACCGCGACCGCGGCGTACGCCGGCGCCCACGCGCCGCCGATCAGCCGGCGCGCCAGCCGGCCGCCGAGCAGCGCCGCGCCGCACGCGAACAGCACGCTCGACAGAAACACGAACCGCTGGTGCCACAGGGTGTAGCCGTGGAGCTGGATCTGCGCGCCGAGCGCGTTGGCGATCACCGCGCCGGCCTGGGCGATCCAGATCAGCGGCGTCCACACCAGCGCCGGGCCGATCGGGTGCACGATCGCCTTGCGCCCGGTCGCGGTCACCCGCTGGCGCCACGGATCGCCGAACCGCGCCAGGTCGTTGTCGAACCGCCAGTCGAGATCGAGCGCGGTCGAGCGCGCCATCAGGTACAGCATGTGGCCGTCGCCGCGCGCCAGCACCGGCCGGTACACGCCGTCGCCGCGCGGCGCATCCGGCTGGTGCCCCATGTCCTGGTTGGTGCAGTACATGCCGGCGATCAGCAGGCACGCCGCGAGCTGGATCAGCCGCGGCCGGCGGCCGCCCGGCGCCCACAACCGGCGCGCCCAGCCGGCGAGCCGCGCGCGCACGCGGTGCGTCCAGCGAGGCTCGGGCGGCGCGGTCACCGCCGCCATCGTGCCACGGCGCCCGCGGGCTCAGGGCGTCGCCGCGACCGAGATCTGGGCGATCACCGCACGAGATCGGGCACCGGCAGCGCCGGCGCCGGCACACCGAGCCCGAGCGACGCGGCGACCCGGCCGGCGTCGAGCACCGCGCGCACCACGACGTCGCGCCGCGCGCCGGTCGCCTGGCCCGCGCCGCGGCGATGAAACTCGACCGCGACCTCGACGACCCGCGCGCCGCCGCGCGCCGCGCGGATCACGCGCTCGCCCTCGGCGAACACGCCGTGCGCGACCACCGGGCGATGCAACAGCGCCCGGCGCGCCAGCTTGATCGACCCCGGATCGCCGCCCGGCGCGCCGAGCCCGCGCACGATGCGCTCGTAGCTCCACGAGATCACCCGGCGGTACGGTGTGTAGACCTCGCGCTTGTTCGACCGCACGCCGATCACGAAGTCGGCGCCGGCCTCGGCCGCCGCCACCATCGGCGCGAGCGCGGTCATCGGCCACTGGCGATCGGCGCTGTTGAGGAACACCCAGGCGTGGCGCGCCTCGGCGTACAGCGCGCGGATCGACGCCTCGATCCCGCGGTTGTGCGCGCGGTGCAGCACGCTCACCCGCGGATCGCGCGCCGCGACGGCCAGGGCGACCGCCCGGGTGTCGTCGCGCGACGCGTCATCGCACACCAGGACCTCCAGCGCCCCGGCATGCGCGGCCCCGACCGCCAGCGCGTCGCGCACGCTGGCCTCGATCGACGCGGCCTCGTTGTAGGCGGGAATCACGATCGACAGCGACGGCAGCACGGGCCCCGCGACAATGCACCATCTGCGCGCGGGCGCGCTATGCTCGGTGTATGCGCAGCATGTGGATCGCGGTCGCCCTCGCCGCCGCCGTGGGTTGTACGAGCCCGGGGGCGCCGCCCGAACCCGAATCCGAATCCGAGGCCGAGACCGGTGCCACCGCCGAGCGGGGCCCGCGCTACCTCTCGATCGGCGCCGACGCGCTCGACGCCGCGCGCGCCGTGGCCGCCCGCCGGGGCGCCCCGCTCGATGTGATCGAGTCCGACGGCGACGTCGCGGTGATCGAGCTACCGGCCCAGGACCTCGGGGCGCTCGCCGCCGAGATCCACGCCCGCCACGACCGCTGCGGCGGGTTCGAGCTCCACGACTCGCTCGCCGACGCCCACGCCGCGTTGCTGCACGCGCACGATGCCGCGCGGCCCGGGCCCGACTACACGATCGACCGGCCCGCCGAGGTCCGCGCCGTGCTGCCCCAGCTCGACGCCGCGCGGATCGCGGCCACGATCGCCGAGCTGTCGGCGATGAAGAACCGCTACTATCGGTCCGACAGCGGCGCCGCCGCGGCGACCTGGCTGCGCGATCGCTGGCGCAGCTTCTCGACCCGCCGCCGGGTCACCGTCGAGCTGGTCGATACCGGCTACCCGCAGAAGTCGGTCGTGATGACGATCCCGGGCACCACGCGCGCCAGCGAGGTGATCGTGATCGGCGGCCACCTCGACTCGATCGCGATCGGCGGCACGTCGAGCACCGCGCCCGGCGCCGACGACGACGCATCCGGGATCGCGACCTTGACCGAGGTCGCGCGCGTGCTGCTCGCCGGCGACTATCGCCCGGCGCGCACGATCCAGCTGATGGCGTACGCCGCCGAGGAGGTCGGGCTGCGCGGCTCGCTGCAGATCGCGCGCGACTACAAGCAGCGCGGGATCAACGTCGTCGGCGCGCTGCAGCTCGACATGACCAACTTCCACGGCTCGGACAAAGATATCTGGCTGATGAAGGACTTCACCAGCGCGCCCCAGAACGCGTTCCTCGGCCGGCTGATCGATACCTACGTCGGCGCGACCTGGGGCTACGACGCCTGCGGCTACGCGTGCTCCGATCACGCCGCGTGGCACCGCATCGGCGTGCCGGCGTCGATGCCGTTCGAGGCGCGGTTCGCCCAGGCCAACCGGTTGATCCACACGAACAAGGACACGCTCGAGACCAGCGGCGCCAACGCCGCGCACGCGGTGAAGTTCGCCCGGCTCGCCGCCGCCTACGCGATCGAGCTCGGCAAGGGCGAGCTGCCGGCGCCGCCCACGCCGCCCGCCGAGTTGCACACCGCCGCCGGCGATCCCGCGCCTGCCCCGGCGGATTCGACCAACCGCCGCGCCGCCGCCACCGCCGCGGTCCTGATGCTGATCGCGAGCACGTGGGCCCTGCGCTCCGCAATCGCGCGCACCTAGCGTCAAGGCCTGCGCGCCGAGCCTAGATCGCTTGGGTCTTGCCCAGGTGCCGGCCTCCGAGCCGTGCGGCTCACACGATCTAACGGCCGGCACCTTCACAACTCCCAATTGACTGATTAATTAGTATTCAAGATCGGCTGTATGACTGCACGACACGCGTGCGAACATGGGAGTGGGTTCGCGCACGTGTCGCGATCGGCGGCACCTACAACGTCGAGACGACTGTCAATATTGTCACACTGCCAATTTCGTCACGCAATCAGCGACCTTGTGCGTCATTGTCACTACCATGTGTACGAGCCGTGAGGGCTCCATGACATGCT
>DATBBB010000267.1:0-23420 GCA_036271215.1 Kofleriaceae bacterium | reverse complement strand
CAGCGCCGCGAGATTCGCGAGGACGAACACGGACGCTCGACGAGTTGCCGCAATTTTCCGTATGCGCGCCCGCTCCCGGTGATTCGAAAGACCGTGCAGCGCACGTACACGTCGCCCGCCGATCTCTGTTCATACGAGCTGTTCGCGGTCTCCCGTCGGTTGTGCGTGACTTGCGTCGAGCGCTCAGCTCATAGTCGGCACTATGGTGGACGAGCTTATCAGCGGCCACGTCACGTCATTCCGGCGCGAGCAAGGCTTCGGCGTGATCACCACGGACGACGGGCGCGACGTCAAGTTCGACGCGTCCGCCTGCACCATGGTCCCCGAGGAAGGCGCGCCGGTGCGGCTGCGCATCGGGCCCGCCCGGTGGGGCGGCGGCGAGAAGGCGTTGCATGTCGAGCCGCCGGCCTCGGCGGTGCTGCGCGCGGCCACCGCGCCAGCGCTGCTCGCCAAGCACCTGGCCGCCCTGCACCGCGGCCAGATCGACAGCGTGCCGAGCGAGACCGTGCTGCAGATCGACGACGACGAGACCTGAGTCAGCGAGTCCTCGAGTGGACGATCTTTTCCGGTCACGCGCGGCCGGCAGTATGCCGGCAAGCCGATCGACAAGAGCGGCGAACGAATGTTCGCCAGCTCGTGCGCCGCGGCCCGCCGGCGCGACCGGCGCCGGTCACCGGCGCTGGGCCGGCAAGTTCTCGACCAGCCGGCCGACGATCGCCTCGTGCGCCTTGTCGACCTCGTCGACCGTGAGCGTGCGATCCGGCGAGCGGTACTCGATCGACCACAGCATGCTCTTGTGGCCGTCGCCGAGCTTGGCGTCGCGGTAGTCCTCGAGCAGCCAGGTCCGCTGGACCAGCGGCTCGGCGACCTGCTCGATGACCTCGGCGACCCGCGCCGCCGGGATGTCGGCCGCGAGCAGCAGCGAGACGTCGCGCGTCGAGCCCGGGAACCGCGGGACCGGCTGCATCACCGCCGGCGCCGCGAGCGGCAGCCGCGTCAGATCGAGCTCGAACGCGAACACCGGGCCGTCGACGCCGAGCCGCTTGCGGACGTCGGGGTGGACCTCGCCGAACCAGCCGATGACGTCGGCGCCGTGCGCGATCTCGCCGGCGACGCCGGGATGGAGATAGGCCACCGCGCGGGTCGCCCGCACGCGCAGCGCCAGCTCGCCGGACACCGCGCGGATCGCGGTCAGCGCGAGCGCCTTGGCGTCGAACACGTCCCACGCCGCGCCCTGCCCGAGCTGCGCCGGACGCCGCCCGGCCAGCACGCCGGCCGCCCAGGTCGGCTCGTCGGCCAGCTCGTGCATCGGCTGCTCGGTGATGCCGGCGCCGCGGCGCCAGAACACGCTGCCGACCTCGAACAGCGAGACGTCGGGGCGGCCGAAGCTCTGGTTGCGCGCGACCGCGGCCAGCAGGTTCGGGAGCAGCGACGTGCGCATCACCGCCTGATCGGTCGTCATCGGGTTGCGCAGCGCGATCGGCTGCGCGCGGCGGTCGGTGGCCGCGATGCCGAGCGCCAGGCCGCGGGCCGCCGACTGGAACGCCGGGGTGATCGCCTCGCTCGCCCCGGCCGCCGCGAGCGCCAGCCGCGCGACGTCGCCGCGGTCCGCCGGCCGCACGCCGGGCGCCTGACGCAGCGGCGGCACGCTCGACGCGACCTGGGCGTAGCCGACGACGCGCAGGATCTCCTCGATCACGTCGACCTCGCGCGCGACGTCGACCCGCGAGGTCGGCGGCGTCACCTCGAAGATCGTCGTGGGGCCGGCGCCGAGCTCGGTCACGCCGAGCTCGAGCCGCTCGAGCGCATCGCGGCAGGTCGCGGCGTCGAGCGCCACGCCGGTCACGAGCTGCACGCGCGGCAGCCGCACCGTGATCTTCGCCGGCGCCCGGCGCCCGGGATACGCGTCGACCAGCTCGCCGGCGACCCTGCCGCCGCCGGCGATGCACAGCAGGCGCGCCGCGCGCGCCGACGCCAGCGCCGCCAGCTCGGGGTCGACGTGGCGCTCGTAGCGATGCGACGCCTCGGAGTGCAGCCCGAGCCGGCGCGCGGTCCGCCGCACCGCCAGCGGCTGGAAGCTCGCGCTCTCGAGCAGCACCCGCGTGGTACGCGCGGTGACCTCGGTGTCGAGCCCGCCCATCACCCCGGCGAGCGCGATCCCGCGGTCGCCATCGCGGATCACGAGATCGCCCGGCACCAGGGTGCGCACCACGTTGTCGAGCGTGGTGAACCGCTCGCCGTCGGCCGCGGGCGCGACCCGGATCGTCCCCGCGGTCAGCGTGTCGGCGTCGAACGCGTGCAGCGGCTGGCCGAGCTCGAACATCACGTAGTTGGTGGCGTCGACCAGGTTCGAGATCGGCCGCACGCCGACGCCGCGCAGGCGCTGCGCGATCCGCCGCGGCGAGGGTCCGACCCGCAGGCCCACGATCCGGCGCGCGGTGTAGCGCGGGCACGCGACGGCATCGGCGATCGCGACGGCGAGCACGGTCTCGTCGGTCGCTTCGTCCGTTGCTTCGTCGGTCGCGCCCGGCTCGGCCCTCAGCCCGCGCAGATCGACGTCGGGCAGCACCAGCTTGCCGCGCAGCGCCGCGACCAGCTCGCGCGCCACGCCGAGGTGGCCGAGCACGTCGCCGCGGTTGGCCGGCGCGTTGACCTCGAGCACCCAGTCATCGATGCCGAGCGCGCGCTGCGCCGGCGCGCCGAGCGGCGTGGCGTCGTCGGGGTCGAGCACGATGATCCCGGCGTGCTCGTCGCCGAGCCCGAGCTCGTCCTCGGCGCACAGCATGCCGGGCGACATCACGCCCTTGACCGGCTTCTCGCCGAGCGTGATCGTGCCGCCGCCGGCCTTGGGCAAGGTCGCGCCGACCTGCGCCCACAGGACTTTCCCGCCCGGCGCCGGCACGTTCGTGGCGCCGCACACCACGCGGGTCGCCGCCCCGGCGCGCTCGGTGATCACGTCGACCAGGGTCAGCTTGTCGGACTGCGGGTGCGGCTGCTTGGCCACGACCTGGGCGACCACCACGCCGGAGAACCCGGCGCCGAGGTCGGTCAGGCCCTCGATCTCGAGGCCGACGCGGGTCAGCGCGCGCGCCCCGTCCTCGACCGTCGGCTGGGCCGGCAAGTCACACAGCTCGAGTAGCCAGCTCCACAGGACCTTCATCAGAATTGCTCCAGGAACCGAACGTCGCCCTCGTAGTAGAACTTGATGTCTTTGACGCCGTGGCGAAGCATCGCCATGCGCTCGAGGCCCATGCCGAACGCGAACCCGGTGTACTTCTCGGCGTCGATGTTCACGTGGCCGAACACCTCGGGGTCGACCATGCCCGAGCCGCCGATCTCGACCCAGCCGGTGCCCTTGCAGATCCGGCAGCCGCTGCCCATGCAGAAGCTGCACTGCATGTCGACCTCGGCGCCGGGCTCGACGAACGGGAAGTAGCTCGGCCGCAGCCGGATCGCGAGGTCGCGCGCGAAGAACCGCTTCACGAAGTGGAGCAGCACGCCCTTGAGATCGGCGAACGACAGCCCCTCGTCGACGGCGAGGCCCTCGAGCTGGGTGAACATCGGCGAGTGCGTCGGATCGTCGTCGCGGCGGAACACGTGGCCGGGCGCGATGATCCGGATCGGCGGCGGCTGGGTCAGCATCGTGCGGACCTGCACCGGCGAGGTGTGGGTCCGCAGCACGATCTCCTCGGAGATGTAGAACGTGTCCTGCATGTCGCGCGCGGGGTGCTCCTTGGGGATCGCGAGCGCCTCGAACGTGTGCCAGTCGGTCTCGATCTGCGGGCCGTCGGCGACCACGAACCCGAGCTCGGCGAAGATCGCGATCGACTCGAGCCGGACCTGGGTCAGCAGGTGCAGGTGACCGCCGCCGACCGGGCGCGCCGGCAACGTCACGTCGATCGTGCGCGCGAGGTCCGCGCGGCCCACGGCATCCGCGAGCTCGCCGAGCCGGGCGGCGACCTGATCCTCGATCGCCTGCTTGACCTTGTTGGCGGCGGCGCCGACCAGCGGGCGATCGCCCGCCGGTAGCCGGCCCAGCTCCTTCATGAGCTCGGACAGCTTGCCCTTCTTGCCCAGGAAGCCCGCCTGGGCCGCGCGGATGCCCTGCTCATCGGTGAGCGGCTGGATCTGCGCGGCGAAGTCGTCGCCGAGGCGTTCGAGGTTCGCGATGAGGTCTTTGGCAGAGGACATGGCCATCCGGTTCGCCCGCATGCGCGGTGCACGACAAACACAAAAATCGGCGACCCTTTCGGGGCCGCCGTTTCTACGTCAGAACGATCGACCCGCTACGCGCTGGCGATCTTCTGAAACGCCACGGGATCGCTGATCGCGATCTCGGCCAGCATCTTGCGGTTGAGCGCAATGCGCGACGTGCCGAGCTTGCCCATCAGCTTCGAGTAGCTCTGGCCGAGGCCACGCGCCGCGGCGTTGATCCGCTGGATCCACAGCGAGCGGAAGTCCCGCTTCTTGACCTTGCGCGACCGGTACATGTGCATCCAGGCGTGCTGCACCGCCTCGTTGGCGACGGCATGGCAGCTCGACCGCTTGCCGCGAAAGCCGCTGGCGGCCTTCAGGATGCGGTTGCGGCGACGGCGGGCTTTGAATCCTCGTTTTGCGCGGGGCATGGCGAATCCTTACTCCTTGTACGGCAGGAGCTTCTCGATCTGATGATGGTGCGCGTCCGGGACATACGCGCCGTTGCGCGCCTGACGCTTGCGCTTTTTGGAGCGCCCGGTCAGCAAGTGCCGCTTGAACACGTGCGCAAACTTGAACTTGCCGGTAGCGGTGCGCTTGAACCGCTTCTTGGCACCGGAGTGTGTCTTTACCTTGGGCATAGCTGACTTCCGCGGAACGGAGGGTGGTTCTTATGCCCCACACCCCGGATAAAGGCAATCGTTTTCGCGGCGAAACAGCCGGCCGACCGAGAAACCGATCCCGGCTGTTTCACGAGGATCTACAGCCGCTTGGCTGACGCCTCGATAGGCGGCTCGCCCAGCTCATGGCGAGCCGCTCGACGACGCTCGCTAGCTGCTCAGGGAGCCGCTCGACGACGCTCGCCGGGCGCTCAGGAGCCGCCTCGACGACGTTCGCCAGCCGCTCGACAATGCTCGCCAGCCGCTCAGGAGCCGCTCGACGACCTCGCCAGGCGCTCAGGAGCCGCTCGACGACCTCGCCAAGCGCTCAGGAGCCGCTCAGGCCTTGGCAGCCTCGTCGGGCAGCGCCTCGGCCTCGTCGTCGTCGTCCTCATCGTCGACGTCGGCGTTGATCGCGTCCTCGTCGAGATCATCATCGTCATCGATGACCTCCTCGGGCTGACGCTTGCCACCCGGCTGATCCTTCTTCTGCGCCAGCGCGGCGAGCTGCGCGGCCACGGCGGCCTTCTTGGCCTCGGCGGCCTTGCGCACCACGTTCGGCTTGGGCGCGATCACCATGATCATGCGGCGGCCTTCCATGTTGGGGGTCGCCTCGACCGTCGCGATGTCGCTGCACAGCTCGACGACGCGGTTCAGGACCTTCATGCCGGTCTGCGGGTGCGTGATCTCGCGGCCGCGGAACACCACGGCGAGCCGGACCTTGTTGCCGCCCTCGAGGAAGCGCCGGACATGCTTCACCTTGAAGTCCATGTCGTGCTCTTCGGTCTTGGGCCGGAACTTGATCTCCTTGGTCTCGACCGTCGACGCCTTCTTGCGCTGCTGCTGCTTCTTCTTCGCTTCCTCGTACTGGTACTTGCCGTAATCCATGATCCGGCAGACAGGAGGAAACGCGCGCGGCGAGATCTCGACCAGATCGAGGCCCTTCTCTTCGGCGAGCCGCAGCGCTTCGTGCGTCGGCATGATGCCGAGCTGCTCTTCCTCGAGAATGACCCGGATCTCCGGGACGCGAATTCGATGGTTGATTCGGAGGCCCTGCTCGGGCCGGCGGCGATCAAAACGTCCAGGCGGCCGACCGTTCATTGGGTCACGTCACTCATGAGCATGTGTCTCAGCGATCTCCTCTGCGCAGGGCAGGCGCAGGTTGTACCCCGTCCAGCGCACGGTGGGAGCCTGTTTCTCGCGAAATTCGGTGAGCTTTGGACCCGACCCCGGGCCGATCCGAGGTGCCGTCCGTGGCCACTGTAAGGGCGCTGGCGCTCAGGCCTGGCCGGGTATGACACCGCCGCGGGGGATCGCTGCTGCCGCCGTGAGGTGGTTGGCAAAGTCCTCGATCGGCATCGCCGGGAGCTGCTGGCCCTCGCGGGTCCGCGCCGCCACCGCGCGCGCCTCGACCTCCTTGTCGCCGCATACCAGCATGAACGGAATCTTCTCGAGCTGGGCCTGGCGGATCTTGGCGCCGAGCTTCTCGCCGCCGGTGTGGGTGTCGATCCGGAACCCGCGCTTGGTCAGGCTCTCGGCGACCTCGTTGACGTACACCTCCTGGCGATCGGCGATCGAGATCACCCGCGCCTGGATCGGCGCCATCCAGACCGGGAACGCGCCGGCGTAGTGCTCGGTCAGCACCGCGAAGAACCGCTCCATCGAGCCCATCAGCGCGCGGTGGACCATGACGATCCGGTGCTTGGCGCCGTCGTTGCCGACGTACTGCAGATCGAACCGCTCCGGCAGGTTGAAGTCGACCTGCACCGTCGAGCACTGCCACTCGCGGCCGAGGCAGTCCTTGAGCTTGAGGTCGATCTTGGGGCCGTAGAACGCGCCACCGCCGTGGTCGATCTCGTACGGCAGCCCCGACTTCTCGAGCACGTCGAGCAGCGCCTTCTCGGCGACCTCCCACATCTGGGGCTCGCCGATCGAGTCCTTGGGCTTGGTCGCCAGGTAGAGCTTGAACTCGGTGAACCCGAACGTCCGCAGGATGTAGAGGCAGAAGTTGACCACGCGCTCGAGCTCGCCCGGCAGCTGCTCGCGGGTCATGAACAGGTGCGCGTCGTCCTGGGTGAACCCGCGCACCCGGAGCAGGCCGTGCATCACGCCCGAGCGCTCGTAGCGGTACACGGTGCCGAGCTCGGCCCAGCGGTGCGGCAGCTCGCGGTAGCTGCGCAGGCCCTTCTTGAACATCGTGCAGTGGAACGGGCAGTTCATCGGCTTGGCGATGTACTCCTGATCATCGACCTTCATGCCGGAGAACATGTTCTCCTTGTAGAAGCTGAGGTGACCGGAGGTCTTCCACAGCTCGTCGCGCGCGATGTGCGGCGACGAAACCAGCTCGTAGCCGTGCGCGAAGTGCTCCTCGCGCCAGAACGTCTCGATCTGGTGCCGGATCCGGCCGCCCTTGGGGTGCCACAGCACCAGGCCGGCGCCGATCGTCTCGTCGATCGAGAACAGATCGAGATCCTTGCCGATCCGGCGGTGGTCGCGGCGCTTGGCCTCCTCGAGCATCTTGAGATAGGCGTCGAGGTCGGCCTTCGACGCGAACGCGGTGCCGTAGATCCGCTGCAGCTGCGGGTTGCGCTCGTTGCCGCGCCAGTACGCGCCGGCGACCGACAGCAGCTTGAACGCCTTGACCTCGCCGGTCGCCTTGACGTGCGGGCCGCGACACAGGTCGAGCCAGTCGCCGGTCGTGTAGTACGAGACCACGGCGTCGGGCGGGAAGCTGTCGATCAGCTCGACCTTGTAGGTCTCGCCCAGCTTGTCGAACATCGCGCGCGCCTCGTCGCGCGGGATCTCGTGGCGGACGAACGGCTCGTTCGCCTTCACGATCGCGGTCATCTCGGTCTCGATCTTGGCGAGGTCGGCCTCGGTGAACGGCTCCTTGCGATCGAAGTCGTAATAGAACCCGGTCTCGATCGACGGGCCGATCGTGACCTTGGTCTCGGGGAACAGCTTCTGGACCGCCTTGGCCATGATGTGCGCCGTCGAGTGGCGAAGCGTCTCGAGCGGCGACAGGGTCGGTGTGGCGCCGACCAGGCCGTTCAGGATGTCTTCTTCGACCGGGGTAGACGCGGGCTGTTCCGACATGGCGTCACGCATCTTGCGGCACTTGGCCGCCCATGTCATCTCGCAGGGGACGTTCCCGTCCCCTCTTCGCCGGCAGAGCCGGCGAATTCACCCCACCGCGCGTCGCGTCGCGCGGATCTCAGCCAGGGGACTTCGCTCCGAAAATAGCGCGCGCCGTGACGCCGCGTGGATCGCCTCACGCAGCGTCACGACGCCCAGAGCTGCGCCGACTCTATCGAGTACGTGGTCGGTGCGGCTCCGAGCCGACGGCCGGGGTATCGGGCGACGTGTCACCACCGGTCAACATTCCGGTGATCACGCGCCCACGCACATTCGTGCGCTCCGACGCGGCGTAGTCAGCGTACGCCGCGTACCAGCTCCCGACCGTCTTCAGCTTCGTGACAGACATAGACCTCCTTGGGCCGTTGGGATGGCCCACGACGGGCGGTTGCATCGCGCATACCGCCGGCCGACCGCGCCACCTCGCAGGTTTGCCCGCGAGATCGCACGCGGCCGCTGTAGCCGCCGGAACGCAAACCGCAACCCACCGGCGACGCCCCACCGCTCAGGCGGCCGCCGCACCATGGAGTCCCCACCACACTGCCATCCGGCGCGAGATCCGGATGCGCAACTCCTCATCCTCGAGGAGAGATCTACTGCTCGACGAACGGACCCCTGGATCCTACGGAGCGCTGATGCTGGTTGTAGGCACGCGCGGGATTGAACCGCGGACCCCTACCGTGTCAAGGTAGTGCTCTCCCACTGAGCTACGTGCCTAGAGAGGCAATTCGAGTACGCGATCCGGTGGAGCAAGTCAAGGCTCTGCGGGCAATTGCCGAACGGAGCGGTGGCGGGCGCTGGTGAAGCTGCGGGCTCGCCGATGGACCGAGGGCCTACCGAAGGCTGCCGAGTACCGGGGGAGGATCGAGGGCTGGCGACGACCGCCGAGGCTGGCGAAGATCGCCGAGGCTGGCGAAGATCGCCGAGGACTTTGATTGAAGACGTAGCGAGGGCGTGACGGCGGCGGGGCGCGATCAGCCAAAGGGCGCGACGAATTTCGGCGAGGCCGGCCCCGGTGGGGCGACGATTTTCGGTGACGCCCGGAACCGTGAGCAGACACAAACGCAAGCGAGTGCCGTGTTCCTGGTAGCGTGGCTCGACGCACTGTCGCTGGCAGATCGTGCCATACGGCCTCGAAACCCAGACCTCTGCGTCACAGCTCGGTGGGCGGATTGGTTGCTGGCTCCGCCAGAACAGGCGTAGGCTTGTGGAGTTAGGCATGGTTTCCAGGCGGCGCACCCGTTCGAACGGTTTTCTTCTGCTGGGCATCTTGCCCTGACATCGTTGTCATGGCGGTTCGTGAGCACGTGATTCAGGTCGGCCAGGTTCTCGACAAGTACGAATTGCTCGAACGTGTCGGGCAAGGCGGTATGGCGATCGTGTATCGCGGCATCGATCGCCAGCTGAAGCGCGTGGTGGCGATCAAGGTCCTGCACAAGCACCTCGCCGACTACCAGGAAGCGCGCGATCGGTTCGAGCGCGAGGCGCAGGCGGTCGCCAAGCTGCGACACGAGAACATCCTGGAGATCTTCGATTACTCGGGGGCCCAGGACGCCGAGGCCGCGGGCGGCAGCTACATCGTCACCGAGTTCATCGACGGCCAGACGCTCAAGCAGCGGATCACCGAGCGGCCGATCACGTTCCCCGAGATCGGCGCGATGATCGTCTTGCAGGTCTGCCGCGCGCTCGCCCACGCGCACGCCGCCGGGATCCTGCACCGCGACGTGAAGCCCGAGAACATCATGATCCGCACCGACGGGGTCGTGAAGCTGATGGACTTCGGGATCTCGCACATGGTCGACCTCGAGCGGCTGACCGTGACCGGCCAGCTCCTGGGCTCGCCGGCGTACATGGCGCCCGAGCACGTCGAGGGCCGGCCGCTCGACTTCCGGACCGACGTGTTCGCCGCCGGCATCGTGCTGTACCAGCTCACCGTCGGCAAGCTGCCGTTCGAGGGCAAGAACCCGCACGAGGTGCTCAAGCGGATCGCCGAGTGCAAGTTCCTCGATCCGCGCCAGGCCAACCCGCGGATCGGCAACCGGCTCGGCCGGATCATCCTGCGCGCGATGGCGGCCGCGCCGGCCGATCGGTTCCCCGCGATCGGCGAGATGGTGGTCGCGCTCGAGGGCTACCTCGAGGAGAGCGGGATCGAGCACGACCGGGTGACCGGCGAGCTCGGCCGCTACTTCGAGACCCCGGCGGCCTACGAGCAGGCGCTCAAGGATCGGATGGTCGATCACCTGACCCGGCGCGGCCAGCGCCAGCTCGCCGAGGACCGCCGCGCCGCCGCGCTCGATGTGTTCGACCGCGTGCTGACGATCGACCCGAGCAACGCCAAGGTCCTCGACATCCTCGACGGCCTGAACCGGCGACGGCGGATCCGGACCCACGCGATCGCCGCCGGGTTCGTCGCCGTGCTCGGGGTGTGCGCGTGGGCGGTCCACCGCAATGCCCAGCCGCCGCCGGCCGATCCGCCGCCGGCCGCGATCGACCCCGGCGATCATGGCAGCGCGCCGGTGCTGCCGGCGCGGCACACCGCGGTCTCGCACGTCGAGCCGCCCGCGGTGGCGCCCGACGCCGGGATCGCGGTCGCCGCGCTCGGCGAGGCCACGCCGGGGGCCGGCATGCCCGGCAGCTCCGGCAGCGGGGCGCACCCCGGGGGGGCGCCCGGGGTATCGCCCGGAGTATCGATCGATGCCGCGCCCGTGCCCGCGCCGCCGCAGGTCGCGACCAGCCTGCCGACCCAGATCCGGGTGTCGCCCGCCAAGGACGCCGAGTACGCGGTGGGCGGTGGCCCGCGCAAGCCGGTCCCCGACGGCGGCATGATCCAGCTCGAGCTGTCCGCCGAGGCCGAGGTCCACGTGTTCAGCCTGAGCAAGTGCTGCCAGGAAGACAGCAAGGTCGTGCGGCCCGGCGACGACGTCACGATCGTGATGCCGTACCTGCCCGGCCGCGTGCTGCCGCTGTGCCCGGCCAACCCCGCCGCCGAGGCCCGGATCGCCGGGCGCAGCGCGAACCTCGGCATCGCGTTCTCGATCATCATCGGCGACAGCACCGACGAGACCAAGGCGGTCGAGGTCGAGTTCCTCGGCGATCACCTCGATCCGACGCCGATCAAGGTCGTCGCCGAGGCGGGCAAGACCAGAGAAGTCACGTGCAAGACCGCACGGTGATGGTGCTGGTGATCGCCGCCGCCGGCGCGGTCGCGGCCTCGCCGGCGGTCGGCTCGCCGGCCCAGGATCTCGAGCACGCGCGCCAGGCGTTCCGCCAGCACGACTACGACTCCGCCCGCAAGCTGACCACGTTCCTGCTCTACCCCGACGAGAAGCTCGCGCTGCCGGTCGATCTGGTCGAGGCCCACGTGATCCTCGGCGCGAGCAACTTCGAGACCGGCCACCGGATCGAGGCCAAGACCGAGTTCGAGAAGGCGCTGCAGATCCAGCCCGACAAGTCGCTGACCGACCTGCTGTTCTCCGAGGGCGCGATCCGGCTGTTCGATCAGACCAAGGCCGACATCGAGGCGCGCGCCGAGCGCGACGCCCAGCTCCGCAAGCTCGCCGACGAGCGCGAGCGGATCCGGCGCTACAAGGAGAGCCTCGTGGTCGTCGAGCGCCACTCGTTCGGCATCAACTTCGCGCCGTTCGGCGCCGGCCAGTTCCAGAACAAGCAACCGGTGCGCGGCATCCTGTTCGCCGCCGGCGAGGTCGTCACCGGCGGCGCCTCGGTCACGACGTTCCTCTACCTCGCCGGCAAGTACGGCCTCACCGCCAAGGTCCCGGTCGCCGACGGCCCGGGGATCCGCCAGCTCCAGCAGCTCGAGATCGGCACCGGCATCGCGTTCTTCGCGGTCTATGCCTGGGGCGTGGTCGACGCGCTGCTCCACTACAAGCCGCGGGTCCAGATCGAGGGCGACGACACGCTGTTGCCGCCGCTGCGCGATCTGCCGCCCGACGGGCCCAAGCCACCGCCTCGCCAGACCTCCGCCCTCGACCGCCTGCACCTGGGCCCGATGATCACGCCGACCGGCGCGGGCATCGGGCTCTCCTGGGAGAACGACTAATGCCCTCGCTCCGGCTCACCGCACCCGGTCATCCGCCCACGGTCTACAACCTCTACAAGAAGATCACGTCGGTCGGCTCGGGGCCCGACAACGACATCGTGCTGCCCGATCCACTGGTGGTCGATGGCTTCGCGGTGCACTTCGACGGCCAGATGTACACCGTGCTGTCGCCCAAGAAGTCCGAGTTCGTGGTCAACGGCAAGAAGCGCGGCAAGCACAAGCTGACCCACGACGATCGCCTGGTGTTCGGCAGCTGCGAGCTGCGGTTCACGATGATCGACGACTCGATGCCGCTCGAGGAAGAGGCCGGCGAGACCATGGCCGACCTCGACGCCTATACCAAGCTCTACGAGTTCTCCGAGCGGCTGATCCACCAGCGCGACCTCGGCGAGCTGCTCGACGCGCTGATGGACGCGGTCATCCAGATCACCAACGCCGACAAGGGCTTCCTGGTCCTGCTCGAGGGCGACACGATCGACGTCAAGGTCGCCCGCAACCTGAACCGCGAGAACATCGCCGACGCGGTGTCCCAGCTGTCGGACTCGATCATCGCCAAGGTCGTGCGGTCGAGGAAGCCGGTGATCGTCTCGGACGCGATGCGCGATGACGAGTTCTCCGCCGCCAAGAGCGTGATGCAGCTCAAGGTCTCGAGCGTGATCTGCGTGCCGCTGCTCGACCGCGGCCGGCTGCTCGGCCTGATCTACGTCGGCAACGACTCGATCCGCGATCTGTTCCAGCACGACACGCTGCGGATCCTGACCGTGTTCTCATCGCAGGCGTCGCTGATCGTCGCCAACGCGCTGTTGCTCAACGAGCTGCGGGTCGACAACAAGCGGCTGTCCGACCGGCTCGAGCAGTACCGGTTCGGCGAGATCGTCGGCACCAGCCCGCCGATGCAGCAGGTGTTCCGCAAGGTCGAGAAGATCGCCGCGACCGACATCAGCGTGCTGATCACCGGCGAGACCGGCACCGGCAAGGAGCTGATCGCGCGCGAGGTCCACCGCCGCTCGCCGCGCAACGGCAAGTCGTTCATCACGATCAACTGCGGCGCGATCCCCGAGAACCTGCTCGAGTCCGAGCTGTTCGGCCACGTCAAGGGCGCGTTCACCGGCGCGGTCGCCAACAAGCAGGGCAAGTTCCAGGCGGCCGACGGCGGCACGCTGTTCCTCGACGAGATCGGCGAGATGCCGATCGAGCTGCAGGTCAAGATCCTGCGCGCGCTGCAGGAGCGCGTGGTCTACAAGGTCGGCGACACCCGGCCCGAGACCTGCGACATCCGCATCCTCGCCGCGACCAACCGCGATCTCGAGAAGGAGATCGCGCAGGGCCGGTTCCGCGAGGATCTCTACTACCGGCTCAACGTGGTCAACGTCGAGCTGCCGCCGCTGCGCGCGCGCGGCGAGGACGTCCTGGTGATCGCGCGCTACCTCCTGTCGCGCTATTCCCGCGAGTACGACGTCAAGGTCAAGGGCCTGTCGCCCAACGCGGCGGTCGCGATCCGCAAGCACGCGTGGCCCGGCAACATCCGCGAGCTCGAGAACCGGATCAAGAAGGCGATCGTGCTGTGCGAATCGAGCGTGATCGGGCCCGACGATCTCGGGCTGACCGGCGACGTTCTGCCACAGATCCTCACGCTCGCCGAGGCCAAGGACAAATTCCAGCGCGACTACATCAATGAAGTCCTGGCGCTCAACAACGGTAACCGGACCAAGACCGCGCGCGATCTCGGGGTCGATCCGCGGACCGTGTTCCGTCACCTCGAGAAAGAGTCCGACGAGCCCGGCGAGGGTGGCGACGTGCCCCGCGCCGCGACCTGAGCTGTGACCTGCGCTGTGGCTGCCATGACGCGAATGTCCGAACCTCATACTCTGTCGGCGCCGGCCGCGCGGCGTAACCCTGCGCGATCCGAGGCCGAAGCTCGGCTGGCGCGCGCGGTGCATGGGTTTGGGCTGCTCGTATCGAGCATGCTCGTGATGGCCTCCACATCGCTCCTGGTGGGTTGCGTGATCCCGCCGTCGCTCGAGGTCGGGGCCGACGCGGGCGTCAACTCGCCGCCCGCGATCCTCGCGGTGACCAGCGACCAGCAGGCGCTGCCCGAGCCCGGCCCGGTGCTGTTCGAGCAAGGTCCGACCGCCGGCAGCGTCAGCGTTTCCCTGATCGACACCGACGTCGATGACACCTTGAGCGTCCGGATCTTCGTCGACTACAACGCGCCTGCCCGGCTCGATGCGCGGGTCCGGTGCCCGCCTTCGGCGACCGGCACCGCGATGCGCTCGGTGACCTGCAACCTGACCAACCTGTGCACCGTCAACGACCTCAACGCCCTGCACAACATGACGATCGTCGTGTTCGACCGCCCCGTGCTCGAGGACGGCACCGAGCCGGCGTTCCAGGCGATGAAGCCGCCCGGCCTGTCGACCAGCCAGTTCTACTTCCTCAAATGCGTGCCGGGGCAATCATGACCGGCGCCCCGCGCGCGTCGCTGGTTGCGCTGGCCGGTGCGCTGGTCGGCCTCGGGGGCTGCCTCAGCGTGCCCGACGGCCCCGCGGCGATGTGCCAGACCACCGACGACTGCGATCACGCCAGCGGCGAGGTCTGCGAGCAGGGCGTGTGCTGGGGCAACCCCCCCGCCGGTCCGTTCGCCGCGGTGCTGTCACCGGCGAGCACACGCCACGATCTGGTGCCGCGCGAGCTCGCGCAGGTCGCGATCCCCGCGGACGGCTACCTCGGCGACCTCGCGCTCGCCAAGTCGGTGCTGATGGGCGGCCGGGTGACCGCGTACTGCGCGCCGCCGACGACCGACTGCGACGCGCTCGGCGCCAGCATCACCGTGACCCGCAGCTCGCAGTTCCACGGCGGGCCCGGGTTCAAGGCGGTGGTCAACGTCGACGCCGCCGACGGGTTCTCGATCCCGGTGCCGCCGACCGAGGACGGCGACGATCCGTACGTCCTGACGATCGTTCCGGACTCCACCGCCGGCAGCAGCGGCTCGACCGGCGGCACCGGCGCCGTGGCGACCTCCGTCCCGCCGCGCCGGATGCAGCTCTCGCTCGCCGACAGCATGCCCGACAGCATGATCGTCCTGGGCGGCCCCGGCCTGCCGGTGATCAACGGCAGCTTGACCGACAGCCTCGGCCAGGGCCTCGCCGGCTACCGGGTCGTGGCGATCGGCCGCTGGGATCCGAGCGAGCCGGTGACCGAGGTCTCGAGCGTCAGCCTGACCGACGCCAGCGGCGCCTACACGGTGACCCTGTCCGACCAGCTGGTCGGCACCGTCGAGGTCGTCGCGACCCCGCCCGCCGGCCAGCTCGGTGGTGCAAACAACGCGCTCGGCCCGACGATCCACCTCGCCAACTTCGACGCGACCAAGTCGGCGCAGCGCAGCGCGGTCGCCCCGGTGACGCTCGGCACCGAGCTGCCTCCGATCACGGTCGCGGTCACCGGCGTCGTGACCGGCGGTACGGTGTCACCGATCGCCGGCGCCACGGTCATCGTCACCGGTGGTGCGACCAGCATGCTGACCTCGTTCACCGTGGCCGACACCGAGGTCACCGGCAACGATGGCACGGTCCAGCTCCGGCTGCTCGGCGGCCCCGATCTCGTCGGAACGTACCGGATCTCGATCATCCCGCAGGCCAGCTCGCAGCTCGGCGTGATCTACAACCAGAAGTTCACGCCGCCGGCCGCGGGCGCCACGCTGCCGCCGATCCGGCTCGGCGCGCGCCTCGCGCTGCAGGGCACGATCGTCGACGCCGCCGGCGCGCCGGTGATCGGCGCGGTGGTCACCGCCCAGCCGTCGCTGCGGTTCCTGTGGACGCTCGACGCGGCGCCCCAGGCGTTCGCCGGGGCGATCCCGCCGTCGACCACGACGAACGCGACCGACATGAGCGGCGGGTTCGTGGTGTGGGTCGACGCCAACATCGACCAGGTCTGGGGCGAGTACGACCTCCTGATCCAGCCGCCGGCCGACAGCCGGGCGCCGAGCTTGGTCCAGACCGTCGATCTGCTGCGCGACGCCACGATCGACACGATGCCGCTGGAGACGATCACCCTGCCCGACGCCGCGTTCGTCCACGGCCGGGTCGTCGACTCCGGCGGGACCCCGGTCGAGGACGCCGAGATCAAGCTGTACCGGGTGTCGACCGCGCTGGAGCTGTGCAGCGAAGTGGCACACGCCCCGACGACCTGCCCGATCCCGGCCGCGCTGCTCGACCGCAACACGTCCGACGACGACGGCATGATCCGCCTGGCCCTGGCCCGCCAGCCCACGCCGTAGCCGCCGATCTGCCCTTGGATCTGTCCTTGACCCGGGCAGGTGTGCCGACTAAGGTCTGCGCACTTCAAGGTACTTGTGCTCGAGTCAATCGAAATCAGAGCTTGCAGGCGCGATGCGCTGCAGCGGCTCTGTCTCGTAGAAGTCCCGTGGAGCAGCGAGGCGCGACGTCGTGCCCCGGCTGCGAATCTCCACGCCAACACTTCGCGACCAGCGCTCCGACTGGACGATCTCGGAGATCCATCCATCAAGGTTCTACCCGATGACGAACGATACGGAGTCACACCAGAACGGTGTGACCGACGCCCCGGCCGCGCTCGCGGCACCTTCCACGCCTGAGGCCGCCACCGAGGCGACCACCGGGACGACCACCGACGCGACCCACGCTGCAGCGCCGGCCGAGCCGGCTGCAGAGGCCGCCCCCGCAACCCCCGCCGAGCCGGCGGTCCCGACGTTCGACGAGCTGGGGCTCCACCCCGACGTCAAGCTCGCGCTCGACGAGATGGGCTACTTCCTGCCCACCGGCGTCCAGGCCGCGGTCTACAAGCCGGTCAGCGAGGGCAAGGACCTGCTGGTCCAGTCGCGCACCGGCACCGGCAAGACCACCGCGTTCGGCCTGCCGACCATCAGCAAGATCATCCCGACCCACCGCGCGCCGCAGGCGATGATCCTGGCGCCGACCCGCGAGCTGGCGCTGCAGGTGTCGCGCGAGCTGACCAACCTCGGCAAGCACCGCGGCATCATCGTCGAGCCGATCTACGGCGGCGCGCCGATCGGCAAGCAGATCACCGCGCTGCGCAACGGCGTCCACATCATCGTCGGCACCCCGGGCCGCGTGCTCGACCACATCGGCCGCCGCACCCTCGACTGCAGCACCATCCAGACGTTCATCCTCGACGAGTGCGACGAGATGTTGTCGATGGGCTTCCTCGAGGACATCGAGCGCGTGGTCTCGCACCTGCCCGAGAAGAAGCAGACCCTGCTGTTCTCGGCGACGATGCCCGACGAGGTCACCCGCTACGCGCGCCGCCACATGCGGGCGCCCGAGCAGATCTCGCTGTCGCGCGATGGGATCTCGGTCTCGGACATCCACCACGCGTACTACATCGTCAGCGGCATCGCGCGCAGCCGCGACCTGCTGAAGATCATCTTCGCCGAGGAGCCCGAGAGCGCGATCGTGTTCTGCAACACGCGCGACGAGACGACGATGGTCGCCCGGTTCCTGCAGAAGCAGGGGCTCGACGCCGAGCCGCTGTCGAGCGACCTGTCGCAGAACGACCGCGAGCGCGTCATGGGCCGCATGAAGCAGCACAACCTGCGCTTCCTGTGTGCGACCGACGTGGCGGCGCGCGGCATCGACATCTCGAACCTGTCGCACGTCATCAACTACTCGGTGCCCGAGTCGCCCGAGATCTACGTCCACCGCACCGGCCGCACCGGCCGCGCCGGCAAGAAGGGCACCGCGCTGTCGCTGGTCGGCCCGCGCGAGCTCGGCAACTTCCGCTATGTGCGGCTGCAGTTCGGGATCAAGCCCGAGGAGCGGCTGCTGCCCAAGGACACGATCTTCGAGGGCAAGCTCAAGGTGCCGCTGCCGCCGATCGGCATCCCGCAGCCGCCCGACCCGGTGCAGATCCTGATCCGCGGCACGCCGCTGACCGGGACCGGCCCGAGCGATCTCGAGATGAAGATCTTCGAGAAGCTGCTCGCGACGTCGCAGGGCAAGCGCGTGATCGCCCAGCTGGTGGCGGAGCGGCTGAACCAGATCAGCACGCGCAGCAAGCCACGCCGCACCGAGCGGCCGGAGCGAGTCGAGCGAGTCGAGCGAGTCGAGCATCATGACGGCGCGCCCGCCGCTGCCGGCGCCGGCGCCGGACATGGCCCTGGGGAGGACCGCGGCGAGCGCCGGTTCGATCGCGACGATCGCGGCGAGCGCCGGTTCGATCGCGACCGCCCGCGCGGCGACGGCCCGCGCGGCGACGGCCCGCGCAGCGACGGCCCGCGCAGCGATGGCCCGCGCAGCGATGGCGACCGTCCGCGCGGCGACGGTGACCGGCCGTGGCGCGACCGCGACGATCGCGGCGAGCGCCGGTTCGATCGCGACCGCCCGCGCGGCGATGGCCCGCGCGGCGATGGCCCGCGCGGCGATGGCCCGCGCGGCGATGGCCCGCGCAGCGATGGCCCGCGCGGCGATGGCGACCGCCCGGACCGCGACCGCCCGCGCAGCGATGGCCCGCGCAGCGATGGCGACCGTCCGCGTGGCGACGGCGACCGGCCGCGTGGCGACGGCGACCGCCCCTGGCGTGACCGCGACGAGACCCGCGGCCGGTTTGGCCGCGATCGTGGCGAGCGCGGCGACCGCCCGGATCGTGGCGAGCGCGGCGACCGTGACCGCGACCGCCCGCGCGTCGAGGCCACCGCCGAGGCGATGGCGGCGGCACCGCTCGCGACCGAGGCTCCCGCGTCGCCGCTGGCCGAGGGCTCGGCGCCGATCGCCGTCGAGGCCCGCCCCGAGACCGAGGCGCGCCCCGATCGCGACCGCGATCGCCGCGACCGTGGCGACCGTGGCGAGCGCCGGTTTGACCGCGATCGCGACCGCGATCGGCATCGCGACCGCAGCGACCGCCCGGATCGTGGCGAGCGTGGCGGCGAGCGTGGTGACCGCGACCGCGATCGGCCGCGCCACGAGCGCGACCAGAGCTCCGCGGAGGGCACGGATCAGACCGACCGCAGCGGACGCGCGCACGCCGAGCCCGCCCCGGCCGCGCCGGTCGTCGAGCCCGCCGTCGAGGTCGGGACCGAGGCCGCGCCGGTCGTCGAGGCCGTCGAGGCCGCGCCGACCCGCGTCGACGACGTGGCGCGCGCGATCCTGGATCGCGCCGACCACCGCGACCGCGACCAGCGCGGCGGCGACCGCGGCGGTGACCGCGATCGCAAGCCCAAGCGCGATCGCCGCCCGGAGCCGACCGCGGAGACCCGCGAGTTCTGGGAGACCTGGGCCGAGGAGAAGTCGGCCCGCGTGACCGAGCCGGTCGCAGAGCCCGCGCCCGCGCCGGCGGCGGCTGCCGCCGAGGCGTCCGAGGCCGAGCCCGAGCCGGCCGGCGAGCGCCGGGGCCGGGGCCGCGACCGCGATCGCGGCCGCGACAAGGGCCGGTCGCGCGGCGACACCAAGGTCGATCGCGCGGACAAGCCCGAGCGCACCGAGAAGACCACCGAGAAGACAGCCGACAAGGCACCCGAGAAGGCAACCGACAAGCCCGAGCGCAGCGAGCGATCGGCTGACAAGCCGAGCGACAAGGCCGATCGCGGCGGGCGCGGCAAGCGCGACACCGTGGTCGAGCCGGAGCGGGCTGCCGCCCCGGCGGCCGCGGCCGTCGACGGCGCCCAGGCCCGGCTGTTCGTCAGCCTCGGCAAGAAGCACGGCGTGTCGGCCGACGATCTGCGCTCGCTGCTGTCGAGCCCGATCGGCGGCGACAAGGCCCGGATCGGCTCGGTCAGCCTGCGCGACGCGCACGCCCATGTGCGCGTCCCCGAGGAGTACGCCGACGCGATCATCGCCGGCGTCCACGGCACGCAGCACAACGAGCACGACGTCACGGTCGAGCGCGCCCGCGCCTGATCAGCGGCACGATCGCGGCGAGACCCGACGGTCCGGTGGGCACAGTGCCCGTCGGACCGTTCGGCGTTTCGGCGCGCGCATCGATCGCCCACCGAAGCGCTCCAGGTTCGCTCCAGGTTCGCTCCGGCGCGCTACGGCGTCGCCGCGAACCTATCCCACGAGCCGGCGACGTAACCCGCGGCCGCAGCCGGCGTAGACTTCCCCAGGAGACATGCCCATGCGCCATCGCCTCGCGTCCGTGATCCTCACCCTGGGTAGCCTGGCCGGCCTCGGCACCGCGTGCACCGCGCACTCCGGCGAGCCCGAAGCGAGCGCCAAGGCGCAGGCCGATGATCTCAAGCCGCGCCCGATCCTCACCGCGAAGCCGAGCGACGCCGAGCTGCGGAAACAGCTGACCCACGTCCAGTACGAGGTCACCCAGCACGACGACACCGAGCCGCCGTTCCACAACGCCTACCACGACAACCACGCCGCCGGGCTCTACGTCGACATCACGACCGGCCAGCCGCTGTTCACGTCGAACGAGAAGTTCGACTCCGGCACCGGGTGGCCGAGCTTCTACCAGCCGATCAGCCCCGACGCGGTGGTCGAGAAGCACGACGGATCGATCGGCATGGAGCGCGTCGAGGTCCGCTCGAAGATCGGCGACGCCCACCTGGGCCACGTGTTCGACGACGGCCCCAGGCCCACCGGCCTGCGCTATTGCATGAACTCGGCCGCGCTGCAGTTCATCCCGGTCGATCGGCTCGAGGCGATGGGCTACGCCAAGTACAAACCGCTGTTCGCCGCGAAACCCTGACCACCGTATGTCAGGTTTTGACGCCCTGCCCGATCGCCAGCCGCCGCGCCGGTCGTCGTCGGCTTGACACCTGAACAAGCGCTCCGTACGGTGTGCAACCTATGTCACGTAGCTTGCTCGGACCTGGCCGTTTCGATCCGAAGCGAGAGCCTGACAGCATCGTCGTCGAGGGTGCCCGCGAGCACAACCTCGTCGTCGATCGGCTCGAGCTCCCCAAGCACCGCCTGGTCGTGATCACCGGGCCGTCCGGCTCCGGCAAGTCGTCGCTCGCGTTCGACACGCTGTACGCCGAGGGCCAGCGCCGCTACGTCGAGTCGCTGTCGGCCTACGCCCGCCAGTTCCTCGGCCAGATGGAGAAGCCGAAGTACGAGCGGATCCGCGGGCTGTCGCCGACGATCGCGATCCAGCAGAAGAGCGCGTCGTCGAACCCGCGCTCGACGGTCGGGACGATCACCGAGATCTACGACTACCTGCGCGTGCTGTACGCGCGCGCCGGCGAGCAGCGCTGCTACCAGTGCAACGGCCCGGTCGGGGCGCGGACCGCGGGCGAGGTCGTCGACGAGCTCGCCGCGCTGCCCGACAAGACCTCGGTCACCCTGCTCGCGCCCAAGGCCGAGAACCGCAAGGGCGAGTTCCGCGAGCTGTTCGCCGAGCTGCGCAAGGGCGGGTTCGTCCGGGTCCGGATCGACGGCATGGTCGTCCGGCTCGAGGACGTCGACGCGCTCGAGAAGCAGAAGAAGCACTCGATCGAGCTGGTGATCGACCGCCTGACGATCAACCCCAAGGACAAGGGCCGGCTGACCGACTCGGTCGAGACCGCGCTGCGCGAGGGCAAGGGCAAGCTGATGGTCGAGGTCGCGGACGAGAAGATCCCGCGGACCTACTCGTCGGACAACGCGTGCCCCAAGTGCGGCATCGGGTTCCCCGAGCTGTCGCCGCAGAGCTTCTCGTTCAACTCGCCGCTCGGCATGTGCGTCGAGTGCAACGGCCTGGGCGAGCGGCTCGCCGCCGACCCCGACCTCGTGATCCCCGACCAGACCAAGTCGCTGCGCGACGGCGCGGTCGCGGTGTGGGGCGAGTCGATCGCCAAGGACAGCGGGTGGACGACCAACATCGTCAAGGCGCTCGCCAAGGCGTTCAAGATCGATCTCGACAAGCCGTGGAACAAGCTCAACGACAAGCAGCGCGACGTGCTGATGAACGGCACCGGCGACAAGCGGGTCAACGTGGCGTGGGAGGGCCGGCACTCGACCGGTGAGTGGGCGATGCGGTTCGAGGGCATCCTCGCCCAGCTCGAGCGCCGCCACCGCGAGTCGTCGAGCGACCGGACCAAGGCGCACTACGAGCAATTCTTCCGCGCGATCCCGTGCGCGGTGTGCCACGGCACCCGGCTGCGCCCCGAGTCGCGCGCGGTGTTCGTGGCGGACCGGCCGATCGTCGACGTCACCGGGATGACGGTGCGCCAGGCCTACGACTTCATCTCCGGGATGAAGCTGACCGGATCGCGCGCGATGATCGCGGGCGAGGTGCTCAAGGAGATCAAGGCGCGGCTGACGTTCCTGCTCGACGTCGGGCTCGACTACCTGACCCTGCACCGCGGTGCCGGCACGCTGTCGGGCGGCGAGGCCCAGCGGATCCGGCTCGCGTCGCAGCTCGGCAGCGAGCTGTCGGGCGTGCTCTATGTCCTCGACGAGCCGTCGATCGGGCTGCACCAGCGCGACAACGAGCGGCTGATCAAGACGCTGCACCGGCTGCGCGACCTCGGCAACACCGTGCTGGTCGTCGAGCACGACGAGGCGACGATCGAGGCCGCGGACTGGGTCGTCGACTTCGGGCCCGGCGCCGGCCGCCACGGCGGCAGGGTGATCGCCGAGGGCGAGCCCGACGCGATCAAGGCCAACGCCAAGTCGCTGACCGGCCGGTTCCTCGCCGGCACCGAGCGGATCGAGGTCCCCGCCGAGCGCCGAGCGCCGACCAGCTGGGTCAAACTGACCGGCGCCCGCGAGCACAACCTGCGCAACGTCACCGTCGAGATCCCGCTCGGCGTGATGGTCGCGGTCACCGGGGTGTCGGGCGCCGGCAAGTCGTCGCTGATCAACGCGACGCTCTACCCCGCGCTCAACCGCATGCTGCATCGCTCGACCGATCGGGTCGGGCCGTACGACTCGCTGACCGGCCTCGGCAAGGTCGACAAGTGCATCGTGATCGACCAGCAGCCGATCGGCCGCACGCCGCGCTCGAACGCGGCGACGTACACGAAGGCGTTCGATCTGATCCGCGAGCTGTACGCGCAGATGCCGCAGGCGAAGACGTACGGCTACCAGGCCGGCCGGTTCTCGTTCAACGTCAGCGCGAAGCAAGGCGGCGGGCGCTGCGAGGCGTGCGAGGGCGCCGGCGTGCGCGAGGTCGAGATGCACTTCTTGCCGAACGTGTTCGTCACGTGCGAGGTCTGCAAGGGCAAGCGCTACAACGACGCGACGCTGCGCGTGACGTACAAGGACAAGACGATCGCGCAGATGCTCGACACGCCGGTCGACGAGGCGGCGGAGCTGTTCAAGCACCACAAGCAGCTGTCGCGGATCATGGACACGCTGGTCGATGTCGGTCTCGGCTACATCGCGCTCGGTCAGCCGGCGACGACGCTGTCGGGTGGCGAGGCGCAGCGCGTGAAGCTCGCGCGCGAG
>DATBBB010000266.1:0-5463 GCA_036271215.1 Kofleriaceae bacterium | reverse complement strand
AGACGCGCAGCGTCGACCGGACAAAAATTGGCGTCGTCGCTGAACTGCTTCTGGCACTTCGGGCAAAGCTTCATGCCGCGTTCCCTTTACCCCAGCACCCGTGGCTCACGGATGTCGCAACCGGTGAGCTGCGGGGTTAATCCTGCGAATCGTAAGGACATCTACTGGGGAAAGCAATCTAGCTCGGCCACCGCCGAGCGTCGAGCCCAGCATTGCCTGTGCCGACGGGGAGGGTGCAGTCCCCTGGATCGAGGCGACGTGCCATGCCGGCGCCGCATGCGACGGTCATGGCACCAGATCGATTGACAAAGCGCACCCTTGGACGCTAAGAACCGCGGTCCAACCCGAGGATCGCCATGGCTTCCAACACCGCCGCATCCAGCGTCAAGCGCAAGAACAAGCACGAGAAGGCCGGCCGCCGCCGGAAGAACCGGCTCGCCCGCAAGTCGACCAAGTCGAGCACCGAGCTGTTCGCCGCGCTCGGCGAGCCCGGCCAGCCGGCTCCCGCGCGCGCCAAGTAGGTCAACCAGGTCTCGGCCTAGGTCTCGGCCCACGGCTCAGGCCGCGTCGGCCGATACCCGGTCGACCGAATAGACGCCCTTGATCCGCGACAGCGAGCGGATCACCGACTTCAGCTGGTCGAGATCTTTGACCAGCGCGTGGAACGTGTTCATCGCGCGGCCGTCCTCGGTGGCGCGGCAGTGCGCCTGCGAGATGTTGACGCCCTGATCGCTGAACGACTGCGAGATGTGGGCGAGCAGCCCCGGCTTGTCGGCGCACAGGATCTGGATCGCGACCTCGTGCTGCGCCTTGCCGTTGCCGTCCCACTCGACGTCGATCCGGCGCTCGGGGTCGAGGTCGAGGCCCTTGTCGCAGTCGCGGCGGTGCACGGTGACGCCGCGGCCGCGGGTGATGAACCCGACGATCGGATCGCCGGGCAGCGGGGTGCAGCACTTGGCGAACCGGACCAGGATGTCCTCCTCGCCGGCGACCTTGATCCCGCTGGTCGACGTCCGCCGCGTGACCTTGCGCAGCAAGGTCTTCAGCATGCTCTCGGGCTTGGCGGGCGCCTCCTGCTCCTTCTTGGTCAGCTCGGGCAGCGCCTTCTCGAGCACCTGCTGCGACGTGATCTTGCCGTAGCCGATCTGGATGACCAGCTCGTCGAGGTTCACGCAGCGCAGCTCGCGCGCCGCGGCCTGCAGCTGCTTCTCGGCGCGGGTCAGCGTGGTGCCGTGCTTGCGCAGCGCCTTGTCGAGCAGATCGTTGCCGAGCACGACCGCCTTGTCGCGCTGCTCGGTGCGCAGCAGGTAGCGGATCTTGGTCCGCGCGCGCGCGGTCTTGACCAGCTTGAGCCAGTCCTTGTTCGGCTTCTGGTTCGGATTGGTGATGATCTCGATCGTGTCGCCGTTGCGCAGCTGGTAGCGCAGCGGGACGATCATGCCGTTGACCCGCGCGCCCGAGCAGTGGTCGCCGATGTTCGAGTGCACCGAGTACGCGAAGTCGATCGGGCACGCGCCCTTGGGCAGCGCCTTGACGTCGCCGCCGGGGGTGAACACGTAGACCTCGTCGCCGAACAGGTCGATCTTGACCGACTCGAGGAACTCGGTCGGATCGCGCAGCTCCTTCTGGCTCTCCATCAGCTGGCGCAGCCAGGCGAACTTCTTGTCGTCGACGGTGGCGACCGTGGCCGAGCCGCCCTCCTTGTACTTCCAGTGCGCCGCGATGCCGTGCTCGGCGACCAGGTTCATCTCGCGGGTCCGGATCTGGATCTCGATCCGCTCGCCGCGCGGCCCGATCACCGCGGTGTGCAGCGACTGGTAGAGGTTCGGCTTGGGCAGCGCGATGTAGTCCTTGAACCGGCCGGGGATCGGGGTCCAGGTCTGGTGCGCGACGCCGAGCCCCTGGTAGCAGTGCATCTGGGTATCGGTGATCACGCGGAACCCGATCGAGTCGTGGATCTCCTCGAACGGCCGGCCGGTCCGCTTCATCTTCTGGTAGATCGACCACAGGTGCTTGGCGCGGCCGAACACCTCGCACGGCACGCCGTTCTCGGTCATCTCCTTGTGGATCAGCTTCTCGACGTGGTGGATGTACTCGAGCCGCTCGCTGCGTGACTTCGAGACCTCGGCGGCGAGCTGCTCGTACTCGCCCGGGTGGAGGTGCTTGAACGACAGATCCTCGAGCTCGACCTTGACCCACTGGATGCCGAGCCGGTTGGCGAGCGGCGCGTAGATCTGCATCGTCTCGTTGGCGATCCGCTCCTGCTTCTCGGGCGGCAGGTGGTAGAGCGACCGCATGTTGTCGAGCCGGTCGCACAGCTTGACCAGGATGACGCGGATATCGCGCGCCATCGCGAGCAGCATCTTGCGGAAGTTCTCGGCCTGCTGCTCCTCGCGCGTCGAGTACGGCAGCTTGCCGAGCTTGGTCACGCCGTCGACCAGGAACGCGATCTCCTTGCCGAACAGGTCGCCGAGCTGATCGACCGTGGCCGAGGTGTCCTCGACGCAGTCGTGCAGCAGGCCCGCGCACACCGACGCGACGTCGAGCTTCAGCTCGGCGATGATCTGGGCCACCGCGAGCGGGTGCGTGACGTACGGATCGCCGGACTTGCGGGTCTGGCCGTCATGCGCTTGCGCGGCGAACTGATACGCGCGCCGCACCAGCGGGACATCGGCAGACGGAAAGTAACCGGCGAGCTCGGAGACGATCTGATCGAGCTGATGCATCGTTGTCCGGGACGCCAGGCGCCCCATGAAAACGATACCACGGGATCAGCGACCGACGAGACGGCGGGCGTGGGCGTCGGCTCCCGAGGCGTGATTGCCCTCGACCAGCCGGGCGAGCTCCCCGAGCGGATAGGGCACCCCCGGTTGATCGGCGGTGCCGTACCGCCGGGTCAGGTAGATCGCGCGCAGCACCGCGTAGGCGCGCTCGACCTCGTCGTTGACCACTAGGTGGTGATACTCCTCGAAATGATTGAGCTCCTCGATCGCCTTGCGGAGCCGGCGATCGATGACATCCGCGGCGTCGGTCGCCCGGCCGCGCAGCCGGTTCGCCAGGATGTCGAGATCCGGCGGCAGGATGAAGACCTTGAGCGAGTCGTGCGGCCAGCGCGCCGCGAGCGCCGCCCCGCCCTGCCAGTCGACGTCGAAGATGATGTCCGAGCCGCGGGCCAGCGCGGCCTCGACCGGCGCCTGCGCGGTGCCGTAGCGGTTGCCGAACACCCAGGCGTGCTCGGCGAACTCGCCGCGCTCGACCATCTGCTCGAAGCCTTCCGGAGTCACGAAGTGATAGTCGCGGCCGTCGACCTCGCCCGGGCGCTGGGGCCGCGTGGTGTACGACACCGAGAACGTCAGGCCCGGGGTCTCCCGGGAGAACTCTTCGAGCAGCCGGCGGGTGAGCGTGGTCTTGCCGGCGCCGGACGGCGACGACACGATCATCAGCGTCCCTCGCTTGGAGGGCGACGAGGCCGGCGGACCGTGGCTCGCTGTCACGCGCGCATCATAATCGCAACGCGCGGGCTCGCGAAGACCTGTCACTCCACGTTCTGGACCTGCTCGCGGATCTTCTCGAGCGTGGCCTTGGCGCCGACGATCGCGGTGGTGATCTCGGCGGTCGCGGACTTGGAGCCGATCGTGTTGAGCTCGCGGCCGATCTCCTGGACCAGGAAGTCGAGCCGGCGGCCGACCGCGCCCGCGCCATCGATCAGCGCGCGCGCCTGATCGAGGTGGCTGGCGAGCCGGACCAGCTCCTCTGTGATGTCGGCACGGTCGGCGTGCAGCGCGATCTCCTGGGCGACCCGCGCGTCGTCCACGCCGACCTCCTCGGTGAGCCGCCGGACGCGCTCGACCAGCCGGCGCGCCAGGTGCTGGGGCACGGCGGCGGCGAGCCCGGCGAGCTGGGTCCGGGTGGCGACCAGCTCGTCGAGCCGGCCGCGGAGCTCGGCGGCGAGCGCCTGGCCCTCGGTGCGCCGCATCTCGCCGAGCTGGCCCAGCGCGGTGCCGAGCGCGCCGAGCGCCGCGATGGTCGCGCTCGAGGCCGAGTCGTCGTCGCCGGGCCCCGCGGCCGGCTCGCCGGTGGTGACCACACCGGGCTGGGCGAGCACGAGCGCGAGATCGGGGCCCGGCACGCCGAGCCGGGCAGCGAGCGCGGACAGCGTGCGATGCGCGCGCACCGCGGCGTCGCCGTCGATCACCGGGCCGGCCGGTGCGCCGCCGCCGCGCGCGAGGTTGACCGACACCGTGACCGAGCCGCGCTCGAGCGCGCCGCGCACCCGGGTCGCGATCGCGTCCTCGAGCGGCGCCGGGATCGCGGCGCCGCGCAGCTTGAGGTCGAGGAACCGGTGGTTGACCGCGCGGATATCGACGGTGGCGCGCACGTCGCCGTGCTCCGCGACGCCGCGGCCGTAGCCCGTCATGCTGCGCATGCGACGTGATATCACGGTCGCCATGGCGGCTCGACGCATGGCTGGGGTGTTTGCGGCGCTGGCCGCGGTCGGTGCCGGTGCCGGTGCCGGGCTCGGGGTCGGCGCGTGCGGCCGACCCGCCGGGCGGCCACCGGCGATCCGGTTCCTCCACACGTTCAGCCCGACCGAGACCGAGCTGTTCAACGCCACGATGGCCGAGCGCGGGCTCGCGGTCGAGCCAACCCTGGTGCCGTTCGCGCGCGGCCAGCAGGTGATCGGCGAGATCCTGCGCGCCGGCACCGACTGCCCCGACCTGGTGCGGATCGACGCGACCTGGCTCGCCGAGCTGGTCGCGAGCCGGCTGATCGCGCCGCCGCCGCCCGCGCTGACCGCGCTCGACTGGCTGCCCGAGGCCGCCGCGCTCGGCCAGCTCGCCGGCGTGTGGTGGGGCGTGCCGCAGTCGGTCGACGGCCTGATCGTGCTCCGCGACCTCACGACCCCGGCGCCGCGCTCGGCGAGCCTGGCCGATCTGGTCGCCGCCGCGCGCGAGGCCCGGACCCCGGCCGCGCCGGCCCCGCTCGACATCCGGGTCGACGGCTACTGGTTCGTGCCGTGGCTGCGCGACGAGGGCGGCGAGCTGTCGCCGGACGGCATCGCGGGCGACGGCGCGGTGCGCGCGATGGCCCGGCTGGTCGCGCTGTTCGGCGACGTGTCGCCGACCCCACCGCCGCCCGGCACCGAGGCGCCGGACGAGGTTCGCCGCTGGCAGCGCCACGAGATCGCGTACTGGATCACCGGCCCGTGGCAGTTCGGCGAGCTGCCCGATCGGTCGCGGATCGCGGTCGGCCCGCTCGCCCACGCGCCGCGCGGCGGCCAGCTGCTCGTGGTGCCGCGCTGTGCCAAGCGCCCCGACGACGGCTGGAAGCTCGCCGGCGAGCTGACCTCGCTGCCGACCGAGGCCCGGTTCGCCGACGCGTTCGCCGCGGTGCCGACCCGGCGCGCCGCGCTCGAGGCTGCGCCGGCGCTGCTGCGCGCGGTCTACGAGGCGCTGCGCGGCG
>DATBBB010000265.1:0-21395 GCA_036271215.1 Kofleriaceae bacterium | reverse complement strand
GGCGGCGGCGGCGCCGCCGAGCACCGCGGTCAAGCCGCTGGCCGCGCCGGTCGCCGCGGTCGAGGTCACCAAGATGCCGCTGCCGCAGGGCCGGTGCGCCGGCAAGTACACCGAAGAGGCTCACGCCGCGGCGATCGAGGGCGTGGTCGTGCTCGACCTGATCGTCGACGAGCACGGCCGCGCGCGCGACATCACCGTGGTCGAGGGCCTGCCGCACGGCCTGACCGCCGCCGCGATCGCCGCGCTCACCGCCTGCACGTTCACGCCGGGCGAGAAGGCCGGCCAGCCGGTCCCGGTCCGCGTGCGCGGCTTCAAGATCCGCTTCGTCCTGGAGGAGGGCCAGTGAGACAGACTTCGCCCGACGGCGCGGGGCCTGACGGCGCGAGGCCCGACGGCGTGAGGCCCGACGGCGCGGGGCCCGACGGCGCGGGGCCCGACGGTGCAGGGCCCGACGGTGTGGGGCCCGACGACCGCGACCGCCGCGACGAGCAGCTTCGTTCGCGACCGCCGCGGCGCGCGGCGCTGCACGGCCACGTCGTCGACCGTCATGTCACGCACGCCGTGGCGCGACACACGATGGCCTTCACGCGCTCCTACTCGACGGGCAGCTCATCCGGAGGGATCAAGACGACTTTGTCTTGTCGTCTTGTCCGGTGTCCGGCCGGTAATCGGATGACCTCAGACGAGCTTGAAACTACTTCGCGATCTACTGGTTCCCATACGTTAACCGTTTCGAGGCCTATCCAGGCGTTTCACGGCGCCACGGAAAAGTAGAGACCGAGGTAGGGGCGAGATCTCGTCGACCGCGTACTCCCCATCGTGCCCTATCTACAGTGGGTATTGTCGTTGCCACGTCGAGCGCTCCGCACGCGCTGGGCGGCGCAGTGTCGCGCCAGCCTACTCGCAGCTGATGTACAGCCGGTCGCTGACCGCCCCGGCGACGACGATGCCAGCGACCTGGTTGGTCGCAGACGCCCAGTTGGTGGCGAAGCCGTCGACCGGGCACGTCTTGCCCGGCGCGCTGACCGTCACGGTGAACGGCCCGGGCGTGACATTGCCGAAAAGGATGACGCCGTTCGCCGAGGTCGATGGGAGCGTGGGGTCGGGCGTATCGCCGGTCTGGTCGTAGACCGCGCCCTTGGCCGTCGCCGGTGAGATCGTCGCGGTGACGCCGGCCAGACCTGCGGACGCGCCGTTGACGCGTACCACCACGAAGCCGGTGTCCGCCGCGGGGTAACTGAAGCCAGCGTCGGTCGCGTAGTACGAGGTGGCCTCGCTGTCGCTGCGGAGTACCGGCTCGGGCCATCCGAAGACCACGCTGGACTCGCGGAAGTGGTTCACCTCGCCCAGGTAGCCGCTCGCCATGGTGACGAACGCGAGCTGCTCGGTTTCGAGGGCCTGGGGGATCTCCATCGTGAAGTTACCGTTGAGGTCGCTATGGCCGCAGCTGACCTCCGGGTGGCTGTCGATACAGACCGTGGCGCTGTTGATCGAAACGGAACTGCCCGAGGCGTCGAGCAAGGCGTCGTAGACCGTGCCGGTGATCTCGAGTGGCGGGCCGGCAGCATCGGCGGGGGACGCGTCGGGGGACGCGTCGGATGGGGTGACGGCGGAGCTACTGCCGCATGCGGTGGCAGCGAGCGCGATGACGAGAGTGAGAGATAGGCGCTCCACTATCCTATAGTACCTATGATTCGCCGGGCGGGTCGCCGAAAATACCGAAAGCCGTCCGTTGCCACCTGTCGAGGGCGGCACGGATGGCGTCGGCGTAGGCCGGCTTCAGGCGCGGCTCACACGGCGTGGGCGACGAGGTGCGAGGGAGCGCGGTGCCCGACGCGGTCCGGCGTCCCTACCGCAACTGAAGAGATAGTCCGCGCGGGGAGGAAACTCCCCGGTAAAGCGAATCCCTTGGTCCCTGGTTCGAATCCAGGCAGGCCCACCAATCCTCAAGGGAGCGTGGCGAGCAGCTCGTCCAGTTGCGCGAACGTTTCGTGCATGGCGTCCGCCGCGCCGGTGCCGGCCGCGTCGAGCGCTTCCTTCGATGGATAGAGCTCGCTCATGACGAGCAGCGTCTGGCCGCCTTTCTCCTCGAAGGTCACGGTGGTCACGGAGCCGTTCTCGCCGCCTTCCTCGTTCGTCCAGACGATGCGCGAGGGCGGCGTCACCTCGATGTAACGGCCGAAGAAGTCCATGCCGTCGCCGAAGTTGAGGCGGTACTTGCCGCCGGTGCGCACGTCCATTTCGCACGACCGCAGCGTCATGCCGATCGACTTCGGCACCCACCACTTCTTGAACAGCTCGGGCCTGGACCACGCCTCGAACACGAGGCGCGCGGGCGCGTCGAACGTGCGCGTGACGACGAGCTCGCGATCGGACTTCCTCTGCACCGTGGTGCGTTTCATGACGGGCTCACTTTGCTTTCTTGCTTCCATCCAGCTTCTCCTTCCGTTTCAATTCTTCGACGACCTTGTCCAGCTCGCAGAACCGCGCGTCCCAGAGCTGGTGATACCGCTCGCGCGCCTTGCCCGGCTCGCCGTGGATGAGCGATACTAGGGCTATGCGATCGAGGGGTTCGATGATCGCCGCCGCACCAGGCCGATCGTGGCGGCGATTGGGTGATGAGTTGCGCGGTCACCCCGACGGTCGCCGCGTGGTCTCGGCGTCACGCGACGCAACGTCCCAGTCGTACAACTTGCGCATGACCGCGCCCAGGCGATCGACCCGGTCTTTGCGAACGCCGCTGCAGGGGCTGCCGATGGTCTCTCTGGCCCGCCGCGATCGCGCTCCTCCGCGACGCTTCCGGAAGGACGATCTGGACGCGTCTCGATCGACGCGGGCATTCGCGGGCACTAAGCTCGATCACGTGATGACAGCCGAGCTCGGCAAGGTCGCGAGACCGAGCGATGCGACCCGGGTGGCGTCGAGACCGACATGCCTGCATCGGTGATCTTGATCGTCGAGGATGATCCCGAGATCGCCGCGATGATCTCCGGCTACCTCCGCGAGCAGGGCTTCGTCACAGAGATCGAGGGCCGCGGCGATCGCGCGGTCGGGCGCATCCTCGCGGTCCAGCCCGCGGCCGTCGTCCTCGACGTGATGCTCCCTGGCAAGGACGGGCTCACGGTCTGCCGGGAGGTCAGGCGATCGTACCGCGGGCCGATCCTCATCCTGACCGCGCTCGGCGCGGAGGTCGACGAAGTCGCCGGCCTGGAGCTCGGCGCCGACGACTACCTCGCGAAGCCGATCCGCCCGCGCGTCCTGCTTGCTCGGCTGCGCGCCCTCCTGCGCCGAGCCACCGCGAGCACGTCGGCGGGGGGCGGCAGCGTGCGCATCGGCGAGCTGGCCGTCGATATGGCGGCGCGCGAGGCGTGTTTTCGCGGCCAGCCGATCGAGCTGACGTCGGGAGAGCTCGACCTGCTCGCCGTGCTCGCCTCGCAGGCCGGCCAGGTCGTGAGCCGCAAGGCGCTCTACCAGACGCTCAAGGGCACCGAGCACGAAGACTTCGATCGCTCGATCGATCTCATGGTCTCGCGCCTGCGCCAAAAGCTGCGCGAGGCCACCGCCGATCCGGACGTCATCAAGACCGTTCGCGGAGTCGGCTATCTCTACACCAGGAGCTGAACGTGGACAGACTCTTTCTCCGGGTCTATTTCACCATCCTCGTCGGTGTCGGGCTCGCCGCGGTCGTCGCCTGGAAGTTCCTGCTGCCGCACACCGACGAGCCCGTCGAGCGCAACGTCGAGCATATGATCGCCATGCCGGTCGCCGTGATGGCCGAGCTGTTCGCCGAGCGTCACCGGACCGACGAGGATCTCGACGGGGCCGCGGCGCGCGCCTCGAAGCGCTTCGCGCTGCCCGTCGTGGTGCTCGCTCGCTCGGGGCTCGCGGTGCCCGCGGAGGCGCTGGGCCGGCTCGACCGCGGTGAGGTCGTGCGGGTGGGCCCCTTGTTCAAGCCGGCATTCTTTGTGCGGATCGAGGGGACGGATCGGGTGCTCGAGGTGGGGCCGCTGAACACCTTCGCCCCGGCCGGCATGCCGCGCCGTCCGGCGCTGCTCCTGCTCCTGATGGTGGGGCTCGCGCTCGGGGTGTTCGCGCTCCTCGGCCCGCTGCGCCGGCAGCTCGCGGACCTGCGCCGGACGGCCGAGGCGCTCGGGCGGGGGGAGCTCGGCGCGCGCGCGCAGGTGACGTCGCGCGACACGATCGGGGCGGTCGCCGCGACGTTGAATCGCATGGGCGACGAGATCCAGCGCCTGGTCGCGGTCCGGGAGGAGCTGCTCCACATGACGTCGCACGAGCTGCGGACGCCGCTCCAGCGCATGCACTTCGCCCTGGAGAGCGCGCGCGACGCGCCGACCGCCGAAGATCGGGCGCGCGGGCTCGACCGGATGGATCGCGACCTCACGGAGCTCGACCGGCTCATCGAGGAGCTGCTCACGTACGTCCGGCTGAAGGAGCAGCGCCCTCCGGTGACCGTGCCGGTCGACGTGGGGCCGGTGATCGGCGAGCTCTGCGAGACGCTGACCGAGGCCGCCGCGGGCATCGCGCTGGTGGCCCGCGTCTCCGCCGACGATCTCCCCGTGCGCGGCGAAGCCCGCCTGATCCGGCGTGCGGCGTCGAACCTGATCGTCAACGCCCTGCGCTATGCCCGCTCCCGCGTGGAGGTGACCGCGACGCGAGAAGCCGGCCACGTCCTGATCCACGTCGACGACGATGGCCCGGGCATCCCGATCGAGAGCCGGGAGCGAGTGTTCGCGCCGTTCGAGCGCCTCGAGGACGAGCAGACCGGCAAGAGCCGCGGCTTCGGGCTGGGGCTCGCCATCGTCCGCCGCATCGCCGAGACCTACGGCGGCAGCGTCGCGGCGCTCGACTCGGAGCTGGGCGGCTCGCGGTTTCGGCTGTCGCTGCCCGTCTGAGCAGGCGATCGTAACATCTGGTATTCATCGTTGCGCCCAGCGCCGGGCTCGCCTCAGCGGTCGTCGTCGACGAGCGCGCGCGTCACGGGCGCGCCACGCCCCGCCGTGTAACGAACCGTATCGGTCGTTTTGTACGACTCCACCGCGTGGGACTTCTGTTCGTGCCGGGGATCCCGGCCTGCAGATAACCGCTGAACGAGGAGACATGACGATGATGTATCATGAACGATTGATTGGAGTGGGGATTGCCAGTTTGCTCACCGGCGCGTGTGCGGCTGACGGCGCCGTGGACGAGCCGGTGACCGAGCCCGTGACCGAGCTGACGCAGGCACTGACCACCTGCGGCTGGGGCGATGCAGGGTACGTGCGCACGGGGTACTTCAACCCGGGCAAGCAGCTCGACGTGGTCTCTCCCGATGGCAACGTGGTCCACACCTACCGCGGAGGGCATCCGTTCGTCTACGATGCGCGCGCCGTGACCGAGGGCTGGGGCGCGGCCGGATATACCTGGGCGGGGGACTTCGACGGCGACGGCCTCACCGATCTGGCCTCGGCGAGCGGCGGTAACGTGCGCATGAAGCTCTCGCACGGGACGGGATTTGACAGCGAGACCTGGGTCGTCCCCAACGAATGGGGCCCCACGGGCTTCACGTTCGCCGCCGACTTCAGCGGTGATGGCCTGACCGACATCGCCTCGGCCGAGGGCGATGTCATCCAGTATCACATCTCCACCAACCAAGGCTTCACGAACAAGGCGGTCGCGGTCACCGATGAGTGGGGCAGCGCGGGCAACACGTTTGCCGCGGACTTCACCGGCGACCACAAGGCCGACATCGCCTCGGTCAGCGGCAACAACGTCTACATGAAGATCGCAACGGCGACGGGGACTGGCTTCACCAGCAAGACCTGGCCCGTCGCCGATGAGTGGGGCACCTCGGGCAACACGTTTGTCGCGGACTTCACCGGCGACGGCAAGGCCGACATCGCATCGGCCAGCGGCGACAAAGTCTACATGAAGGTCGCAGCGGCGACGGGGGACGGCTTCATCAGCGAGGCCTGGCCCGTCACCAATGCGTGGGGTAGCTCGAGCTACACGTTCGTCGCGGACTTCAACGGCGATGGTCTCCCGGATATCGCATCGGCGGACGGCAACAACATCTACATGAAGCTGTCGGTCAAGCAGCCGGACGGGACCGGGAGCTCGTTCACGAGCCAGACCTGGGTGATCAACTCGCCCTGGGGGGCTGCGGGCTTCACGCGAGCGGGGGACTTCGACGGCGACGGGCTGGCCGACATCGTGACCTTCGACGGCTGCCGGGTCACGTTGCACCGGTCGACCGGCACGGGGTTCGTGACGGACATCTACTAGGAGGTTGTCGGAGGGGCCGGCGAGGAATACAGAGTTGATGCTGCGTCATCACTCGCGGGTCCCGCGACGGAGCGACACATCGGCGATCTGTTCCACGGTTGCCGTTCAGTGCGCTGCCGCCGACCCCGTGGCGGCCGGAGCGGCGGAGCCCATGGCAGCCGGTGCCGCCGATCCCGTGGCAGCCGGATCACCAGCGGGCTTGTCGCCAGCGGGCCTGTCACCAGCGGGCTTGTCACCAGCGGGTGCCGCCGAGCCGTTCGCCGGGTCACCAGCGGGCTTGTCGCCAGCGGGCTTGTCGCCGGCGGCCATGCCGGCGCCGGTCATCGCCTTGGTCATGCACTTCGTCATCTCCTCGGTGATCGAGGCCAGCTTCTTGGCGTCCTCGTCACCGAGCTTCGCCGTCTTGCCGGCGACGTCCGCCTTGGCCTGGTCCTGGCCCCACTTGACCAGATCCTCATTGACCTTGTCAGCGCACGGCTTGTCGGCGCACTTGCACATCGCATCCCGGACCTCGGCCATCTTGGCCATGGCAGCGGCGCCATCATCCTTGTGCTTCTTGGGGCAGCCGGCGACCGAGACCAGCGATACAGCGGCGAGAAATGCGAGCGAGAGGTTCTTCATCATCATCTCCGTGGTTCCCTTGTTGGTTGGTTGTGAAGGCTGGAACGCACGTGCGCCGGCAATACTTCGTCGAGAATTGTCTCGAGTTGTCACGGCCATCGTCGGCGGCGCGATGCGGTACCGGCGGAGGGCGAGCCGCGGTACGCTAGGTCGCCCACCGAATCACGCCACCGAATCACGCAATGGACAAAGAGCACACAGGATCGCCGAACGAGTTTGCGGCGCAGCTCGCGGGCCACCTGGGCGGGTTCGCCGAGCCGGCGCTGGCGCTGCCGAGCGACGCGCAGCTGGCGGCGCTGGTCGACGCGGCGTTCTTCGCGAGCCTGTACGAGGAGGAGGCCCGGCGCGTCGAGTTCGGGGTGGCGTGGCAGCCGCGCGCGAACGACTGCACGGCGGTGGTGGCGCTGGAGCCGCCGGTGCGCGCCACGCCCAAGGGCCTGGCCAAGCTGGCGCCGGCGACGTGGGGCGAGGCGACGTCGATCGCGGTCCGGCCCGACGGCGACGAGCTCGTCGCCTGGGCGCTGTTGCAGCGCAACGCGACCGCGCACCAGCCGCTGACGATCCGCGTGCTCGGCGCCGGCGTGCTGCGCGTGGACTACGCCGGCGTGCCGCGCGGGCTATATGCGCGCGGCGAGATCCACCTGCTCGGCGAGGCGCACCACGTGAAGTCGCCCGCGCACGCGCTGACCCGGACGTTTGCGACGTGGAGCGCGGGCGCCGACCCGACCGCGGGGATCGATCCGCGGGCCGCGGTGGCGACCCGGATCGCGACCCGCGCGCTCGCCCATGGCCACGGCGGCATGATCCTGGTGGTCCCGGCCGAGGTCGAGCTCCCGGTCGGCGTGCGCGTGCACTACGCGGTCGGCGACGGCGCCGACGTGCTGGTGAAGTGTTATGCGCAGGTGATCCGCGACGTGCCGGCCGAGGACCGACTCGCGCGGCTCCGCGGCTCGCGGCCGCGCGGGGCCGACGGCCGGGTCTCCGTGCGCGATGAGGAGCAGCTCGCGTTCGCCGAGGCGATCGAGCTCGTGGCGCGGCTGACCGCGATCGACAACGCGCTGCTGCTCGATACCGATCTACGGCTGCGCGGGTTCGGCGTGCAGGTGATCGAGGGCGACGCGCCCCGGCGGACGTTCCAGCATGCGAGCCCGTACACCGACGACGTGCACGTCGACGATCTGGCGACGTTCAAGGGCACGCGGCACCCGGCCGGCGTGCTGTTCTGCATGCGGCAGCACCGCGAGGCCGCCGCGATCATCGCGTCGCAGGACGGCAACCTCACGCTCGCGGTCAAGGACGTGCACGGCGCGGTCGAGGTGCTCGGCAGCTACCAGCACGCGTTCGGCTGGCGGTGACCGGCCGCAACCTCGCCGGCTCAGCGCAGCGCGGCCAGCACGGCCTTGCGCATCAGGTCCGGCGGCAGGAGGCCCTGCGCCAGGAACAGATCGTGGAACGCGCGCCGATCGAACCGGGCGCCGAGCTGGGCCTGGGCCGCGTCGCGTAGCTCGAGCAGCCGGGTGTAGCCGTAGAAGTACGCGGTGGCCTGCGCCGGCGACCGGAACGTGAAGCGATCGACCTCCTCGGTCGCGAACGCCGGCGACAGCCCGACCTCCTTCTGCAGGAACGCGCGCGCGGTCTCCGGCGTCCACTTGCCGGGGATCTGCAGCTCGGGATCGAGGAACGCGCGGGCGGCGCGCTGCAGCCGCAGCTGCAGGCTGATCAGCTGGCCGTCGAGCGGCATGTACGGCAGCGTGATCGCCTCGGCGTACAGCCCCCAGCCCTCGGCGTTGACGCTGTTGAACGCGAAGATCGCCCGCGCCAGCGACACGCCGGTCTCGACCATCCGCGAGAACTGCAGCTCGTGGCCCGGCCGCGCCTCGTGCGCGATCAGCGTCCACGACGCCGCGTCGAAGTTGAAGTCGTCGTACTTCTGCGTGGTCTTGCCGGGCACCGAGAGCGGCAGCACGAACTCGCCCTGTTCGCCGGTGTTGCCGATCAGCCGCGGCGGCTGCATGTGCGGCGCCGGCTGCTGGGCGTTCTCCGCGGGGCTGCCGAGCCGGATCCGCGCCGGCCGGTCCGGCAAGGTCACCAGGTGCTGGGCGCGGATGATGTCCTCGATCTGCGCGAGCCGGCGCTTGTAGAACTCGAGCACCTGATCGTCGGGGATCTGCGCCTTCTTCAGCTCCTTGATCACGTCGCGGTAGTCGGTCTTGGCCCAGCCGCGCTGCTGGGCGAGCTTCTGCGCGGTGACCTGCATCTCGCCCTGGATCTCGGCGAACGCCTGGTGGGCGCGGCGCGCGAGCTCGTCGGGCGCGATGTCGACGCCGACCTGCTGCAGGCTGAACGCGTAGAGCTCGGGCGGCAGGCGGAAGTCGCCGCGCGCCTTGGGCAGGACCTCACCGCGCACGAACGCGAGGTACGCCGCGAGCTGCTTGTGCAGCTCGGCGAGCGCGGGCTCCGCGCCGGCGATGTTGAACTCCTTGAACAGCTTGTCGATCCCGGCGATCGCCGGCTCGGCGGTGTCGAGGTCGTTCTCGACCGCGAGCCGCGGCGGGGGCAGCCGCCCGTGCTTGAAGCCGTCGCGGGTCTCGGCCTCGAGCAGCTGGACCACCGAGGCCCCGCCGTCCATCCCGAGGTACTTGCGCAGCCGGACCAGCGCGGCCGGCCTGCGGTCCGCTGCGATCTGCGGATCGAGCAGCGAGCGGATGCCGCCGAACACGATCTGCGGCACGTTGCGGTACGGGACCTCGAGCTGGTCGTGCAGCTCGATGCCGCGGCTCTGGCGGCGGGCCGCGTCGATCAGGATCTGCAGATCCTGGGCGACCAGTGGATCGCGCTCGCCGGCGAGCCGATGCTCGAGCTCGGTCTGGGCCTGGCGGATCGCGTCGCGCTGGCGCTGCTGGTGGCCCGGCGTGAAGTCGGTGATGCGATCGTCGAGCCCCGTGATGCCCTGGCGGGCGGCTTGCTCGGGCTGGAACTGAGCGATCACCCCAAGCAGGAGCTGGGCGTTCTGGTTGCTGCGTTCGATCCAGCCGCGGTCCGCCGGGGCCACCGGGGCGGCGTTCGAGGCCGCGGTCGGGGCCGCCGCGGGTGCCGCCACCGGTGCGGCCATCGCCGGCGGGGTGGCCGGTGGAGCCTGCGGGTGCGAGCATGCGGAGATGAAGAGGGAGGCGGCGAGCAGGCCGACGGCGAGCGAGGTTCGCATGACCCGCGCAGTGTAGCCGCGTCGCACGCGAGCGGTTCACGCCCGCGCGAGACGATCCGTTCGATCCGTCGATCCGTCGACGCTGGGGCGCGGCGTCGTGTCGCTGGCGTGTCGCTCGGCGTGTCGCTCAGCGTGTCGCGCGGTGTCGCGCCGCGCGGTCAGTTCGAGGCCGAGGCCGAGTTCGACAGCCCACCGCGGTCGACGACGATCTCGACGCGGCGGTTCATCGCGCGGCCCTCGATGGTCTTGTTGTCGGCGATCGGGTGGCTCGCTCCCAGGCCCTGGGTCGAGATCGCATCGGCCGCCACGCCGCGAACGATCAGGTAATCGCGCACCGCGTTGGCGCGCCGCATCGACAGCTCGGCGTTGATCATGTCAGTGCCCTGGCTATCGGTGTGGCCTTCGACGACGAAGTGGTGCTCCGCCTGGTTCTTGAGCGCGTCGGCGACCTCGTTGAGCTGAGCCTGGGCGCCGGGCAGGATGATCGCCTTGCCGGTGGCGAACAGCACGCCGCCCGACAGGGTGATCACGGTGCCGCGATCATCGCCCTTGACCGAGAGGTTCTTGCTCAGCGCGTCCATCGCGTCGTGCGACTTCTTCTCCGCGTCGAGCCGCGCCTGGCGCTCGGCCTCGGTCGCCTGCTGCTGCTGGACGAGCTCGCCGCGCTGCCTGGCGAGCTGATCCTGCGTGGCGTGCAGCTTGCCCTGCTGGCTGGCGATGATCGCCTCCTGGGTCTTGCCGATCGTGAGGTCGGCCGACGCGACCACCGCGTTGGCGGCCGCCACGTTGCCCAGCGCCTCGGCGCGCTGCGACTTGCGCATCGCGATGTACGCGAGGTCCTTGGTCGCCTGCGAGTCGCCGTCGTTGTCGAACTTGCGCTCCGCGACGTCGAGCGACGTGCGCGCGCCGTGGAGATCCGCCGGGACCAGCTTCTGGGCGTTACCCGCCGCGGCGCGGTCGTACGCCACGCGCGCATTGACCAGCTCCTGCGGAGGTTGGTGAGCACCGCACGCGGTGAGCGTGGCGAGCGATAGCGAGATGAGGAGCTTGTTCATGCCGAAGACGCTCATGGCGACACCTTCTGTTGGAGATCCTGGACGCGCTGACCGGCGGCGTCGGCGGCCTGCTCGGCGCGCGCCTGGCGGGCGAGGGCGATCGCGAGCTCGGCGTCCGCCTCGCTGCGCGCGAGCACGAACCGGGCGCGGCCGTTCTCGCCGTTCTTGACCAGCTCGATCGCGTGCTGGCGCTCTTCCTGGGCAAGGCGGACATAGAGCGTCGCCCGCGGTACGTTCTGGGCACCGGCCTCGGAGGCGCCGCGGATCGCACCTTCCGACGACGCCATCTGAGCCTCGGGCCTGGGGGCGCCGCCGCACGCAGCGACGAGCGCGGCTGCTGCTGCGGCGAACATAAGCGTTCGTAGTCGGTACATAAAAGAGTCCTTGTAGGGGGTTGCGCTCCAACCTGAGTGCTTCTCCCATGCCAGCGTGCAAGGCCGCGTCACGCCACCGGATCGCGGCCGTGGCGCGGGGCGATTACGCCCGCCTGCGACGACGGCGCGCTACCGGGTAGTCTCGCCCGTCGCCAAATTACTGATTCAGATTCATGGAATCTAACACCGCGCGGTGGGCGATCTCGTTCGCGTACGTGCCGGCGATGCGTCAGCCCGCGGCGTCGAGCGGCAGGGTGAAGCTACCGTCGGGGTTGCACGGGAACGCCACCACGCGGACCACCGCGGTCAGATCCAGCGGGCCATAGATGTGAGGGAAGATCTCCGCGGCGCGCACCGGCTCGCGATGTGGCACGACGTCCTGCTCGTCGAGCGAGTAGATATGGGGGAAGATCTCCGCGGCGCGCGCCGGGTCGACCGTCGGGCCCGCAGCTTCGGTGGCGGGCGGCTCGGGCGGCTCGTAGCGGATCTCGGCGGTGACCCGGGCTTCGTCGATGCAGAGCAGGACGAGGTCGGTGCGGCCACGGAAGTAGTGGCCGGCGGTGGCGGCGGCCTGGGCCGGCGTCGAGCCGTGGATGAAGCCTTCGTGGGCGAGCGAGGCCGGGCGATAGCTGCCGGCGGCGAGCGCGGCGTCCCACGCCGGGCGGGTCGTGATGTGCAGGACGATCGCCATCGGTGGCCGGCAGCATAGCCGCGACCGGCGCCCGCGAGATCCGCGCGTGGCAGGCGAGAACCTTGTATGTTGCCGGGCGAGATGGCCGAGATGCCGGAGCCCGGGGCGCCCGCGATCGAGCTCGCCGACGTCGCGCTGCATTTCGGGCCGGTGCGCGCGCTCGAGCAGCTGACCCTGACGGTGCCGCGCGGCATCGTGTTCGGCTTCCTCGGGCCCAACGGCGCCGGCAAGACCTCGACGCTGCGCGTGTTGCTGGGCCTGCTGCGCGCGACCGCCGGGACGGTCCGCGTGCTCGGGGTCGATCCGGCCGCCGACCCGCGCCGCGTGCGCGGCCAGGTCGGCGTGCTGCTCGAGCACGACGGGCTCTACGACCGGCTGACCGCGCTCGCCAACCTCGAGTACCACGCGCGGATCCACCACCTGGGATCGGCGGCGGCGCCGCGGATCGAGGAGCTGTTGCGCGCGTGCGGGCTGTGGGATCGCCGGCGCGACCGGGTCGCGACCTGGTCCAAGGGCATGCGGCAGAAGCTCGCGGTGGCGCGGGCGCTGCTGCACCGCCCGCCGCTGGTGCTGCTCGACGAGCCGTTCTCCGGGCTCGATCCGGTCGCCGCGGTCGAGCTGCGCGACAGCATCGCGGCGCTGGCGCGCGACGGCACGACGATCTTCCTGACCACCCACGATCTCGGCCACGTCGAGAAGATCTGCGCCACGGTCGCGGTGCTCAAGGCCGGCAAGGTGATCGCGCTCGGGGCGCCCGGCGAGCTCGCCGCGACCGCGGCGCGCGACGAGGTCGAGATCCGCGGCGCCGGGCTGACCGAGGCGGTGCTCGAGGCGCTGCAGCGCGACGGGTTCATCGCGACGTTCGCGCTGGCCGACGCCACCGCGCGCGTGACCTGCGCCGTGGCGATGCGGCCGCGGCTCGGCGCCGAGCTGGCCCAGCGCGGCGTGGTGCTCGAGGAGCTGCACACGGTGCGCGCGTCGCTCGAGGACGCGTTCCTGGCGCTGATGGGAGAGGCCCCGCGATGACCGATGCCTGGACGGTGGCGCGCAAGGAGCTCGGCGAGCTGTTCGGCGAGCGGCTGTCGCGGCGCGGCGCGATGGTGCAGGCGGTGATCCTGACGATCGGGCTCGGCGTGCTGGTGCCGCACGAGGCCGCGGTGCTGTGGCTGGTCGGCAGCCCCGAGGCGATCATCCTGTTCCTGTTGCTGCCCGCGATCGTCGCCGGCGGGATCGGCGCCGACGCGTTCGCCGGGGAGCGCGAGCGCCGGACCCTGGACACCCTGCTGGCGACCCCGCTGTCGGACGCTGCCGTCGTGGCGGGCAAGGCGATCGCCGCGATCAGCGTCGCGCTCGCGGTGGCCGCGGGGTCGCTCGTGATCGGCGCGGTCACGGTCAACGTCACCGCCCACCCGGCGGCGCTGTTCGTGCCGTCGCCTGCGCTGTGGGCCGGCGGCCTGCTCGGCGCGCTGGCGTGCAGCTGCGTGAGCACCGCGGTGGCGATCGCGCTGTCGCTGCGCACGCCGGTGGCGCGCTCGGTGCAGCAGATGGTGTCGCTGATGTTCGTGCTGCCGGCGCTGGTCGGCGGCATGCTGGCCCGCTACCTGGGCTTCGAGCTCACCTGGCCCCACGTGTTCGAGGTCGAGGCCGTCGCCATCCTCGCCGGTCTTGCCGGCCTCGCCGTGGCGGCCGCCCGGTTCCACCGCGACCGGCTGTTCGAGAACCGCTGAGTCAGCGAATGTTCGACAGCTCTTGCACCGCGGCTGCCGCGGTCAGCGGAGGCGGTGGCCGCGCAGCCAGATCGCGCGCGGCGCGAGCAGGGTGGTGGCGTCGCGGCGCGGGTCGGCGTCGAGCACGAGGAAGCTGGCCTCGGCGGTGGCGGAGACCGTGAACGGCAGCGACCAGTAGGCGGCCGGGGCGGTGGTCATCGCGTCGGTGATCGCGGCGTCGTCGAGCCCGGCGCGGCGCAGCAGGGCGATCTCGTCGGGGTTGGGGCCGGCGATCCGGGTGTTGCCGAGGTCGGTGCCGTAGAGGATGGTGGCGCCCGCGGCGCGCAGCCGGCGCAGGTTGTCGATCGCGGCGGGCCGGCCGCCGAACGCGGCGAGGGTCGAGATCACGGCGCGGCCGCGCCACAGCGCGACGGTGGCGTCGGCGAGCGGCTCGACCGGGGTGTGGGCGAGCAGGTCGACGCCGGCGCGGCCGGCCGCCGCGGCCGAGGCATCGCCGAGCGCGTGGACGGCGACCTTGAGGTGGCGGGCGTGGGCGGCGGCGACCGCGACCGGGATCAGCGCGGGGTCGAGGCCGTCGTCGTCGAGCGCGAGCTTGATGACCCGCGCGCCGCGGCGGGCGAGGCGATCGATCGCCGCGGTGACCTCGGCGGGATCGCGGCACGGCAGGCCGTAGCCGTCGCGGCCCCAGCTCGACAGCGGATAGCCGCCGGGGTGGGTCAGCATCGGGCCGGCCGCGAGCACGTGGAGCGCCGGGGTGCCATGCGCGCCGGGCGCTGCGTCGCCGTGCGCGTCGGGCGCCGGGGTGCCGTGCGCGTCGGGTGCTGCGTCGAGCGTCGCTTCCGGCGCGGCGAGATCGACCACCGCCGCGATGCCGGACCGGGCGAGCTCGTCGGCCACCGGCCAGTAGGTCAGGTGGACGTGGCTATCGATGATCGGCGGCCATAGCCAGGTGGCGGCGCCGGCGCCGGCTGGCGTGGCGATCGCCGGGAGCCGCGCGATCCGATCGCCGGCGAGCTCGACGCGGACCGTGCCGCCGCTCGCGAGCTGGCCCGCCGGCGGGACCTCGGGAGCCGTGGTCGCTTGCGGCGCGCCGCAGGCGGCGAGCGCGAGCCATGCGAGCCGCGCGGCGCGGTTCGCGACCGAGGTCACAGGCGACACCACGAGGATCGTACGATGCTGCGCGCCAGGTGGATGACGCGAGGCTCGCAAAATGTGGCCGCCGCGCATGAGAATAGGATGCCCGCGATGGGGGCATCGATCGGTGTCCCGTGGGTCTCGCTGCTCACGGCCATCGCGCGCTGATCGGGTGGCACGCCTGGCGTGCTGCTGTAATATCCGGGCATGAAGCGCTCCCTCACGATCGTCTCGACCCTGCTGATCGGATCCGCACTGGCGCTGGGCGCGTGCGGCAAGGACAAGAAGCCCGCGACGACGGATCCGGCGGCCGCGGCGCCGGCGGCTGCACCTGCGGCGACCGATCCGGCGGCGCCTGCCGCGCCGGCCAAGCCCGACGACAAGAAGGCCGACGACAAGGGCGGCGGCGGCGGCTGGTAGGCGAGCCGTGGCGCGCGGGCGAGCCTCGGGCACGGCTGCGCGATGGGTTCGCATGCGGCGGCTGACGAGTCGCCGCGAGGCGCGATGGGTTCGCGAGCGGCGGCTGACGGCTCGCCGCGAGGCGCGTTCGGTTCGCATGCGGCGGGGCGCCGCGAGGCGCGATGGTTCGCGTGCGGCGGGTGACGGGTCGCTGCGAGGCGCGATGGTTCGCGTGCGGCAGCTGATGGGGCGCCGCGAGGCGCGAGTGGGCTGGTGCGGTAGCGCGATCGGCATGATCGCCGGGATGGCGAGCGTGCTCGGGTACACCGGGTGCCATGACCGCGGGCCAGCGGCGGCACCCGAGGTCGCTGCGCACGGAGCGTCGGCCAATGCGTCGCATGAAGCGACCGATGCCGCGCACGGAGCGGCGGCAGATGCGTCGCATGACCGCGCGCTGGCGGCATTGCACGCGTTCGAGGACCAGCGCCGCGCGGCGACCGACTTCGCGCGCGTGCCGTCGTCGGACCAGATCCTCGGGCCAGATCCGTACCGGATCGCGGCGCTGCACGGCGGGGCCACCGGCGTCGCACGGGCGAGCGGGGGCGCCGCCGGCGCGCGGCTGATCGGGCTCCTGCGCGGCGAGTCCGCGGTGGTCGCGCTCGACGGCGATGGCGCGGAGCTCGCCCGGCTCGCGGCGCCGCGCTCGCCGAGCGGGCTCGCGGTGTGGCCCGACGGCGCGGGTGCCGACGACGTGCTGGTGGTCGGCGAGGCCGCGCGCGAGCTGGCGCACTATCGCGTCGAGGGTGGACGGCTGGCGCGCGCCGCGGCGCTGCCGGTCGACGCGCTCGGCCTGCGCGACGTGGCGCTGGCACCGGACGGCAAGACCGCCTATCTCGTCGAGGATCACGACGGCCGGCTGCTCGCGGTGGCGCTCGAGCGCGATCGCGCGCGCGGATTGCGCGCCGCCGGCGTGCGCGAGCTAGCGCGCTGCCACGGGCCGATCCAGGTCGCGGCGGCCGGTGACTACGTCGCGGTCGACTGCTTGCTCGACCATACGATCGAGCTCCGGCGCGTCGGCGGCGAGCCCGGCCGCGCTGGCGGCGAGCCCGGCCGCGCCGATGGCGAGCCCATGCGCGCCGGCGGCGAGCCCGTGCGCATCCACCACGACGGGCCGCTGTGGCGGTTCGCGCTTGCGCCCCAGGCCGACGGCGGCGTGCTGGTCGCGGCGGGCGGCGTCGAGGATCACCCGCTCGAGCGCGAGGACGGCGGGTTCGGCTATATCGACTCGTATCTCTATCTGTACCGGGTCGCGCCGGGCGCGCAGCCGGTGCGGCTGGCGGCGATCAACACGTCGGAGCTCGGCGTGGTCACGCCGAAGTGGGTCGCACTCCGCGCCGACGCCGACGTGGTGGCGGTGACCGCCGCGGGCTACGCGAGCCCGAGCGTCGTGACCGCGACCTGGCGCGCCGGCGACCTCGCGGCCCCGCCGCGGATCGCGCAGATCGCGCTGTTGCCGGGCACGGCCGACGCCCAGCTCACCGGTGACGGCACGATCGTGGCCGCGAACCCGCTGTTCGATGCGTGGGTCGTCGCACGCGCCGGGGCACTCGGTGAGGCGGGCGCCGGACCACGTGGTGGGCCGGGCGCCGGAGCAGGTGGTGGAGTGGGCACCGGGGTACGTGGCGGAGCACTCGACCCGGCACCGCGGGTCGTCGCGGTGGTGAGCACCCAACCGGCGCGCAGCGCGATGTCGCGGATCGGCGAGCTGCTGTTCTTCACGACGCTGATGGCGCCGTGGAATTCGGCCGACGGCAAGCTGAGCCGGTTCACCTGCGAGACCTGCCACCACGAGGGCTACGTCGACGGCCGCACCCACTTCACCGGGCGCGGTCAGGTCTACGCGACGACGCGCCCGCTGTACGGCCTCGGCAACGATCGGCCGTTCTTCTCGCGCGCGCTCGACAAGACGATGACCCAGATGGTGCACGCCGAGTTCCGGGTCGCCAATCGCCACAACGGCCGCGATCCGTGGTTCGCGCTGACCCGCGCCGACGTCCCATGGCTGGCCGAGGTCGCCGGCATTCCGGCCGAGCTGTCCCCGGCGCAGCTGCGCGAGGCGTTCATGACGTTCCTCATGGACTTCACGCACCGCGCCAACCCGGCGGTGATCGACCGGATCGCCGCCGACCCCTCGCGGCCGCCCCGGTTCACCGCGCTCGAGCGCGCCGGCGCGCAAGTCTTCCGCGATCGCTGCGCCGGCTGCCACGCGGCGCGCCTGGTCGCCGACGACCCGGGCTCGGTGGTGCCGTTCGAGCGCTGGGAGGCGCTGGTGCTATCGGCGCCAGGGCCGATCGTGTGGAGCAACGCGGCCTACGCCAGGACCGGCGTGACCCCGTATGTCGGCGACAGCGGCGCCCGCGTCCCGCCGCTGCGCCGGCTGTACAAGAAGTGGCCGTACTTCACCAACGGCCACGCGCGCTCGCTCGACGACGTGCTGGAGCGATTCGCATTCTCGGTCGCGCCCGCGGTAGCCGGCGCGCGGTCGCCCGCGGTAGCCTTGCCAGTCGCGGGCGCTCCATCTCCCGGCGACACCGCATATCACGACGCCGCGCCCGACGCCGCGGTCCGGCTCCCCCCCGACGAGAAGCCGGCGCTGCGGGCGTTCCTGGATCTGCTCTAGGTGTCGCCTCTTTGTTGAGCAATAGTAAATAGTTGAGCGAATGATGGCGCTCTGTCGGCGCATTGGACAAGTATGCGCCGCGCCAGAGGTTTGCGCTTTTCGCAAAAAGATCGATTGCGTTTTCCGCAAATGGCTTCCATGGTGAACTGGTGGAAGTCATCGACCCCCACGCAGGAGCTGACAGGTCCAGCTCTGCGCGACGTCATTGTCTACCTCATCGAGTACGGTCGCGTGAACATGCCCGAGCACGCCGGCCTTCGGATGGAGGAACGCAACATCACCGGCGGAGAAATTCTCACAGCGCTCCGGCGCGGCGTTCTTCGTACCGACTCTTGCGTCGCCGGCAAGTGGCGCTATCTCGCGCGCAGGAGCGACGTCGAAGTTTGTTTCACGTTCGACATCGACGATGACGGCAACTTGCTCGTACTCGTTACCGTCATCAGGAGGGATTAGCCGTGAAGTGCACCGAATGCGGTAACGCAATGACAAAGTCGATTACCGACCACGTCTATCGCGAGAGCGGCATGGACCACGTGCTTCTCAAGGGGATCACCAAGTACAGCTGTGAGAGCTGTGGGGCGAAGCGCTTCCAGATCGTTGCGATCGGGCAACTCCATCAGCTCCTCGCCGAGCTCATTGCCAAGAAGCCGGCGCGGCTGGTGCCGTCGGAGGTGCGCTTCATCCGCGATCACTTGGAGTTGTCGAATCGGGATTTCGCGGTGCTCATGGGCGTCACTGAGACACAGGCGTCACGATGGACGAATTCGGAGTCGATGGGAGTTCCTGCCGAGCGCTTCCTTCGCGTTCTCGCTGTCCTGGGTCCCGTGACCCTCGCGCAGCGGAACCTTCCGGACGTGGAGATGCTCTCCCTGTCGCAAACGAAGGGGCTGCTCGAGACGTTGGGGCATCTGCCGTCGAAGGACGAACCCGTCGCAAAGGTCGCGATCAATGTTCGACGAAGCAGCTCCGATTGGAAGTCGGAGCCGCAAGCTGTTGCCAGCTGAGGCCGGGGCCGGTGGCGAGGCCGTGTGCCACGACGCGGCGCCCGATGGTGCGACGGGGCTGACCGCCGGCGACAAGGCCGTGCTGCGGGGATTCCTCGATCTGCTGTGAGGCGGTATCGTGGAGCGGATGACGGCGGCGCAGCACCTGCTCGATCAGGTCCAGTCGATCGCCCGGATCGAGGCGCTCGAGGCCGATCCGGCGGCATACGCGGCGTGCCTGGCAGATGAGCTCGGCGCTGCCGGCGCGCTCGCGCCGCCGGGGACGCCGGAGACAGCTGAGACGGCCGAGACGCTCGCGACGCCTGACACGGTCGCGACGCCCGACACGCTCGCGACGCCTGACACGGTCGACGGGCTCGAGGCTCGCGACGCCCAGCTCCGCCACGCGCTCGCCCAGCTCGACGCGATGATCGAGCGCGCCGCGCGGATCCGGCTCGATCATGCGCTGGCCGATGACGCCGCGATCGCGACCCCGACGCGCAAGGTGTTCGCGACGACGATCCTCGGCTACGCCGGGCGGATCGAGTTGCTCGAGGCGCGGGCGCGCGAGGTGGCGGCGCGCGGCGGCGCGCGCGATCCGGACGCGGTGGCCGGCCGCGTGGCCGAGGTCGCCCGCGCGGTGCTGGCGCTGCGCGAGGCGATGCGCGGTGGCGTGCTCGACGTGATCCGCGGCCTCGCGGCCGCGGCGGTGCCGATCGCCGATCGCCACGCGCGCGATCGCCGGCTCGCCGAGCCGGTGCGCCGGCGGTGGAGCGCCGCGCGCCGCGATCTCGAGGCGATCGCGGGCCAGCCCGAGGCGATCGCGGCCGCCGCGATGGCGACCCGGCTCGGGGCGTGGCCCGATCAGCTCGACGAGCCCGACCCCGCGCGCGAGCCGACGTTCGCCGACCTGATCGAGCTCGACTGACCGGCGGCCCCGAGCGTACCGGCGACGATCACGGAGTCCGTATGGCGTACGGACTTGCGTCGCCTCGCTCGCCTCGCGAAACGCTCGGCGCTACGGACCCTGACGCGCTCGCATGCTCGCGCTAGCTGCGCAGCGCGCGGCGCTCGAGGACGAGCGGGACGTCGTGGCCGGCGCGCCGCACGGTGAGCCTGGCCGTGGTGCCGGCCGGGCCGCGCAACCGGGCGAGCGCGCCCTCGAGGCCGAGCCGGGCGACCGGCTGGCCGTCGACCGTGGTGACGATGTCGCCGAACCCCAGGCCGGCGTCGAACGCGCTGCTGTTGGGGATGACGCGGATGATGCGCAGCACGTCGCCGTCGGCCATGAAGCTCGCGCCGATCCCGGTCAGGTCGGCGCTGCGCAGCGAGTCGTCGGGGTCGCGCGGGGCGAGCTCGAGCGTGAGCGGGCCGAGCTCGGCGCCGTCGTCGCCGGTGATGGTCTCGATCCGGGCCCGGTAGTTGAGTGCGCCGATCCGCAGCGACAGCGAGCCGGCTGGCAGGCCGGTGAGCATGAACGTGCCGTCGGCGCGGGTCAGCGTGGTGACGTCGCCGGGTAGCGCGTGGGGGAAGCCATCGATCGTCTCTCGCGCGACCATCGCATCGCCGATCGGCGCGTGATCGTCGCGCGATACCACGGTGCCGCGTACGGTGACCCCGGCGCCGATGACGATCCGCGCGTCGCCGGCGCCGGCGGTGGCCTGGACCGTGGGGCTGGCGGCCCGGCCGCGCGCCGAGGCGATCAGGTCGTAGTCGCCGGCGGGGACGCGCACCGCGAACCGGCCGTGCGGGTCGACGATCGCGCGGTTGACCACGGCCACGCGCGCGGCGCCGGCGTGGTGGCGCGCGAGCAGCGCGAACTGCGGGATCGGCACGCCGCCGGCATCGACGACCTGGCCGGCGAGCATCACGCCGGCATCGACGGTGATGTCGACCTCGCGGCCGCCGCCGTGGATCTCGTTGCGCCGGCCGCGGACGTGGTCGGCGGAGTCGGCGAACAGATCGTAGCCGCTGTGCTCGACCACGCCGGTGAGCGTGAACCCGCCGTCGGGGCCGGTGACCGCGTAGAGGTCGGGCAGATCGCGGATGAAGCCGGTCGGCACCGCGGCGACCTGGGCCTCGCCGATCGGTGCGCCGTGCGGATCGCGGACGTGGCCGGTGATCGTGGTGGCGAGCGTCGCGGGGCGGGCGAGCTGGATCCGCAGCGACTTCACCACGGTGACCGCGCGATCGACCCGCGCGGCGCCGCGGGTGCCGCCGGCGGTGGCCTCGAGGACCGAGCCC
>DATBBB010000264.1:0-10292 GCA_036271215.1 Kofleriaceae bacterium | reverse complement strand
GACCGGCGGCTTGGTCGCGGGGCGCCGCGGGCTCGGGGGCGCGGCCGCGGCCGCCGCGAGCAGCTTGGTGACGTAGCTGGCGATCTGTTCGTTGGACTCGGGGTAGCCGGCGTCGTCGAGCACGGCGTCGATCTCGGCCGCCATGACCTTCGCGCTCTGGTAGCGATCGGCCGGATCGCGGGCGAGCGCCTTCTTGCAGATCGCGTCGAGCTCGGCCGGGACGTTGGCGTTGAGCTCGCTCGGCGGCCGGAACGCGAAGTGGAGCACCGCCTGCTTGATCGCGTCGTCGCTCGCGCCGTCGAACAGCCGGTCGTGCGCGAGCGCCTCCCAGAGCACGGCGCCGAGCGCGAACACGTCGCTCCGGCGATCGCCGGTGCCGCCGCGCAGCATCTCGGGCGCGGCGTAGCGCGGCGAGCCGGTGCCGGTGCCAGGGATGAACTTGACGTCGCCGTCGGCCGACAGGATGATCGCGGACGGGGTCAAGGTCGCGAGCGGCTGGCCGCCCTTCTGCGCGGTGTGGACCGCCAGCGCGACGTTGCCGATCGCCCGCGCGCAGCTCAGCTCGTCGAGCCGGCGCGCCGACTCGATCACCGCTTGCAGCGAGAGCCCGTCGCCGGGGGCGCTGTCAGGCTTGCCCATCGTGGGCAGACGTCCGGCGTCGGTCGTTGGCACGCGGGGTATCCTAACGTAGGTCGAGCCAAATAGATCGTTACACGGTTCGAGCCACCGTGATCGGCTCGACATAACCCCAGAGCTCGCCTGAGATGACCCGGATCGCAAAGCAGATTTTGCGAGGTCGAGGCGCCGCGCCGAAGGGCTACCGGGCGTAACTCGAGGCGCGGCAACGAAGAGATCGCGAAATCTGCGAAGCGAGGCGGGTCAAATCAGGTGAGCTCTGGGGTTAAGGCCAGCTGCGCAGTGCACGTACATTGCGCCGCTGCGGGTCATCGCGACCGCATAAGCGCATTCATGCGGGACGTTGCCGGCGGCGTGAAACCGCCGCGTGCGCCGCGCAACCGAGCGCGGGTGCAGTAGCATCCCAGCTCCGTGGCGGACCCCGAGCTGCGTCGCATCTCCCAGCTCGTCGCCGCGCGCTCGCTCAACACGTTCGGCCGCGCCGTGCTGAGCGCCACGGTGCTGTGGGAGCTGTACAACCGGACCGACAGCACGCTCGCGCTCGCCGGGGTCGGCTTTGCGCAGGTGATCCCGGTGGTGCTGCTGTTCGTGCCGGCGGGCGCGCTGGTCGATCGCTCGGATCGCCGGATGCTCGCGACCGCGGCGGCGGGGATGACCGGGCTGGTCGGGCTCGGGCTCGCTGCGGCGAGCGCGTACGGCGCGCCGATCTGGCTCTACTTCCTGCTGCTGGCCGTGCAGGGCTGCGCGACGGCGATCCACGCGCCGGCGGTGTCGTCGCTGATACCGCTGATCATCGCGCGCGACGAGCTGCAGCGCACCAACCGGATCAGCGCGAGCTTCCAGGAGCTCGCCGCGATCATCGGGCCGGCGCTCGCCGGCGTGGCGCTGAACGTGGTCGCGGCGTCGTGGATCTACGCGGCGATCGCGCTGACCGGGCTCGCCGCCGGGGTGCTGTACGCGGTGCTGCCGCGACCGCGCGCGATCGAGGCCAGCGCGCCGAACGCGCGCAAGGACTGGCGGGTCGGCCTGCGCTTCATCTTCAACTCGCCGCTGCTGCTGCCCGCGATCACGCTCGACATGTTCGCGGTGCTGTTCGCCGGGGTCACCGCGCTGCTGCCGGCGGTGGCCAAGGACGTGCTGCACACCGACGCGTTCGGCTACGGCATGCTGCGCGCGGCGCAGTCGGCCGGCGCGGTGGCGATGGCGATCATCGGCGGCCGGCTGCCGGCGTGGCAGCGACCGGGTCGCGTGCTGCTGATCGTGGTCGCGCTGTTCGGGCTGGCGACGGTGGGGTTCGGGCTGTCGACCTCGTTCCCGGTCTCGCTCGCGCTGCTCGTGCTGTGCGGCGCGCTCGACAACATCTCGGTCGTGATCCGGCTGACCACCGAGCAGATGGTCGTGCCCGACGCGATCCGCGGCCGGGTCAGCGCGGTGCACTACGTGTTCATCGGGATGTCGAACGAGCTGGGCGTCGCCGAGTCCGGGCTCGCCGCGACCCTGGTCGGCACCGTGCCATCGATCATCGGCGGCGGCGCGGTCGCGGTGATCGTGGTCGGCGTGGTCGCGCTCAAGTGGCGCGCGCTGGCGAACATGCCGCCGCTGGCCGAGCTCAAGCCGCCGCCGGACTGATTCGCCGCGGCACTCAGTGGATCCGGGCGACCGGCGTGCGATCGGCGAGCAGCGCCGCCTCGTGGCCGGCGAGCTCGGTGGCGCGGGCGCGCCAGGCCGCGGGCGCGGCATCGCGGGCGAGCGCGAGGAACGTGTCGCGGTGGCGGACCTCGGCGTCGGCCAGGCTGGCGTACAGCTCGCGCGCCTTGGGATCGTCGAGCGCGCCGGCGAGCAGGTCGAGCCGCTCGGCGGACCGGCCCTCGATGATCGCGAACACCAGCAGGCGGTCGAGCAGCCGATCGGGCTCGCGGTTGCGGATCTGGGTCCGCAGCGCGGCGGCGTAGTCGTCGCCGTGATCGTAGCTCGCGGGCTGGCCGCGGCGCGCCATCAGCGCGGCGACCTGCACGACGTGGCGGGTCTCGTCGTGGGCGAGCCGCGCCATCGCGGTGACCAGATCGGTGCGCTCGGGATAGCTGCGGATCAGCGACAGCGCGGACTGCGCGGCCTTGCGTTCGCAGTGCAGATGATCGGCGTGCACGCTGTCGAGGTCGCCGAGCGCGACCGCGAGCCACGCCGGATCGGTCGCGACCAGCGGCAGCGCATCGCCGAGCTTGGGGACGTCGTCCATGGCGCAAACGATGTTACAGTCGGTCACAGTCGTGAAGAAGGTCGAGCGGTTCACAACGCAATGTCTCGCGGGCCTGCGGCGCGCCGAAGCGCTCCGCCCGCAGATCATCGGCACCGACGGTGCGCCTGCCCCGCCCAGGACGGTCGCCGAGACCCTCGTGCGCTACAACGAGCTGTTGACCGCGGCGAGCGCGAGCAACGCGATGGCGGGCCTGATGTCCGAGGTCCACCCGGACGAGGCGATCCGCGATGCCGCGCGCGAGTGCGAGCAGGAGGCCTCGCGGTTCTATTCGGACCTCGCGCTCGATCGCGACATGTACGACGCGCTCGCGGCGGTCGACGTGAGCGGCGCCGATCCCCAGACCCAGCGGTTCCTCGCGTACACGCTGCGCGACTACCGGCGCGCCGGCGTCGATCAGCCGCCCGAGATCCGCGCCCGGCTCAAGCAGATCGACGAGGAGCTGACCCGGCTCGGCCAGACGTTCTCGAAGACGATCGCCGAGGACGTCCGGACGATCGAGGTCGACGACCCGGCGCGGCTCGCCGGGCTGCCGGCCGACTTCATCGCCGGCCACCCTCCGGGGACCGGCGGCAAGATCCGGATCTCGACCGACTACCCCGACTACAACCCGTTCATGACCTACGCGGACGACGACGAGCTGCGCCGCCAGCTCTACGTCGCGTTCCGCAGCCGCGGCGACCGCGACAACGAGGCCACGCTGCGCGACATCCTGAGGCTGCGCGCCGAGAAGGCCGGGCTGCTCGGGTTCGCCGACTGGGCCGACTACATCACGGCCGACAAGATGATCCGCAGCGGCCAGCGCGCCGCCGAGTTCATCGACAAGGTGTGGAAGCTCGCCGCGCCGCGCGCCGAGCAGGATTACAAGGAGCTGCTGCGCCAGCTGCAGACGGTGATGCCGGCCGCGACCGAGGTCGCCGACTGGCAGAAGACCTGGCTCGAGAACCAGGTCAAGAAGCAGCGCTACGAGGTCGACGCCAGCGAGGTCCGCAAGTATTTCCCGTACGACCGGGTGCTCGCCGGGCTGCTCGAGATCACCGCCGAGATCTTCGAGCTGGCGTACGTCGCGGCGCCCGACGCCGAGCGCTGGCACCCGAGCGTCGTGGTCTACGACGTGATGCGCGGCGACGCCAAGCTCGGCCGGATCTACCTCGACATGCACCCGCGCGATGGCAAGTACAAGCACGCCGCGCAGTTCCCGCTCAAGGACGGCGTGCGCGGGGCCCAGCTGCCGGAGGGCGTGCTGGTGTGCAACTTCCCGCTGCCCGAGCGCGCGACCGCCGGCCGGCCGGCCAGCGCGGGGCTGATGGAGCACGACGACGTCGTGACCATGTTCCACGAGTTCGGCCACCTGATGCACCACGTGCTCGGCGGCCACCAGGCGTGGATCTCGCAGAGCGGCGTCGCGACCGAGTGGGACTTCGTCGAGGCGCCGTCGCAGATGTTCGAGGAGTGGGCGTGGCGCTTCGACACGCTGGCGCGGTTCGCGCGCCACCACGAGACCGGCGAGGTGATCCCGCCGGACCTGGTCGACAAGATGCGGCGCGCCGACAAGTTCGGGCTCGGCACCGCGACGGTGCAGCAGATCTTCTACGCGGCGCTCTCGCTCGGCTTCCACCGCACCGAGGTCGCGACGCTCGATCAGCTCGCCGAGGTCCAGCGGCTGCAGAAGCGCTACACGCCGTTCGCGTACGTGCCCGGCACCCGGTTCCACGCCTCGTTCGGCCACCTCGTCGGCTACTCGGCGATGTACTACACGTACCAGTGGTCGCTGGTGATCGCGAAGGATCTCCTGACCCCGTTCGAGGCGAGCGGCCTGATGGCGACCGACGTGACGCGCGCGTATCGCGATCACGTGCTGGTGCCGGGCGGCAGCCGCGACGCCGCCGAGCTGGTGCGCAGCTTCCTCGGGCGCGACTACGACTTCGCGGCGTACGAGCGGTTCCTCGTCGAGTAATCGCGACGTCATCGCGACGTCATCGCGACGTCATCGCGACATCTGGCGCGGCATTTCGCCTCGCGATCCAGGGTGAGCGAGGGCGCGCATGGCGGAGTGTCCAGCGAGCGCTCGAGTTGTCATTGCCTCGTTACGAGTCGATACGACTCTCGACGATACAGCGCTTTGCTTCGTCGATCGAACGCACTACAACCGACCCACACCTGAATTATCCCTGGAGCCATTTCCGATGAAGAAGATCTCGATCGCGTTCCTCGCCGCCATGTCGCTCGCCTCATTCGGTTGCAAGAAGAAGGGCGCCGGTGAAGTCATCATCAAGATGACCGAGTTCAAGGACAAGATGTGCGCCTGCAAGGACAAGGGCTGCACCGACAAGGTCAGCGAGGAGATGTCCAAGTGGGGTCAGGAGCAGGCCAAGAACGGCGGTGACAAGGACGCGAAGGTCAGCGAGGAAGAGACCAAGAAGATGAGCGTGGTCACCGAAGAGATGACCAAGTGCATGACCAAGATCATGACCGAGTCGATGGGCGGCGGCGGCGCGGCAATGGGCAGCGCGGCTCCGGCCGGCGGCGCGGCTCCCGCCGGTGGTGACATGGGCTCGGCGGCGGCTCCGGCCGGTGGCTCGGCAGCGGCGGGCAGCGCGGCTCCGGCCGGCGGTGACATGGGCTCGGCCGCGGCTCCGGCCGGTGGCTCGGCCGCGGCCCCGGCCGGTGGCTCGGCCGCGGCGCACTAGCCGCCACGGGTCCTGGGCGCCTGTGGCCCTGGGCACCAGTGGCCCGAGTGCCTCTGGTCCTGGACCCCGACTACCGCTACAACCAGGCTCGCGCCATCCGGCGCGAGCTTTCGCGTTTTTGGAGGATCTGATGAAGACGATCGTGCTCGTAGTGCTCCTCGCCGCGGTGGGGTGTAGCAAGAAGGCTCCCAGCTCGGACTGTGACGCCCCGATCAACAAGGGCATGGACAACTTCGCCGCGACGGTCAAGCAGCGCGGCTCCGGGATGCCGATGCAGACCGCCATGCTCGGCGTGGTCGACAAGCTGCGCACCACGTTCCTGCAGCGCTGCCACGACGACAAGTGGGCCCCGGAGGCCGCGAGCTGCTTCAGCACGGTCGCCAGCCAGAAGGACGTCAAGGAGTGCGAGTCCAAGCTGACCGAGGAGCAGCGCACCAAGCTGACCGGCGCGGTCCGCGAGATCATGATGAGCTCGATGCGGATGCCGACCGGGATCCCCGGCCACCCGCAGATGCTCCAGGGCAACCCGGCGCCGGGCATGGCACCGGCGGGCGGCGCGGGCGCGGCTCCGGCGGGCGGCGCGGCTCCGGCAGGCGGCGCGGCTCCGGCGGGCGGCGCGGCTCCGGCGGGCGGCGCGGCTCCGGCGGGCGGCGCGGCTCCGGCAGGCTCGGGCGCTCCCGCTGGCGGCTCGGCCGCGGCGGGTGGCTGGTAAATCGCGCCGGCCGCAGAAGGCAGCTGATACGCCGGCGACATTTCGGCCGGCGACCGAGTGGATCGCTAGCGCCGTGACCGTCGCATGCTGCTCCGGCAGGTCACGTCGCCTCGATCCCAAGGGCTGCACCCCTCCCCGTCGGCACAGCCGCCGGGGTCCCCTCCCCGCTCGTGCTCCGAGCCGTGATCATCATGGAGAATTAGCGCTGGGTCAGATCGCGCGTGATGTTCTTCTGGTGCGCCTCGAGCGTGCCGCCGCCGATCTCGATCAGCTTGGCGTCGCGCAGGAACTGCTCGACGCGGTACTCGGCGCAGTAGCCGTAGCCGCCGAGCACCTGGACCGCGGCGTCGGCGACTTCCTTGGCCGCGGTCGCCGAGAACAGCTTGGCGGCGTCGGTGCCGAGCCGGCTGCGCGACGTCGGGCCGACGGTGGCGGCGACGTTGTAGACCAGCGCGCGGATCGCCTCGACCTTGGCGTAGCTGTCGCCGATGTAGCGCTGGATCTGGCCGTGCTCGGTCAGCGGCTTGCCGAAGCTGCGGCGCTCGATCGCGTAGTTGACCATGGTCTCGAGGCAGCGCCGCGCGATGCCGAGGCTCATCGCCGCCAGCCCGATCCGCTCGATCTCGAGGTTGCGCATCATGTTGGTGATGCCGCCGCCCTCGCGGCCGAGCAGGTTCTCGGCCGGGATGCGGCAGTCCTCGAAGATCAGCTCGCTCATCGTCGACGCGCGCATCCCGAGCTTGTCGATCTTGGGGCCGGTCGAGAACCCGGGGGTGCCGCGCTCGACAACGAACGTGGTGATCCGATCGGCGAGCTTGGCGTAGATCAGGAAGATGCCGGCCTCGGGGCCGTTGGTGATGAAGGTCTTGCGGCCGGAAAGGACGTAGCCGTCGCCGGTGGCGCGCGCCACGGTCTGCATGCCGAGCACGTCGGTGCCGACCGCCGGCTCGGTCATCCCCATCGCGCCGATCAGCTCGCCGGACAGCGCGCCGGGCAGATAGCGCTTGCGCTGCGCCGGGTTCGCCGCCCAGTAGAAGTTGTTGACGAACAACAGCGCGTGGGCGAGGTAGCCGAGCGTGAACCCGGGGTCGGCGTACGCGAGCTCGTCGTGGATGATCACCGACGCGGTGGCGTCCAGCCCGGCGCCGCCGTCGGCCTCGGGGATCGTGACGCCGACCAGGCCGAGCGCGCCGAGCTCGGCGAGCAGCCCGGTGTTGAGCGTGGCCGAGCGATCGTGCTCCATGGCCTGCGGCTCGACGCGGGTCTGCGCGAACTGCCGTACGGTCTGGCGGAGCAGCTCGTGCTCGTCGGTGAAGCCGGGCGGAGTCACGAGGGCAACCATGGCTGAGCCTACCGCATGCGGGCACGGCCAAACGGTGAGCGACGCCGGGACGATCCGGCAATTCGCGCGTGGAGCCCGCTCACCGCGAGCCGGCGCGCTACGCTCCGTACGTGCCAAGCTCCGACGACGCGTCGCGCACGACGACAACGAGGACGACCACGACCGGCCGACCGGTCGGTATCGCCCGCTGGCTCGCGGGTGCACCCGCCGTGCTGGTCGCGAACCCGACCGCGCACAGCGGCAAGGCCGCCGACTGGATCCGCGTGGCGCGCGCGCTGCTCGACGAGGCCAAGGTCGCGCACCGGTTCGTCGCCACCGAGCCCGAGGGCCGGACGATCGATCGGGTGCGCGAGGTGATCGACGACGGCGGCGCGCGCGTCGTGATCTACATGGGCGGCGACGGCACGTTCGCCGAGGTCGCCAAGGGGATCTTCGCGTCGCAGCACGCGTCCGACGTCGCGATGGGCATGCTGCCGACCGGCACCGCCAACGATCAGGGCAAGTCGTTCGGGCTGTCGGCGGGCGCCGGCGCGCTCGCGCGCAACGTGGCGGTGATCGCCGCCGGCGAGGTCGCGAGCTGCGACGTCGGCCGGCTGGTGATCGAGCGCGGCCCCAAGGAGATCCACCGCGATCTGTTCTTCGATTCGTTCTCGATCGGCCTGGGCGCCGCGAGCCTCGAGACCCGCAACCGCGACCGCGAGCGGGTCGGCCGGATCCCCGGGCTCGGCGCGATCTACCGCGATCACCTGGTCTACGCCGGCGCGGTGCTGCAGCGGTTCGTCGAGAGCTACGTGGTCGACATCAAGTTCGACGTCGACGCCGTGATCGACGGCACGGTGCACCACCTCGACAACCTGCTCGACATCATCCTCAAGAACACCAAGATCTTCGGCGGCGAGTGGGTGTTCGATCCGGACGCCGAGTCCGACGACGGCAAGCTCGAGCTGGTGCCGGTCACCGGCCGCCGCGACCTCGGGACCAAGCTGCTCGGCAGCCTGCGGCGCAGCCCGGTCGGGATCGAGGACCTACAGAAGCTGGGGTTCTCCCACGCGCCACCGATCAGCGGCGCGCGGTTCGATCTGCAGGTCCGCGGCACCCCGCTGCCGGCGGCCCAGTGCGACGGCGAGGAGCTGCCGGCGGGCGAGCGCTACCGGATCGACGTCGTGCCGCGCGCGCTGCGGCTGATCGTGCCGCGCGACCACATCGACTCGGCGGTGTGATCTGCGCGTTGCGGATCGCCCGCAATTGGACCATCCTGCGCCCATCTACCTGGAGGATTCGCGATGACTGACGTGTTCATTTTCGATGCGCTCCGCACCCCGCGCGGTCGCGGCAAGGCCGACAAGGGCGGGCTCGCGGCGATCCACCCGCAGGAGCTGCTCGCCCAGACGCTCAACCACATGGCGGACCGCCGCAAGCTCGACAAGTCGCTGGTCGAGGATCTCGCGATCGGCTGCGTCACGCAGGTCAAGGAGCAGGGCTCGTGCATCGCGCGCAACGCGCTGATCGCGGCGGACTGGCCGGAGGACGTCACCGGCGTCACCGTCAACCGGTTCTGCGGCTCGGGCCTCGAGGCGGTCAACACGATCGCCGGCAAGGTCGGCGCCGGGTTCATCGACGCCGGGATCGGCGGCGGCGTCGAGTCGATGTCGCGCGTCCCGATGGGGTCCGACGAGTCGATGCTCGACGGCCTCAACCTCAAGCTGCGCGAGCGGCTGTTCATGGTGCCGCAGGGCATCTCGGCCGACCTGATCGCGACCCGCGAGGGCTTCACGCGCGACGACGTCGACAAGTTCGCGCTCGCCAGCCAGCAGAAGGCGGCGCGGGCGATCGAGGGCAAGCGGTTCGATCGCGGGATGTTCACGGTCGCCAACAACGACGGCTCGCCGGGGCTCGCGCGCGACGAGCACCCGCGCGCCGACACCACGCTCGAGTCGCTCGGCCAGCTCAAGCCCGCGTTCGAGAAGCTCGGCGCGATGGCGATGGGCCCGCACGGCGAGACCGTCGATGCGCTCGCGCTCGTGCGCTACGCGGACACCAAGCAGATCGCGCACGTCCACACCGCCGGCAACTCGTCGGGCATCGTCGACGGCGCGGCCGTCGTGCTGCTCGGCTCGGGCGAGTGGGGCGTCAGGGCCGGCCAGAAGCCGCGCGCGAAGATCCGCGCGCTCGCCACGGCGGGCGCCGAGCCGCTGATCATGCTGACCGCGCCGACGCCGGCGTCGCAGAAGGCGCTCAAGAAGGCCGGGATGTCGGTCAAGGACATCGACCTGTGGGAGATCAACGAGGCGTTCGCGGTGGTGCCGCTGCAGACCGCGCGCGCGCTCGGCATCGACCCCGAGCGGATCAACGTCAACGGCGGCGCGATCGCGCTCGGCCACCCGCTGGGGGCGACCGGCGCGATCCTGCTCGGCACCGTGCTCGACGAGCTCGAGCGCACCAACAAGGCGACCGCGCTGATCACGCTGTGCATCGGCGGTGGCATGGGCATCGCCACGATCATCGAGCGCGTGTAGTTACGCCGGCGTGACCGCGGCGGGCGCGGGCGATGCCGTCCACGCTCGTGCTAGGGTCCCGCCGATGCGACGCTGGGCCGTGCTGCTGGGGCTCGCCGCGTGCGGGCCGACCGCGCCGACCGGTGCCGGGGACCGCGACGCT
>DATBBB010000263.1:0-2830 GCA_036271215.1 Kofleriaceae bacterium | reverse complement strand
GCGTCAGCGATCGCCCGCTCGATCAACTCGAGCCCCCACACCTCCGCAACCCGTGGTGACGCCAGCAGCCCGATCGTTCCGATCCCGCAGAACAGGTCGTAGAGTCGCTCGAAGCCCTTCGGCCCGGCGTACTCGATCGCCAGTTCGTAGAGCTGCTCGGCCATCTCGGTGTTGGTCTGAAAGAACGCCTCGGCCGAGATCCGGAAGCTCATCTGCCCGAGCGTCTCTTCGAACCGCTTGGAACCCGCGAGCACCTCGGTGGTGCCGGTCTGGGTCGTCTCGGCAACGCCGTCGGTCCGGGTCCACAGCAGGCCCGTCAGCTCCGGCCCCGCCGCCGCGATCAACGCCTCGCGGTCCAGCTTGCCGTCGGACGTCACCAGCCGCGCCTGGATCTGGCCGGTCCGCCGTCCTTCACGGACGACCAGGTTGCGCAGCAGCCCGGTGCCGGCCCGGCGGTCATACGCGGCCAGGCCCTGCTCGCGACAACCGGCGACGATCCGCTCCCGGACGGCGTTGGCGGCCTCGGACGCCAGCAGGCAGTCGTTGACCGCGACGATCTCGTTCCAACGCCCGGGAGCGTGGAAGCCACAGATGAGGCCTCCGTCGGGATCCGTGCCGAACGAGTACTCCAACTTGTTGCGGTAGCGCCACTGCTGGACCGCAGGGATGATTGGCTCGACGGTGAAGCCCTCGAGCTTGCCGATCCGGGTGAGCGCGTCGGTTACCTGCTCGGCTTTGATCTCCAGCTGGCGTTCGTAGCGGAGCACCTGCCAGGGGGCACCGGGATGGTCGGCGATCGGCTCAATCCGATCCGGTCCGGGCGTCAGGATCTCGATCGCCCGCGCCTCGGCGTAGGAGCGCTTGCGCTTGCCGACGACGGCCCGCACGCGGTCGCCCGGCAACCCCCCGGAGACGAACACGACGTAGTTGTCCAGCCGTGCAACGCCGGCGCCGCCGTGGGCGAGCGAGTCGACCGTCAGCTCGAGCTCGTCGCCGCGCTGAGGCCGCGACGCCGTGGTGGTGGGAGCGGTGTCCATCGACCTAGCATGGCAGCCCGCCGGAGCGAGACGCCGCTCCCAGTCGTCGCGAACCCCGCCGATGCCGCGCTGCGGCTGGCGCTACAGCGACTTCTCGATCGTGCCGACGACCGACTTACGGTTGGCGTGCTTGCGCTCGTAGGTCAGCACCTTGCGCATCTCGGGCTTCTTGAGCTCCTTGATGCGGCTCTGCACCTGGGAGGCATTGAGCTCGTCGTAGCCGAGGATCGGGAATGACGGGCCCACACCGGCCGCCCGGCGCGCGCGATCGGCGCCGCGGACGATGCGGTCGACGGAATCCGAGCCCCGGGCGCGCTTGGTGGCCGAGCCGGCCTTGCCCAGCAGCGACTCGATCTCCTTGACCAGGTCGGTGCCCTGACCGCGGCCGCGGCGCACCAATTCGGAGACAAGGTCGTTGGCGTCCTTGCGCGTGACACGCCCCCGCGCGGCAGCGTCGTCGAGGGCCTCCTGGATGTGGCTGCGCGTGAGCATGACGACATCACGCGGCTTGATCACACCCTGTGCGAGCTCCTCGGCGACCGACAGCACGCCGCCGCCGCTGGCGCGACGCGTCGAGGTGGACGCCGCCTTGGCGCTGGTCTTGGTGTTCTTGGCGCCGGCGCTCGCCGCGGTCGCGGTGCCCTTGGCGCCGGCGCGCGCCGTACGCGCGGTCCCGGCGGCGGCCTTGCGCGCCGTCTTGGCGGTGGTGGCCGCGGACTTCGCCGTCGACTTCGCGGCGGTAGCGGTCTTGGCGGCGCCGGACCTGGCCGTGCCGCGCGTCTTGGTGGCGCCGGACTTGGCCTGCGTCGCGGTCCTGCCGCCCGCCTTGCGCGCGCTGGTGGCGGTGGACTTCGCGCCGCTGCGAGCGGACGCCTTCGTGGCCTTCGCGCCGGTGCTGCGCGAGCTGCTTGCACGCGCGCCGCCGGATCGCGACGAAGACGATGAACTTGTACGGCCGGACGACGAGCGTTTGGCGGGGGGCATTCGGAAGCACCTGCTCCTTATTGGCTTTAGCGCGTGGCGCGCGGATGGTTGTCCTGCGTCGCTGCGGCGAATCTACCCAATGTGCGCGCAATATGCGCGTAGCGGTCAGAACGTTTCAGCTTACGAGCAACTCGAGCAATGCCTTCTGCGCGTGTCGCCGGTTCTCGGCCTGATCCCAGATGCGCTGACGGTCGCCATAGAGAACGTCGGCGGTGATCTCGTCACCTGGGTGTGCAGGGAGACAGTGCAACGCGATCGCGTGCGGCGCGGCGAGGTCGAGCAGCGCGTCGTCGATGCGGTAGTCCGACAGCGCGCGCCGCCGCTCTTCCGCGGTGGCGGGGTCGTCACTCATGCTCACCCACACATCGGTGTACACCGCGTCGGCGCCGTCAACGGCAACGCGTGGATCGTCAGTCAACTGCGCGCCGGCAATGGGCTCGAGCTGATAGCCGTCGGGCGCGGCGACACGCACATGCACACCCGCCAGTCCACCGACGAGCGCCAGTGACCGTGCCACGTTGTTGCCGTCACCCACATAGGCCAGTGTCAGTCCATCAAGCGAGCCGAACGTCTCGCGCAGTGTCAGCAGATCGGCGATGGCCTGACACGGATGATGCTTGGCGGTGAGCATGTTGACGACGGGAACGGTGGCGTGGCGGGCGAGCTCTTCGACGTCGGCATCCGGACCGGTGCGGATGCCGATGGCGGCGACGTTGCGCGAGAGGATGTACGCCGTGTCGCGAATGGACTCACCGCGACTGAGCTGAAGCTCGCCGGCGCGCATCACCATCGGATGACCGCCCATCTCG
>DATBBB010000262.1:0-20053 GCA_036271215.1 Kofleriaceae bacterium | reverse complement strand
CCGCGCGCGCGGCCTGGCTCGGCGCCGCGAGCCCCGGATCGCGCACGCCGGCGAGCGCGTGATCGAGCTCGGCCTGCAGCGCCTCGAGCGCGCCGCCGCGACCGAGCGCGCGCAGCGTGTCGAGCGACAGCACGTTGGTCGTGCCCTCCCAGATCGGCAGCACCTGCGCGTCGGCGAGGATCCGCGGCAGGCCGGTATCCTCGACGTAGCCCGCGCCGCCGCATGCCTCGATCGCCTCGGACGTCACCGCGACCGCCTGCTTGGCGGTGGTCAGCTTGGCGATCGGGATCAGCGTCCGCGACAGCTGCTCGTTGCGCTGGTGATCGGCGCCGGCGCCGCCGTGCTCGAGCGCGCCGAGCAGCGCGGCCGAGCGGAACGCCAGACAGAACGCGCCGGCGTACTCGGCCTCGAGCGCGGCGAGCGTGTCGGCGTGCAGCGGCTTGTCGGCGAGCGGCACCCCGAACGCGACCCGCCGGTTCGCGAAGTCGCCGGCGAGCGCGAGCCCGCGCCGCATCGCGCTGGCCGCGCCGACCGCATTCCACGTCCGGGTGACGCCGAGCATCGGCGCGATCGCCCGGACGCCCTCGCTCGCGGCGCCGACCAGGATCGCGGGCGTGCCGGCGAGCGTCAGCTCCGCGGTCGGCACCTTGCGGGTCCCGAGCTTGTCCTTGAGCCGGTTGACCTCGATGTTGCGCAGCCGGCCGAGGTCATCGCGTAGCTCGACGAGGAACAGCGCCAGCCCGCGGCTGCCGTCCGGGTTGCCCTCCGGACGCGCCAGGGTCAGCGCCATGTTCGACGTCGTCGCCGAGGTGAACCACTTGGTGCCCGACAGCCGCCACTGATCGCCGTCCTGCACCGCCACGGTCTCGCTGTGCGAGACGTCCGAGCCGCCGGTGCGCTCGGTCATCCACTGCCCGCTGGTCCACATCCGCGCCGGATCGCGCGACAGCAGGAGCGGCACGTAGCGATCGATCAGCGCCTGGTTGCCGCTGGCGAGCAACGTGCGCGCCGCGCCGTCGGTCATCGCGAGCGGGCACGCGTAGACGTCGAGCGATGGCCCGAGCACGTGGACGACCGCGAACTGGTGGGTGCGGGCGTGCACGCCATGGCCGGGCTCGTAGCCGGCGGCGACCATGCCGTGGCGCGCGGCCAGCACCTGCGCCTCGCGCCACACCGGCGTGACCTCGATCTTGTCGACCCGGTTGCCCCATGCGTCCCACTGGGTCAGCACCGGCTCGTTGCCGCGGTCCGCGAGCTGGCGCTGGTAACACTCGACGGTCAGCGCGCCGAGCTCGCGCAGCTCGTCCGCGATCGCGGGGCAGAACCGGGCGATCCACGACACCAGCACCGGATCGTCATCGAACTGGTTCCCGAGGCGGGGCGGTTCTTGAAAGAATGCCATGGCGATCCTATTTCGGTTCGGGGTTGGCCAGCCGCGCGATCTCTGTCGCCAGCGCGAAGTCGCGCTCGGTGATCCCGCCCGCGTCATGAGTGACCAGGTCGATCGCGACCCGGTTCCACACGTTGCGCCACTCGGGGTGATGGTTCATTCGCTCCGCGACCAGCGCGACGCTCGCCATGAAGCCGAACGCCGCGACGAAGTCGCGGAACTGATAGTCGCGGTGCAGCTTGCCGTCGTGCACGGACCAGCCGGGCAGCGCGGCCAGGCGGCGGTGGACTTCTGCGGCGTCGAGCACCGTTGCCATGGTGCGTTATAGCGTGTCCCGGGCCGACTCGCTCGACGACGCGCGCGTTGCGCGCGACCATGGCTGGGTGAATCTCTTATTGGTCGAGCCATCCGAGATCTCGGATGGCATGTGCACCGTGCGCGATCGCCGCGCGGCGCACCTGCGAACCGTGCTCGGGGCCGGCGTCGGGGCGTGGGTCCGCGCCGGTGTGATCGGTGGCGCGCTCGGGCGCGCGGAGCTCGTCGCCGACGATGGTGCGGCGATCACGTTGCGGCTGGCGCTGACCGATCCGGCCTCGGTGCCGCTGCCGATCGAGCTGGTGCTCGCGATCCCGCGGCCGAAAGTGCTGACGCGTGTGATCGAAGCCGCGGCGTCGTTTGGTATTGCGCGAACCGTGCTCACCAATGCGTGGCGGGTCGACAAGAGCTACCTGAGCTCGCCGCGGCTCGCGGCCGAGGCGCTCGGGCTCGCGGCCCGGCTCGGGGCCGAGCAAGGTGCGACCACGCACGTACCGGAGATCGTGATCTATCGCCGCCTGATGGAGCTGATCGATGCACGGTGGCCGGCGGCGCGGCCAGCCGAGCGAGCGGTGGATCGAGCGGTGGATCCACCGCTCGGGCTGGCGGATCCAGCGGCGCATCGGCCGGCGGATCCAGCGACGGATCCAGCAGCGCACAGCTCGGCGGATCCAGCGGCGCATCGGCCGGCGGTCCTGCTGCTCGCGCATCCCGGGGCACCGCCGATCGAGGTGGTGGTACCGGTCGGCTCGGCGGCGGCGCGCGCGCCGATCGTGCTCGCGATCGGCCCCGAGGGCGGATGGATCGTGCGCGAGGTCGAGACCTTCCTGGCGCGCGGGTTCGCGCCGGTGTCACTCGGCGCTCCGATCTTGCGGGTCGAGACCGCCGTCGCTGCCGCGCTCGGCCAGCTGATCCTGCTGCGCCGGCTCGCGGGCGCCACGGGGCCGGCGCCGGCAACCCGGTCGGCACGGGCGGCGCCGCCGGCACCGTCGGCACGGAAATGACGGCGGTCACGCGGGGATGATCAGGCACGCGTCGCCGAGCTCGTGGCTCGACAGCCCGTGCGCGGCGGCCAGCGCGATCACCGCTCGCAGCCGCTCGGCCGGCGCGAACGCCGACAGCAGATCGAAGTGACTCTCGCCCGGCACGTGCAGCCCGCTGACCAGGCCCGACACCACGCGCGGCCGGTAGTGCGCGTCGAGTCGCAGCGTCGCGACGCCGGAGCCGGCGTGCAGCGCGCCATCGCAACCGCCATTGCCATCCGGCACGGTGGCCGCGGCCTCGAGCGCGCGCACCACGGTGGTGCCGATCGCGATCACGCGCCCGCCGCGTGCGCGAGCCGCACCGATCGCGTCGACCGTCCGGCGCGAGATCTCGTAGCGCTCGGGCCACGGCAGCGCGCGGTCGAGCGCATCGTCGCCGGTCGACGACAGCCCCGCCGCGTGCGTCAGCGACGCGACCCCGATCCCGGCGCGCCGCAGCCCGAGCACGGTGTCCCAGGTCAGCGGGCGCCCGGCCGACGGCATCTCTGCGGCCCACGGCCGCGCCGCATACGCGGTCTGCACCGACCACAGCGGCAACAGGTCCGGCCGGTGCGCGTACTGCACCGGCGCCCCGCGCGCATACAGCGTCTGCCACAGCGCATCGCCGTCGCCGTGCACGACGAGCTCGACCCGGCGCCCGGCGGCGGCGGCGACCGTGGCCGCCAGCCCGGCGATCGTCACGCGCTGCCCCGCTGCGATCACCGGCGGCGGTGCGCGATGCTCCGTGCGCGTCCGATGATCGCCGGCGCCGAGCAGCACGCCGAACAGCCGCCCGGCGTCGAGCGGCCCCGACAGCCGGAGCTCGAACCCCTCGCCCGCCGCGGTCTGCCCCGGCAGCGCCGCCGGCAACGTCGCCGCGTCGTTCACGACTACCAGATCGCCAGCGCGCAACAGCTGCGGCAGCGCCGCGAACGCCGCCAGCCGCGGCGCGGCGCCACCCGCGGCCGGATCCACCACGACCAGCCGCACGGCGTCGCGCGCCACCTCGTCGCTGCACAGCTCGACGCGCGGCGCCGCACGAACCTCGGGTCGCGCCGCCGGCCGCCGGGCCTGCGCGGCCATCACGACGCCCGCTCCCAGCGCGGGGCGACCAGCCGTGCCCCGCTCGGCGCCCGCACAGCGTCCTCGATCATCTCGAGGATCCGCGCGGCGACCTCGGCCGGTGCCTGCAGCGCTGTGCGGTCCGCGTCGGGGATCGCCGCGGCGTGCATCGCGGTGTCCATCTCGCCCGGGTCGACCGCGAGCACCCGCACGCCGGTGCCGTCGAGCTCGGCGGCGAGGATCCGGCTCAGGTGATCCTGCGCCGCCTTCGACGCGCCGTACGCGCCCCACCGCGGATACGGCTCGATCGCCGCGTCCGAGCTGACGTGGACGATCACGCCGGCGCCGCGGATCGCCATCGCGCCCGCGAGCACCTTGGTCAGCCGGAACGGGCCGACCAGGTTGGTCTCGAGCACCGCGGCGAGGTCTTCACACTCGGTATCGAGCAGCAGCCGCAGCGGCGTCGGGCCGAGCGTGCTGGCGTTGTGGATCGCAAGCCCGATCTCGCCGACCAGCCCCTGGGCCTGGCCGGCGATCGCGTGGATCGCGGCCTTGTCCGAGACGTCGCCGGCGATCGCGTGGGCGTCGCCGCCGCAGCCGCGGATCGCCGCGACGACCTCGCCGAGCGGTCCGGCATCGCGGGCGACCAGCGCCACCCGCGCGCCCCGGGCGGCGAGCTGTTCTGCGAGCGCGCGGCCGAGGCCCCGGCTCGCGCCGGTGATCAGCGCACCCTGTCCTTGTATCTGCATCATTGTCTCCTGAACCCAGCCTAGGCAGCCCTGGCCAACCTGTCATCCCTGGCGCTATTCTATTGGCAGGAGGCCATTTCACGAGCATGCCCATCCCCAACGACCACGTCGCCAGCGATCGGCTCGCCGACAACATCAAGGCGCTGCGCACCGCGCGCGGGCTGTCCCAGCAGCAGATCGCGCGGGCGGCCGGCGTGCCGCGCGCGACCTGGACCCACCTCGAGTCCGGCGCCGGCAACCCCACGCTCGGCGTGCTGGTCAAGATCGCCAACGCGCTGCAGGTCCGGCTCGACGAGCTACTCGCGGCGCCCAGCGCACCGGCTCGCCACATCCGAGCCTCCGAGCTCCCGGTGCGCCAGCGCGGCGAGGTCACGGTGCGCAAGCTGCTCCCCGAGTCGCTCCCCGGGCTCGACCTCGAGCGCATGGTGCTGCCGCCCGGCGGCCGGATGACCGGCGTGCCCCACACCCCCGGCACCCGCGAGTACCTGACCTGCGAGCGCGGCACCGTCGAGCTCGCGGTCGCCGGCGCGCGCTACCAGCTCGCCGAGGGCGACGTCGTCACGTTCCGCGGTGACCAGCGCCACGCCTACCACAACCCCGGCCCCCAGACCGCGATCGCCTACTCCGCGATCGCCTTCGCCCCGATCGCCCCGTAGCCCGCGCCGTTCACACGAAGCCGAGGATGCTCGAGCCTTCGAGAGTCATCCGCTGGACATAGAGTTCGAACTTCAGGCGCTTGATCTGCTCCTCGTTGGCTCGCGACGGCTCGGTGCCGACGTAGAGCAGGCCGACCTGGAGCAGGTTGATCCGGAAGATCGTCTGCTTGCGGTCCGGCGACAGAAATTCGATCGAGCCGGACTTCTGCGCTGCCTTGTCCTTGAGACCGGGGCCATCCTGGCTACGGATGTAGTCCTTGTGCCACTTGATCAGCTTGTCGGCGTACTGGAGCGAGATCGTGCCGGTGATGTTCGGGAACTTGACGTTGAGTGGCACGACCTCCGGTAGCCGCGACCCGCCGCTGTACAGCTTCTTGGTCTCCATCGTGACCGTGAACGAGTCGATCTTGTTCACGTATTGCATGTCGTCGATCCCGTCGATGTTGAGCCGGAACGCCGACGGAATCCACATCTTCTGCAGCGGGCTCACGTAGCTCGAGATCTTCGGGCCGGGCGTGCCGAGCGCCGTGGTGATCACGCTCTCGGGTTGCAGCTTGCACTTGATGTAGCCGCCCTCCTTCGAGGCGCCATCGAGCGTCGGGAACGTCGTCTCGGTGAGCAACGCATCGGAGAACTGGTGCTCGAACATCGCCCGCATGTCGAAGTTGGCATACGTGATCTGGCCGTTGCGCCGCTGGTAGTCACCGCGATTCCACGCACTCTGGATCCATCTCAGCATGTCCTTGGCGCCCAGTAGCCCGAACTCCACGGTGATCGGATCGATGTCGACGCTGGAGATCTGCTTGAGTCGCTGCGAATCGAGCCCCATGACCTCGTCGGCGATGTGCGCGCGGCTCCACCCGCCCTCGACCGACTTCACGTACGCTGTAGGCTCGTGGCCATCGATCCGCATCTCGAAGTGACCCGCGGCGTAGCTGTTCCTGTTGAGCGCCGTCATGACCACCTCGGCCCGAGCAGGAGCACTCCGGCCGGCTGCATGACGACGAGTGCACTTTGGCGCAGGATCGACGACGAAGTACACATCGCCATCATTCGTGCGCACACTCGAGCGCTATTCCACACCATCTAGACCCTCCCCCTCTTGAACAGATCCTACATAGCATTTCAGGCGTCACAGATCACGTGATCATGCACGAGCATCCACAAAACACCGTTTACGGCATCGCGTAAACGCGACGGCAAACAACCCACCTTCAGAATTCGTTATTGCCACGCGCGCGCACCTTCACGTAACGGTCACTCGCACACCCACCGGTTCAGGCAACAGGTGGTACGAGCGGCCGAACCGCTGGGTGTGCGAGCACATCAGATCGAGACTTCACGCCGAGCCGTCGGCGGCCGCGATGCGCCATGGCGAGGTGATGTGCCATACGCCGATAGGTATTCATTTCGGCCACAGGCAGCGACGTCAGATCGGCGCACCACAGGCCGACGAACACGCCCAGTCCGCTGGGATCGCTGCCATTGATGCCCAGCCCGTCGGGATATCCGATCGCCTCCAGGCCCGCATACACCTCCGCCAGCTCCGGCTCGGCCAGCTTGCGAGACAGCGACGCCTGGTTGACGCGAAACGACCGGGTCACGAACGCCGGCGTGAACAGCTCCACGCCGCGCGCGAGCAGCGCCGTGGCCTCGGCAGGGCCGTCGACGACGAGCATGTGGATCACGCGAAACGCGGTCACATCCGAGGCGTCGTAGATCGCGCCATGCACCCAGCTACCGCGCCCCAAGACCTGGCGGCTTGCCTCCATCACCCCGCTCAACCAGGCCCGATCATCGAGATCGAGCCGGTACGCCGCCTCGAGAAACCCTACCAGCGCCTCGGGCCGGAACTGCCACCGCTGCCGCATCCGTCCTCCATCCGAAGTTCCCACTCTGGGATAAGGAGACGGACCCGCGGCAAATGCGACAATAAATCGTCCAGCGCCGGAGCGAGCCCGGCGACCACCTCCGCGGACGCCAACCGGTCAGAACTTGTACGTCACGCCGACCCGGCCGTAGATCCGCGGGTCGCTGTCCGGCATCGAGCCCGAGAACAGGTTCGTGAACAGCGCGCGCTCGCTCTGCTGGAACGGCGCCCCCGCGAGGATGAAGTAGAAGTTCCACTCTTGCTGGAACGCGATCTCGCCGGCCAGGCTGAGCATGAACCGCGCGCCGTTATCGCGATCGAACAGGTCGCTCGGGTTCGTCGACGCCCCTTTGCCGAGGGTCTGGGTGATCCGCGATTTCTCGTCCGGGGTGAGCCGGTTGTTCTGCGCATCGACGCAGACCTGGATCGGATCGGTGCCGTCGAAGCCGTTGGGCATCGACTTGTCGAGCCCCGGGCAGAGCCGGTCGCTCCAGACCTCGGCGTAGGCGCGGCCGGTGATCGTCACGTGGGTCAGCGCGGTCAGCGAGATCGCGCCGCCGACGTCCCAGGTCACGCCGTTGCGCTTGGAGTCATCGAGCAGCTTGCTGCCCCACCACAGGTCGGTGAACGCCGCGGCCGAGAACGGCTCGTTATCGACCACGGTCATCCGGCCGCCGAGGCCGAGCTCGGTGCGCGCCAGCATCGTGCGCACCGCGACCGAGGCGTCGAACCCGAAGAAGTTGGGGATCTGGCCGGCGCCGACCGTGATCCGGCCGTTCAGGAAGTACGGGAACCCGGCGTCGAGGTCGATCGTCGAGCGGCCGCGCGGCAGCACGCGCGCGCCGAACGACGACAGCGCGCGCTGCTCGGCGAACAGCTGCTGCTCGCTCGGCCCCGCGATCGCGAGCTCGCGCGACAGGGTCTCGGTCTTGCCACCCTCGATCGTCAGGGTCTGCTCGAACGGCTGGAACCCGGCCTGCTCGATGCGCACCACGGTCTCGCCGACCTCGACCTCGGTGTCGAGCGGGGTCGGCCCCGCCGGGATGCCGTTGACGATGACCGTCGCGCGCGCCGGCGTCGACAGCACGCGCAGCCGGCCGACCGCCTTGAGCTCGGCCTGCACGGTCGCGGTCTGGCCGGCCTCGACGTGGACCTTCTGCTCGAACTTCTTGTAGCCATCGAGCTGGACCAGCACCGGGTGGTCGCCCTGCGACACGCGGTGTTCCTGCGGGGCCTTGCCGATCTGCGCGCCGTCGATGAACACCATGGCATCGGGCGCGGTCGACACGACCTTGATCAACCCGGAGTCGGGCGCCACGTCGGTCGACAGGTCGAACTTGACGATCTGCGAGCCGCCGCCCGCGACGGTGACGTGGCGCTCGCTCGACTGGAACCCGGGCGCCTTGACCTGCACGATGTGCTCGCCGGCCTTGACGTCCTTGATGTCGACCGGGACCGGACCCATGTCGGTGCCGTCGATGATCGCGCGCGCGCCCTGGGCATCGCTCAGCACGCGCACCACGCCGACGCCGCCCGCCCCGCCGACATCAGCGCGGACCTTGAGCTGCTGGTTCGCCTTGACCTCGATCGTCTGCTTCCAGCCCGGTCCGGCGCCCTTCTTGACCTCGATGACGTGCACGCCCTCGATCACGTTGTTGATCACCGCGGGCGTGTTGTCGGGGTGCTTGTTGCCGTCGATGTAGACCTCGGCGTCGGGGACGTCGGCGTCGACGACCACGATGCCGTACTTCGGCTTGGCGATCTCCTTGATCGTCGGCGCGAAGGTCTGGATCTGGTTCTCCTTGGTGTCGAGCCACGACGCGTAGTCCTCGAACCCGTCCTTCTTGATCTGCACGAGGTGGCGGCCGGCGGTCGTGGTCAGCACGATCGGCGCCTGGCCCTGGGGCTGGCCGTCGAGCAGCACGGTCGCGCCCGCGACGTTGTGATCGGCGTCGGCGCGCACGTCGATCTTCGGCGGATCGAGCTTCTTGACCAGCGGGACGAACATCTCCTGGGCCTTGCGGACCTTGGCGACCTTGAACGGCCGGGTCGCGAGGTCGTACCCCGGTGCTTCGATCAGCACCGTGTAGTCGCCCGCGTTGAGCTTGCCTTCCCACGGCGTCACGCCGACCGCCGGGCAGGCCTTGTCGTTGATGTAGATCGCGGCACCTTGCGGTGCCGAGTCGATCTTCACCGCGAAGCGCCCCGGCTTGTTACCGGGACAGTTTGCCTGCGCGTGCGCGGTGCTCGTTACCCCGAAGAGGGCGAGCAACAACGCCAGCGACCAGGCCCATATCACACGCGGACGAGCAATCGTCATCGGTACCCTCAATGGACGGACGAGAGGGAGACTACCAGAGTCGCGCCGTCGCGCGCGTGTACGTGCGCGGTTTCACACGGTCTGGCATCACGCGGTGATCAGCCCCGCGGCGAGCGCGGCGAGCAGGCCGAGGCCCGCGAGGACGCGGTAGACAGCAAATCCGACCAGCTGGTGGGTCCCGAGCCAGCGCAGGAACCACGCGATGGACGCATATCCCACCACCAGCGCCACCCCGATCCCCACCGCGAGCGCCGGGATGGCCTGACGGCCGAGCTCGACAAACGCCGTACGCGCTTCGAGGATGCCCGCGCCGGCGACCGCAGGGATCGACAGCAGGAACGAGAACCGCGCGGCGTCGCTGCGCGTGAAGCCGAGCAGCAGCGCCATGCAGATCGTCGAGCCCGAGCGCGACACGCCCGGCACCAGTGCGAGGGTCTGCGCCAGGCCGATGATGATCGCGTCGGAGTAGGTGATCGTCGCCAGGGCGCGGCCGGCACGCTTGGCGGCGTGCTGATCGATGCCCGCCATCACCACGCCGACCACGACCAGCGCGGTCGCGATGATGTAGAGCGAGCGCAGGTCGGTCTCGATGTGCTTCTTCAGCGCGAGGCCGAGCACCACGATCGGCAAGGTGCCGATGATGATCAGGATCGGCAGCCGGCCGTCGGGGCTGCTCGGCGCGCGGACCATCGCGACCGCCAGCCCGACCAGATCCTTGGCGAAGTACGCGAGCACCGCGATCAGCGTCCCGAGCTGGATCACGGCGGTGTACGCCGCGCCGGTGTCATGCTGGCCGGTGAGCGCCGAGACGATGCGCAGGTGCGCCGTCGACGACACCGGGATGAACTCGGTGAGACCTTGAACTAAACCCAGTAACCCGGCGAGCCACAACGGCATACAGAACACGCTAACATCGATGCATCGTGCGATGGATCGCGTGGCTGTTTGTTGCGGGGTGCGCAGGCGGATCGTCCCGGGCCGCCCCGCTGCAACCGATCCCGGTGGCGCCGGCGCCCGCCCCCGCGCCGGCCGGACCGACCGACCGCGACTGCGACGAGCTGATCACCCACGCGGTGGCGCTCGGCATCGACGAGGAGGCCGCGCGCAAGGCCGAGCCGCGGACGACCGAGGCCGACCACGAGACCGTTCGCCGCCAGCTCCATGAAGAGCTCATGAACGGGTGCCGCACGCTGCCGCGCGAGGCGTTTCGCTGCGCGCTCGCCGCCCCGTCGCTGGATGTGCTCGCCGGGTGTCAGCGCACCCCGAGCAGCTCGACCTCGAACAGCAGCGTCGCGCCCGGCGGGATCGCGGCCCCGGCGCCGCGATCGCCGTAGCCGAGCTTGGCCGGGATCAGCAGCGTGCGCTTGCCGCCGATCTTCATCGTCGCCACGCCCTCGTCCCAGCCCTTGATCACCCGGCCGGCGCCGATCGGAAACTCGAACGGCTGGCCGCGGTCGACCGAGCTGTCGAACTTCTTGCCCTTGGCCTCGTTGACCCAGAGCCAGCCTGTGTAGTGCATCACGCAGGTCTGGCCCGCCTTGGGGCTCGCGCCGGTGCCTACGACCGTGTCCTCGAATTTCAGGCCGCTCGGGGTCTCCGTCATAGATCAATCTATACAGCGAGATCGAATCGAACGGGAGCCACGGGCGTGGTTCCGGTCGCTTTCGGTGCCGGGGCGAGCCATGTAAGCTGTCGGGTGAGCCGTCGCCGGGAAGCTCTTGCCCGGCCCAGGCTCTTGGGGAGTCACCAACGAGATGTCGAAGCGCTGGCTTGGACTGTTGTTATTCGTCGCCTTGCTCGGGAGCAGCCGCGCTGCACACGCCGCGTTCGCGGCGAACCCCACCACCGCCGAGGCCGGCACCGTGGCCGTGGGGAGCTCGGGCACCGCGACCACCACGCTGACCAACGACACGTCGATCTCGGTCACGCTGTCGCTCGACACCAGCACCGGTTGCTCCGAGTTCTCGATCAACCCGCCCACCACGCTCACGATCGACGCCACCGGCGAGGCCGTGTCGCTGACGTTCACGCCGCTGCTCGGCGGCAGCAAGACCTGCATCGTGTTCGTCAAGGACGGCGGCGGCGGCCCGGTCGGCATGTTCAACGTGCACGGCACCGCGACCGGCACGCCGATGATCACGATCACCACCACGCCGCCGGCGTTCGGTCACGTTGACGTCGGGACCACGAGCCCGACCCAGCGGATCACCGCGAAGAACACGGGGACCGACACGCTGACGATCTCGAGCGCGGCCGTCGTCACCACGCCGTCGAACTACGCGGTGACGGGCACCACCGGCACCCAGATGGTGGCGCCCGGCGGCAGCGTCAACTGGGACATCGGGTGCAAGCCTGCGCAGGGCACCGCCGACGACACGTTCCGCATCACCTCGAATGGATCGGCGATGCCGACCGACATCGCAATGACCTGCACCGGCGACCGGGGTGTGCTCGCGGTCGACAAGACCACGCTCGACTTCGGCGCGCTCGGCCTCAACACCAACAAGACGCTGCCGGTCGTGCTGTCGAACACTGGCAACGTGGCGGTCACCGGCATCACCGCCGCGCTCGCCAGCGCCACCAAGGGCTATTCGTTCGACGCCGCGACTGTCCCGGCGATGCTCGCCGGCGGGACCAACGCCACGGTGATGGTCACGTTCGCGCCCACGACGCCGACCGACGGCGGCTCCGATGTGCTGACGTTCAGCGGCAGCTGGACCAGCGTCGGCACGCACACCACCAGCAAGGCCACGACGCTGATGGGCCAGACGATCGACCTGACGGTGTCGACCCCGACGCTCGCGTTCGGCGACTTCCGGTTCGACAGCAGGCCGGTGATGAGCTTCCAGATCACCAACGGCGGCTCCGCCGCGCTGCTGGTGTCGCTCAGCTTCGCCGCTGATCCGGGCACCGACCCGAGCGAGCTGCCGTACACCGTCATGCTCGGCGGCGCGACCGCGAACCTGTCGAACCCGCTGCCCGCCGGCATGCACTATGACGTCGCGGTGACCGCGCAGCCCAACGACCGCACCGGCGCGATCGGCGGCGCGTTCGCGGTCCACCTCACCGGGCTCAGCGATCTGCCGGTCACGGTGACCGGCAACGCGACCGCCGCCGCGGTCCAGATCACCGGGGCGAACTTCGGCCCGGTCGACATCCAGGCCACGGCGCCGAAGCTGACGGCGATGATCAAGAACACCTCGGCGATGCTCAAGGGCGACCTCACCGTCTCGGCGGTCACGATGATGACCACGACCGGCACCGCGGGCGTGTTCACGTTCACCAACCCGCTGCCGACCGGGGTGACCACGCTGATGCCGGGCACCGCGCTGCCGATCGAGGTCACCTACAAGCCGACGGTGCAGCGCGGCCCGACCGACGCCGACACCGTGGTCCTGACGGCCACGCTCACCGGCGCGCTCGACGGCCCCAAGGCCATGACGATCACGCTCACCGGCCGCGGCATCGATCGCGATCTGGTGCTGCCGGCACCGCCGGCGTTCCCGACCACGTTCCGCAATCCCGGCGATTCCGCGCCGGTCATCCCGGTGACCGTGCTCAACGGCGGCGAGGCACCGCTCAACATCACCGCGACGATGATCTCCGGCGACCCGGTGTGGCAGCTGGTCGATGGCGCGCCGGTCGTGGTCCCCGGCGGGACGACGCATGACTTCATGGTCAAGTTCGCACCGAACGCCGTCGGCCCGGCGCCCACCGGCCAGCTGACGTTGACCAACGACGACCACACGATGCCGATGGCGATGATCCCGCTCAATGGCATGGGCACGAGCCGCGACGTCGCGTTCGGCCCGCAGACCGGCGTCGAGCCGCGCATGCTCAACATCGGCGAGACCGGCGTGGGGATCCCGCTCACCGCCGACGACATCCTCTTGGTGGTCAACAAGGATCCGAGCGCGACGTTCTCGATCCACGCGATCCGGCTCGATGACGACTCTGCGTTCCAGCTCGCGGCACCGCCGACCGATCAGATGCTGGCGCCGGGCGCAACCCAGAGCTTCGCGGTCACGTTCAATCCGTCCAAGGTCGGCACGTTCCAGGCGACCGCGACGCTGTACCTCGATCAAGATCCGTTCGCACAATCGCAGGTCGTGCTCGCCGGCGACGCGGTGTTCGCCGAGGCCCACGGTGGCGGCGGCTGCGACGCCGGGGGTGCCAGCGGCAGCGGTGGCCTCGCGATCGGGCTCGCCGCGCTCGGCGTGATCGGCCGCCGCCGTCGCCGGGCGGTGGCGTCGTGATCCGGCCCCGCGCGGCCGCAGCCATTGCTGCCACAGCAGCTGCAGCCTCAACCGCGATCCTCGCCGCGGGGACCGCGCGCGCCGACGGGATCGATCTCGCGATCTTCGAGCCCACGCCGCAGACCACGGGTACCGGGTTCCAGCTGCAGGCGCCGGACGTCGGCGTCGACAGCAGCTGGATGATCAGCTCGATCCTGTCGTACGCGTCGAATCCGCTGGTGCTCGACGTGGGCTCGCCCGGAGGCACGCACACGCAGGACGCGGTGGTCCAGAACAGCGGGTTGCTCCAGCTCGGCGGCGCGTACGCGTTCCTCGATCGCTTCGAGGTCGGCGCGCACATGCCGTTCTACATGCAGAGCGGCCAGGCCGTCGATCCCGGCTCGGGCACGTTCAGGCAGACGCCCGCGAAGGGCACGGCGATCGGCAACCTGACGTTGCACGCCAAGATGCAGATCCTGCGCGCCGAGGCCGGCAACGCCGGCGCGCTCGTGCTGGGCGCCAGCATCGCCGGGGTGATCCCGACCGCGACCAGCGGCCAGTTCACCGGCGCGGGCAAGGCCGAGGGCGAGCTCCTGGTGCTCGGCGCGTTCACGCCCATGGCGCTGGACTCGCGGCTGACGTTGTCGATCAACGGCGGGCCGGTGATCCGCGGCAAGTCCGAGTACGCCAACATCGTGCAGAAGAGCGGCGTGGCGTGGGGGGTCGGAGCGTCGTTCCATGTCGTCGATCCGCTGTGGGCGACCGCCGAGGTGTTCGGCGAGGCGACCCCGTCGGGCGAGACCGAGTTGATGGGCTCGACGCAGATGGGCTCGATGCCGACATCGTCCAAGCAGGTGCTGTCGCCGATCGAGTGGCTCGCCGGCATCTCGTTCAAGGCCGAGCGCCGGTTCACGATCGGCGTGGCCGGCGGCCGCGGCGTGACCGACGCGCTCGGCACCCCCGACGTGCGCGCGATGCTGTCGCTGTCGCTCGTGCCGGGTGCGCCGGCGATCCCGCCGGTCCATCCGCCCGAGCCGGTCAAGCCCGACGGCGACGCCGACGGCGACGGCATCCCCGACAGCATCGACAAGTGCCCCAACGAGCCCGAAGACTTCGACATGTTCCAGGACACCGACGGCTGTCCGGATCCCGACAACGACGGCGACGGCATCCCCGATGCGCTCGACAAGTGCCCGCTCGATCCCGAGGACAAGGACGGGTTCCAGGACGCCGACGGTTGCCCGGACCCGGACAACGATCACGACGGCATCCCCGACATCATCGACAAGTGCCCCAACGAGCCCGAGACGATCAACGGGTTCCAGGATGACGACGGCTGCCCCGACAAGGGCGACACCGCGATCATCCTGTCGCCCGATCGGATCGAGACGCTCGATCCGATCCAGTTCATCGGCAACAACAAGCTGACCAAGGCGAGCCTGCCGCTGCTCGAGCAGATCGGCGCGACCCTGCGCGCGCACAGCGAGATCATCCGGTTGCGGATCACCGTGCACGTCCAGCCGACGGCCGATGCCGAAGACGATCAGGCCAGGACCGACAAGCGCGCGCAGATCATCCGCGACTGGCTGACCAACTGGGGCGTGGCGACGTCGCGGCTCGAGGCGCGCGGGTTCGGCAGCCGCAAGCCGCTGGTGCCACCCGACCAGCACGGCGCGGCCAAGCTCAACGACCGCATCGAGCTGATCATCCTCGAGCGGAAGTAGCGCGCGCCAGCACGAGCGCGGTGATGTCCGCGGCGCCGGCGGCGCGCAGCGGCCGGGCCGCGGCGGACAGCGTGGCGCCGGTCGTCATCACGTCGTCGACCAGCACGACCGCGCGGCCGGCGACCGCGGTACGGCCGGCCGCGGTCAGCGCGAACGCGTCGTGGACGTTGGCCGCGCGATCGATCGCCGGCAACGTGCTCTGGGCCGGACCGTGGCGAACCCGGCGCAGCGCATGGATCGGCGGTGCCAGGCCCGACGCCGCGCAGGCGTGACGCGCGAGCAGCCACGCGTGGTCGTAGCCGCGCCGCAGCCGGCGCCGCCAGTGCAGCGGCACGGCGACCACGATCGCGTCGCGCTCGGCGACCGCGGCCGCGAGCACCGGCGCCCACAGCGGCGCGAGCTCGCGCGCGATGTGCGCGTGGTTGGTGAACTTGAGCCGCCGGATCGCCGACGCGAGCTGGCCGCCGAACCGCCACGGCGCGACCACGCGATCGAGCTGCAGCGGGCTGCGCACGCAGCGCCAGCACGCCCGGGGCGCGCGGCGGCCCAGCGCCCCGGCCCACTCGGCGATGGCCGCACTGCTCGACGCCGCGATGGCCGCGCTGGCCGACGCCGCGGTGGCCGCGCTGGCCGACGCCTCGGCTGGCTCGCCGGTCGGCTCCCCGCACCGCGGACACGCGACCCCGAGCTCGACCAGCGACGCCCGGCACGCCTCGCACATCGTCTCCGCCGGCACCCCGCACGCCACGCACTGCGGCCGGAACGTCCAGTCGAGCACGCCACCGAGGATTCGATCGAGGATGTCACCGAGGCTCCCGACCCACCGGCCGGCTCGCTCGCCGCTTCCGCCGGGTGCTCGCGCGTGCACCGGGTCGGTCCGCTCGGGACCTTCGGCGCTGTCGGATCGATCGGTCACGTCGGGGAGCTCTGCCATGACCGGGCTATCGGCGCAGTGCGCCGGCGGTTGCCGGGCCGGTGGTTGCCCGGATCGATCGCCGGTCCGGATTCGCAGGCCGGCCCCGGCGCTGTAGACTGCCCGCGCCGTGCCCCCGCCGTTGCCGCCGAACGACCCGTGCTACGTCTACGAGCCGAGCTTCGTCGACGCCCGCGCGCGCCGCGAGATCCTCGACTGGCTGGCGACCCTGGTCCCGCTGTGGGAGCTGCGGTTCTCGACCCGCCGGCCGCCGCCGCCCGGCAAGCAACAGCGCTCGCTGCTGCGCCCGGTGTACTGGCTCGGCAACTGGCAGTTCGCGTGCCTCGGCTACTACGAGCCACCCAAGCGCACCCACGATGTCGCGGTCGCCGCCGAGCCGTTCCCGCCGGTGCTGGCGCGGCTGGTCGCCCAGGTCGAGCGCCGGGTCCGCGATGGCTTCCCGCCCCGCGTCGTGCCGCGGCGCTGGCACCTCAACACCTGCCTCGTCAACTTCTACGGCGACCGGCTCGACGGCGAGCGCACCGTCGACGCCGCCCGGGTCGGCGAGCACCGCGACTTCGAGCCCGGCCCGGTCGGCTCGATCTCGCTCGGCGAGCGCGCCCGGTTCCAGTTCGTGCGGCGCGGCGCGCGCGAGGCCCCGCCGGCGCGCACCCAGTGGCTCGACGACGGCTCGCTGCAGGTGTTCGGCGGCCCGCGCTGGAAGGACGATCTGCTGCATCGCGTGCAGCGCGTCGACGACAAGCACGCGCTCGACCTGCCCCCGGCGATCGCCGGGTTCCGCACCCGGCGCGTCAACTTCACGTTCCGCTACGTCCCCGACGAGCACGTCGTGCCGTTCGCCCGCCTGCCGCCGCGCGCGCGCGACGACGTCCGCGACTACGTGGCCACCCTGGCCGAGAGCTCGACGTTCTTCGCCGCCGCGCTCGCCGGCGCGCGCGCGCCCGCTACCGCGCCATGACCCACGTCACCGGCGGCGCGAGCCCGAGCTCGATGCGCCGGCGCCGGCCGAGCAGCTCGCCGCCCGCCTCGACCGGCGACTCGCGATCGAGCTCGATCGCGACCCGATCGCACAGGAAGTCGCGGACGTGGCGCGAGAAGTACTCGCCGCGAAACGCCGCCGGGGTATTGCGCAAGATCTCGAGTAGCCCGACATCGCCACACCGCAGCTGAAACCGATCTCGCCGCGCGCCACCGAACGCAAACATCTTGAGGCCGAACCCGAAGAACGGAATCGTCGCGCCGGCGATCAGCGTACAGGCGCCTTGCCACAGCACGCTGTCGGTCGCGAGCTCGCGGCCGGTCGGGCCGGCCTGCGCCACCTCGATCGCCGGGGCGCCGAGGTTGGTCACCACGGCGTTCGGCCGCTCACCGCGCGCGAACCGCGGCACCGAGCGCAGCGCGACCGACAGCGCGTAGCGCGCCGCGCCGCCGACCAGCCGCCGCGCGCCCGGCACCCGGTCGATCAGATCGCCGACCGCGCGGTGATCCTCGAGCAGCTGCGCGTCGACGCCCACGCCGACGAACGGCGCCCGCACGCCGAGCACCTCGAGCATCGGCGCGGCACGCCACGTGCCGCCGCCGGCGACCAGCCGCGCGAGATCGGCCGCCGCGTCGTCGGTCGCGCCCACCGTGTCGGCGATCGCGTTGCCCGAGCCGAGCCGCAGCACGCCGATCGCCGGCTCGGGGCGGCCATGGCCGCGGCACGCCTCGGCGAGCAATGTCAGGCCCATGACCACCGTCCCGTCGCCGCCGCCGAGCACGATCAGATCGATCCCGCGCGCCACCTCGTCGAAGATCACGGCCCGCGCGTCGTCGAGCGAGGCGGTGAACCGGACCCGCCCCGGCAGCGCACCCTCGAGCCGGCGGCGCAACCCGGCGGTCGCACGCCGTGCATTGCCGTTGACGACCGCGACAGCTCTCACCGTCGCACGATATCCCGCCGAGCCGTAAGGCCGCTAATATCCGTCCGTGGCCTCGCGCGCGCCTCCACCTGCTGGCCCGGTGCAGCCACCCGGCGCCGCCTCGTCTCCCAACGCCCGCGCGCCCGATGCGACGCGCCCGCCTGACCGCTGGCCCCGGCGCGGCCGGCTCGTGCTCGAGGTCGCGACGATCGTCGCGGCGCTCGCCGCGCTCGCGCTGTGGGGCTCGGTCCCGCGCACCGCCGCGCTCGCCGGCGACAACCCGAGCACCACCGCGTTCATCGAGCTGCGGCGCGCCGAGGCCGAGGCCGCCGGCAAGCCGTTCGATCTGCGCTGGCAGTGGCGCCCGCTCGGCGCGATCTCGCGCTACCTGCGCGCCGCGGTGATCTACGCCGAGGACTACAACTTCTACCGCCACGACGGCGTCGACTGGCGCGCCCTCGAGCACGCGGTGTCCGCCGACTGGAACAAGGGCGCGATGGCGGTCGGCGGCAGCACGATCACCCAGCAGCTCGCCAAGAACCTCTACCTGTCGCCCAGGCGCAGCCTGGTCCGCAAGCTGCGCGAGATCCTGATCGCGTCCTCGCTCGAGGATCACCTGAGCAAGCAGCGCATCCTCGAGATCTACCTCAACGTCGTCGAGTGGGGCCACGGCGTGTTCGGCGCCGAGGCCGCGGCCCGGACCTGGTTCCACCACTCGGCGCAAACCCTGTCGCCGGCCGAGGCGATCCGGCTCGCGATCGCGCTGCCCAACCCGATCCTGCGCGCCCCCAACGTCCACGACGCCGAGCTGACCCGCAAGGGCGTGCGGCTGACCCGGATGCTGCGCATGCAGGGGCTGATCGACGCCGCCCAGGAGCGCGCCACGCTCGACGAGCTCGGCGCCCCCGACGAGCACGTGCTGCCGGAGCCCGCGGTGCCACCGCCGGACCGCCCCGCGCCGGCCGGCTCGGCCGCCGCCCCCGCGCCCACTCCGTCCGGGCCGCGGACGACCGAACCGGCGCCGGCTCCGTCCGGGCCGACGATGACCGACCCGGCGCCGGCTCCGTCCGAGCCGCGGACGACCGAACCGGCGCCGGCTCCGTCCGGGCCGCCAACGACCGAACCCACGCCGGCCGCGCCCGCAGCCGGTGAGCCAGCACCACCGGCATCTGAACCCGCGCCCTTGGCGACGCCACCGACCACAGAACGCTGAGCTCCGCTCGAAGCCGCGGGCCGCACCTCTGGCACGGCCGGCCGGCTCGGCGGCAAGATCGGGCACGCGGCCGATGACAGACATTCGGGTTCAGCGGCAAGACCGGGCATGCGGCGGTCGATGGCAGAACATCCCGCCGCCTTACCTCCCCAACATGGAACACAGATCTCCACCAGACCTGAATTTTATCGGCCGCCGGGTCATACTCGGGCATGCGTTTCGGGGTCGTTGTTTTGTTGGCCGCGTGCGGCTCCGGAGCCCCCGATGCGCCACCCGCCGAACGTCACGTGCCGACGCCCACCGACCACCCTGCCGCCCCGCGATCATCCACCGGGCCAATGTTCGGCAGCGACACGCCGGCTGCGGCGGTCCGACCTTCCGCTCCGACCGGGTCATCCGATCCGGCCGGGTCATCCGATCCGGCCGGGCCCTCTGATCCAACCGGCGTCCTTGCGGCACCGGCCGGGTCGCCGCGGTTCGCCACGCTGCTCCCGCAATGGACCAGCGTCCAGCGCGATCCCTCGTGCTTCTACTTCAGCGGTCCCGACGGCCGTGACGACCAGCTGACCGGCACCGTCCGCGTCGATCGCAGCGGCGACAACCTCACGCTGCACATCGGCAACACGAGCTTCACAGGCACGTACAAGAACGGCGAGATGTTC
>DATBBB010000261.1:0-6462 GCA_036271215.1 Kofleriaceae bacterium | reverse complement strand
GCGCGGCGACCTGTTCGTCGAGCTCGACGTCCGCATGCCCGACCAGCCCGACGACGACCTGGCCGCCGCGCTCAAGGCCAGCACCGCCGCCTACGCCAAGCCGGTGCGCGACGACCTGATCCTCTGACCCCGCTCGCCCTGGCAATCGCCTCGTGCGCGACCGGGGTCAGAACCGCGCGGACTCGCGGCGGACGACGGCCAGGATGTCGTCGCCGAACCGGGCGATCTTGGCGGGGCCGAGGCCGGGGATGCGGGCGAGCGCTTCCTTCGAGGTCGGGCGCTGCTGATCGATCGCGGCGATCACGCCGCGCTGGAACACCATGTACGTCTTCCACTTGAGCTGGCGAGCCATGCGCTTGCGGTAGGTATCGAGCGCGAGCGTGATGCCCGTGGTGCCCTGGCGTGATCGCCGTGGCCGGCGCGACGTGGGACCGCGACCGTACCTCGCAGGCTCCGCGCGGCTGGCCGCGGAGCCTGGGGTCGCGTCGAACAGCGAGCCGGTCGGACCGATGCTGTCGTCGGCCCCGGCGCCGTCGGCCCCGACGCCGGCCCCGGCCCCGGCGCTGGTGCGGCGGACGGCCGAGCGCGAGCGGACGGTGGGGAGGGCGACCGTGGGATATTTGCGGCCGCGGCGGACCAGCCGGCGATCGCGGATCAGCTGATCGATCGTCGCGACGAGCGCATCCTCGCTGGCGTCGGCGAGGGTGCCGTACTGGGGCAGGCGATCGAGGCCCTGGGTGACGACGGCCTTGGACTGGCTGCCGCGCAGCGCGCGCGCGAGGTTGATCCGGCCGACCTTGCGGGCGGCGGCGGCGACCGCGTCGAGGATGGTCTGCGGCACAGCGCCGCCCAGCGCCGGGGCAGCGCGCTCCGTGCGGGTGGGGTGCTCGGCGCGCGAGGCGGCGACAGCCTCGGGGTCGGCGCAGGCGTCGCACCGGCCGCACGCGGCGTGGTCGTCGGTGCCGGTGAAGTGCGCGCACAGGATCTGCTGGCGGCAGCGGGTGGCGCCGGCATAGCGCTCGAGCGCGGCGAGCGCGTCATCGCTATTGCTGCCGGCGCCGCTATTGCTGCCGGCGCCGCTGTGGCCGCTGGCGCCGCTGTGGCTGCCGGTGTAGCTGCCGGTGCGCCCGGCCGTGCGATCGTGGAGCCGGCGCTGGGTCATGACGTCCGCGGCGCCGAACAGCATCAGGCAGTGCCCCGGCTCGCCGTCGCGGCCCGCGCGGCCGGCCTCCTGGTAGTAGGCCTCGAGGCTGCCCGGCGCCTGGAAGTGGACGATCACGCGGACATCGGGATAGTCGACGCCCATGCCGAACGCGCTGGTCGCCACCAGCACGCGGGTCCGGCCGAGCGCGAAGGCGTCCTGGGCCCGCTCGCGGGCGAGCGCGGTGCGGCCGGCGTGATAGTGGCCGACCGCGAACCCGGCGGACTTGAGATCGGCGGCGACTGCCTCGGTCTTCTTGCGCGTGGCGCAGTACACGATGCCCCGGCCGGCCCCGGTGCGCTGGCGGAGCCCGGCGCGCTCGAGCGCCTCGATCGTCGAGGCGAGCCGGGGCTCGTCACCGCGGTGGTGCTGGACCTCGAACGCCAGGTTGGGCCGGCGGAAGTCGCCGCGCACGGTGACCGGCCGGCGCAGCGCGAGCGACGCGGCGACCTCGGCCATCACGCGCGGCGTCGCGGTCGCGGTCAGTGCGATCACCGGCGCGTCGACGGCATCCCTCAGCTCGTGCAGCCGCATGTACTCGGGCCGAAAGTCATGGCCCCACTGGCTCACGCAGTGCGCCTCGTCGATCGCCAGCATCGCGATCCGGGCGCGGCCGAGCAGCCGCCGGAAGCTGTCGAGCACGGCACGCTCGGGCGACACGTAGAGCAGCACCAGCTCGCCGCGCACGAACGCATCGATCGACCCCCGCCGCGCGTCGTCATCGTGCTGGCTGTGGATCGCGGCCGCCGCGATGCCCCGCCCGCGCAGCCCATCGACCTGGTCGTTCATCAGCGCGATCAGCGGCGACACCACGAGCGTCGTCCCCAGCCCGCGCTGCGCCGCCACGACCGCCGGCACCTGGTAGCACGACGACTTGCCGGCGCCGGTCGGCAGCAGCACCAGCGCGTCGTTCCCGGCGAGCACGGCCTCGATCGCCGCCGCCTGGCCGGGCCGAAACCCGACATGGCCGAACCGGTCACGCAGCACGGCGAGCGCGTCGGCGAGATCACCCACCCGCCGTCCTTAGCACAGGGGTCTGAGAACCAGCCCGCGCGGTCACCGCCCTGGGTCCCGACGGCCACGCGATCGGCGACCACCGGACGCATCCGCGGGGTGTAGCCCGTGACGTCCCCGCCGATCGTCCCGACGGCCACGCGCTCGGCGACCACCGGACGCGCCGTCAGCGCCCCCGCTCAGGGCGCGCGGTCGGCGGCGAGCGCGGCGTTGGCCCGGCCGAGGATGTCGTCGGCGACCTCGCCTGCGATCGCGGCCACGACGCCGAAGCCGAGGCGGACCGCGGGGTCGCACGCCCGGGACTCGAGGCCGTGCTCGCGGCAGCGCTCCGCGACGATCTGCGCGCCCTCGAGCGAGGTGCCCGGCATCACGATCGCCAGCTCGTCGGCGTGGATCCGGAAGCAGCCGTCGATCATCCGGGTGTGCTGCTTCAGGATCGTCGAGACCCGGCGCAGCATGTCATCGCCGGCCGCCTGGCCGAGCCGGTCGCTCGCCGACTCGAGCCCGGCGAGCTTGACCAGCGCGAGGCTGAACGAGTGGTGAAACCGCCGGTTGCGGTTGAGCTCGGCCTCGAGCCGCTCGTCGAACGCGCGGCGGTTGCCGAGCCCGGTCAGCGCGTCCTGCAGGCTGTCGTAGCGCGGCCGCGGATAGGTGTATGCGCGGTGGAGCGCGATCGCGATCGTGTGGCCGAACAGCCGCAAGGTCTCGACGTCCTCGTCGGAGAACGCCGCCGGCCGCGCCGACGCGACCTCGAGCACGCCGACCGCGGTCTCGCCGTAGAGCAGCGGCACGCACGCGATCGACGAGATGCCGCCGCGGGCCCCGAGCTCGGCCCCGGCGGGGTCGGCGGCCTGCCCGGCAGGATGATCCGAGGGGTGATCCGAGGGGTGATCCGAGGGGTGATCGATCCGGATCGCGCGGCGCTCGGCGATGCACCGCCCGGCCAGGCTCGGCGCCCGCAGCATCCGGCTGCCGACCTGCGGCCCGGCCCCGGTCCCGGTCCCGATCACCGCGCGGCACACGAAGTCGTCGCCCTCGATCAGCGCGACCACCGCCACCCCGGCCGACAGCAAGATCGCGGCGCGCTCGGCGACGATGTTCATCACCTCGTCGGCGTTCATCCCGGCGGCGGCGATCGCGTTCTGCAGCTCGATGATCGCGAGCAGCCGCGGCGCGCTGGGGACCACGCTGGCGCTCATCTCACGATCCGAGGTTGCATACGACCGGCCCGCCCACGCGGCGCGCTCGACCCCACCTGGACGCCGGCCCGGACGCGGATCCCGGCGCAGACGTTGAGAGGTGCGCTGGCCACCGGGCTTCTCATCGCGGGCATCATACAAGCGTCGCGCGCCCGCGGGCACTGGCGCCGCCCCGCAAACCGCCGCATGCTACCGGCGTGAGCTCAGGTGTGCTTCCTGCATGCGGCCTCTATCGTACGGTGGCCCCGATCGGCGAGGTGGCGGCCGGGCGCCTCGTGTACTTCCACAACCATGGCGACCCCGGCCCCGGCCTGTACTTCCCCGAGCGCTGGACCGCCAACCGCGCGCACTTCTCGCCGAGCGGCACCACGCTGCCGGTGGTGTTCGATCCCAGGGCGCTGTTCGCGCTGCCCGCCGAAGGGTTCTACCGGGTCGCGGCGGCGTTCTTCTGCTGCGAGAAGAAGTGCATGCGGTTCGAGCCCGATGCGTTCGTCCAGCTCGGCTACAACGGCGCCGGCCGCGCGCTGCTGTTCACACCCGAGCTCGCCGCCGGAGCGATCCAGGTCCCCGATCGCGGCACGCCGGTCAGCGACGCCGCATTCGCAAGCCTGGTCGCGCTGCGCGTCGCCGAACGGCGCGACGAGATCGCGCTGCCGCGCGGCATCCTCGTCCACTGAGCCAATCCCCAAGGCCCGACCTTCCAGGCAAACCGGCGGTCCTCGTCCGGCCAAGCCGATCGCGTCGCCAACCTATGCTATCAACGGCGAGGTGAGCGGCCGTGTGCGCATCGGGACGTGCTCGAGTCCGACGGATGGCGCATTCGTGCGGTCGATGCTCGGTGCGCGCGGCATCACCTGCGTGATCGGTGCGGAGCATCACGCGAGCCTGCTCGGCCCGATCGGCAGCGCGTTCCTGTCGCTCGATATCTGGGTCGACACCGCGGATGCCGAGGACGCCGCCGCGCTGCTGCGCGACCTGCGCGAGAACAACCCCGGTGAGCTGGCCGCCGAGGTCGACCCCGGTGTCCCCGACGACGAAAGGGAGGGTGATGGCGAGTGGGTCCCGCGGGCCCACGCGATCCTGGCCGGCGCCGGTTCCAGCGCGAGCCGCGGCGCGGCCGTTCACGGTGATCCCGACGACGGCCCCGGCGAGCTCGCCGAGCGCCCCACCGGCGAGCTCGCCGAGCGTCCCGACGACGACGTCGCGGCGATCCGCGCGCGGGTCTATCAGCGCCGGCGGGCGATCGTCGCGCTGCTGTCGGGGACGTTCCTCACGTTCGGCACCGCGCACATCTTCACCGGCGCCTGGGTTCGCGGCCTCGCGCTCGCCGCGCTCGAGGTGTTCGGCCTCCTGCAGATCAGCGCCGGCAACCCGCTCGGCGGCGTCGCGGTCGCGGCCGCGATCGCCACCGACGTGGTGGGCACCGCGTGGCGGCTGCGCGCCGCGGCCCAGGCCGCGCTCCCGCCGGCGCGGCTCACGCGCCCCGCCCCCAAGCCCGAGCTGCCGCCCGCCCGCATCGAGTCGCCGTAGTCAGCGGCTCACACGCGCCATGGCGCCTGACGGCCGGATGCCACGCGCCATTCGACGACGCGAGGTCGATCGCGCTACGCTCCCTTGGACCGGGATTTCTTGATGGGTGGCCAGAGCTTGCTCAGCTCGAGCACCGGAATCACTCGTTTCGAGCCCCGAAACTCGTGCTCGATCTCGTAGGTGTCCAGCGGCGGGTTGAGCACAGGCTTCACCCGCTTCCGGAGGATCCCGGTATCGCCTTGGCTATCGCGCTCGAAGATGTCTCCGGTCCGATCGACTCGCCAGCATAGAACACAATCGATCGCCTCGAAAAAGTGCTGTAGCGAATTGTTCGCCGTCACCACATTCTTCAGCTCGAGGCGAATGAATGGTGTAGCACTGGAGTCCACCGGCACAAGCGCCCTCTCGCGCAGCAGGGCGATGGCATCTACACCTTCCTGCGCGTCATATTCGAGGATGTGGACGGGGAGCCGGTATCGCCCCGCCAGAAGCGCGTAGATGTAAAACACCTCCTGTTCGGAGGTCGGCTCCCGGAGCAAGATGGAGTCGCTATCTTCGTACCGATCCAGATGCTCATCCGCGCGCGTCAGCTCGATCTCGTTAGAACGTTTCGATGCTGCGTACCAGGTACGGATTGCTTCGCGACGCTCCTCCATGTAAGCAGCTTCTTCGGCACGGCGCTTCGCCAGCGTCGCCGACCTCAGTCGTTCTACCCATTTTCGGAACTCGTCGTTCTTGAACGCTCGCTCGAGCAAGGTTGTCAGCTGAGCGACAACACCCTCGGTATGCTGAGATTCATTGGAAATGCCACCGCGATTGGCGGTAGGCAGGAAGCCTTGATGGTTTACGAATACTTGCCAGTTTCGTGTGATGCCGAGCTCGTAACGCAGGCGATGTTTGGTCGCTCTCTCGATCGCTTCCTGTAGTAGCTCGTTACGCCGAACAATCGGTATGAAATCCCGACAAAGCCAGAGGCCGAAGCGGGATTCAAACCCATAGACACCGCTGTGGTTCTGCCACTGTGCTTCACGATAGGTCTCGCGCTGCCGGCGATGGCCCTCGATACGAGCAACAATCGACAGTCCTGTGTTCGCATCGCTCCAGTCGAGTGGGCTGGTTAGCCGGATCGCGCTCAGATCGTCCCGGACGCGAGTAGCACCGCTTTCGCTGAGGTGAACGTCCGCGAACCGGTGGCCAAAGGCACACAGCCCTGGCTTCGTGCCATACGCCTTGGTGTCATCCTGCCAGGCACCAAAAAACGTATCGGCCTGCTGACTCTTCCCCAACCCCAGAGGGACAAACGCCGTCTCGCCATTGATACGCAAGTACATGGTGATCGGTGACAGGGGGACTTGCTCGGACAGCAATCCGACCGCCTCCACTTGCTCCAGCGACGCGTGCCATTCGCGGCGTGTATCATACAGTCCGCTCCGTACATCGCCCACAAACGTGAACAAGTCACAATAGGACTCTATTTGCGGCCTGCTGAGGAACCTTACCGAATCATGAAATTTCACG
>DATBBB010000260.1:0-13865 GCA_036271215.1 Kofleriaceae bacterium | reverse complement strand
GGGATCTTCGGGACGCGTCGGATCCTCCACCTCGACAGCTTGGCACGCCGGGCCGGCCTCGACACTTGCCGCCGGTCGCCCGAGCGTGACGCGCGTCGCCCTTGGGGCATCTCGCGGCGGCGGTTCGACGGTTCGGCGGCGGCGGTTCGGCTGGGGCTTTGCGCGTTGACGCTCCACCTGATGGCTGGCCGTCAGTCGATGGTGTCGAGGTCGGAGTCGGCGCCGGTATAGAACCAGCGATCGGGATCGAGGAACCGGCGGTCGCCGCTCGGTGGGATCATGCAGAGGAACGGCTTGCTCTCGCGCTCCAAGAAGCCGGTGCGCCACATCTGCCGCCGGCGGCCATCGGGCACGAACAGCTTCATGTCGATGGCGCGCACGGCGCGGTGATCGAACGCGTGGCGCACGATCGCCCGTAGCCCGCTGTGCCAGCGGCCCGGCACGGTGACGAGATCGATGATGCGCAGGAGGGTGTCGTGGTGCGTGAGCTCGTAGGCGCAGGCGCCGATCGGCCGGCCGCGCCGGAGGATCACGAACGCCGGCTCGCGGTTCGCAGGGGCTGACAGGAATCGCCAGGTATAGAACTCGGCGTCTCGTACTGCCGATAGCCGGAGCACCCGCCGCGCGGCGGCCCAGACTTCATCGACGCGCTCGTCGTGGGGCCGCATCGGCTCGAGCGTCGAGGTCCCGAGCGGGATCGCGAGCGGAACGCGCGCCATCGCGCCCTTGCCACCCAGCGCCGCGGCGCGGATCGGGCGCATCCAGCGCGCGACGTGGCCGAGCTCGCGTGAGCCGCCGTGCTTGAGCGGCGTGACGTTCATCGCGCCGGGTGCGCCGTACATGCAGCCGAGGCGCTGGTCGAGCATCGCGTTGCGCGATGCATAGTGCAGCGCGAAGCCCAGGCCGGTCCGGCGAAACGTGGGCCGCACGTAGCCGTCGCCGCCGAGCGCGGCGTGGACGACTTCGCCGTCGAGCCACAACCGGAATGGAAAGAACGAGGTGCACCCGGCGACCTGTCCATCGTGGTTGGCGATCCACGTCATCGCGCGGCCGCCGGGGTTGCTCTCGTAGAGCCACCGCCAGCGCGCCTCGACGTCGGCGCCCGGGATCATCTCTCGGATCAACGCGAAGATCTCGGGGCGGTCCGCGGCGACCGCAGCGCGCACGTCAGACATATTCTTCGACGGTAGCACTCGAGGTTCGCCTCGCCGACCAGCGTTATCGTGGTCTCTGTGCGTGGCATCAGCGCTCAGCTGGTTCGCGCCTCATTTGTCGCGCCAGCGCACAGCAATCAGCCCTGGGGCTGTCCTCTATCCCATTCGGGAGCCCTTAACGACACGGCGGCCCGCTCGGCCCGCTCGATGTCGAGCCGGGGCTGTCCTCTACCCCATTCGGGAGCCCTAACGACGGAGCTGCTGGAGCCGGTCGCGGGAGGCGGCGACGTCTTCCTGCGCGACGTCACCGACGAGCGCGAGGGTCGCACGCTGCTCGGCGCCGGTCTGGGCATCGCGGGCGCGAACGTGGAGCACGCCCGAGGCGTCGAGCGAGAAGGTCACCTCGATCGAGGTCTCGCCGCGGGGCCGTGGGGGCAGGTTCTGCAGCACGAGGTCACCGATCACGGTGTTGTTGTCGAGCCGGCGCGATTCGCCCTGGCACACGACGATGCGTACGACGTCCTGGCGGTCGCGGGACGTCGTGAACAGCTTGCGAGTCTCCATCGGGATGCGCGCGTTGCGGCGGATCAGCTCCTCGCAGAACCCGGCCACGGTGGCGATGCCGAGGCCGCGCGGGGTGACCTCGAGCAAGACGGGCGCCGGCCGCGGCGGCATGGGCATCGCTGACGGCGGCGGCTGGGCCTGGGGATAGGGCTGCTGTTGCGGCTGGGCCTGGGGATAGGGTTGTTGCGACGCGGCCTGGGGATAGGGCTGTTGCGACGCGGCTTGAGGGTAGGGCTGCGGTGGCGGCTCCTGGGGATAGGGCAGCTGCTGCGACGGCATGGGCAGCTGCATCGGTGGCTGCGCTTGCGCGTACAGGGACGGCGGCGCAGTCGGTGTGGTCGGCCGCGGTCGCCCGACGGGCGGCGATGCTGCCGGCGAAAGCCCGGGGACGGTCTGCGGCGGCTGGAAGCCACGCGCGGTGGTGGCCGGGGATGGCTCGGCGGTGGCGCGCTGCGCGCCCATGCCACGCGCCGTGGAGGCGGCCGCGTAGTCGGGGGCGACGGTCATCGTCGGCGCCGTCGGCGGCGCGATCGGGGTGGTCGGCGCCATCGGCTGCGTGGTCGCCGGGTTCCGCGTCGCCCGCATCTCCGGCTGCGTGCGTGCGTTGCCGGCGGCGGCGGGCTCGTCGAGGCTGTCGAGTACCGGGTAGGTCTGTGGCGGCCGCGGCACCGAGCCGCGCAGGTCCACCGGCAGCGGCGTGGTCGTCTGGTGCGGTCCGAGCGGCGACTTCGGCCCGCCGGAGCGGTGCGGCAGCGGCGGTGGCGCGGCGGTGCCCGGCGCCGTGGTCGGCCGCGCGAGTGGGTGCTCGGGGAACAGCGCGCCGCTCTCGAGATCGACCTCGAAGGCAGCGGGCGCGGTGGGGACGCCGAGCGCGGTCTTGTTCAGCGAGGCGTGCTGGGGCGAGGGCAGCTGGGGCGAGAGCGGCGGCGGCACCGTGGCGACCGGGCGCGTGATCCGCCCGATCGGCTGACTCGGCGGCGGCGTGCGGGTCTCGAAGCTGGGCTCGGACGGCGGTCGCGGCGGGGCGGCGGGGTAGCGCTCCGGTTCGGCGACCGCGTCGCGCACCCCGGCCCGCGTCACCGAATAGCTGGTGTCTGGCCTGGTCGGATCGGTCGGCGGGCGGGTCGCGGGGTAGCCAGAGGTGGGGCGCCTGGGCCGCTCGTGGGTCGGCAGGCTGAGCTCGGACGGCGCCATCGTCGCGCCAGTCCCGCCCAGCGTCCGATCGACCAGCTCGAGCACCCCGGCGTTCGCGGTGTCCTCCTCGTCGCCGGGCCGCGGCTTGGCCGGCACCTGGATCCGCGACGACGGCCGGCGCGACAGGATGCGCTCGAGCGCGATCGCCTGCAGCGCGGCGCCCGCGGCCACGGCGTCCTCGGGGTTGACGTCGGTGCGCGGCGCCTTGCCGAAGAACCTGGCGACCTGGTCGCGGACGTAGGGGATCTTGGTCGAGCCGCCGACGAGGATCACATCGGCGATCTGATCGAACCCCAGCCCGGCGAGCTTGAGCGCCTCGCTGCACACCGGGAACGTGCGGTCGATCAGATCGGACACCTCGCGGATGAACTCGTCGCGCGCGATCTCGATCTGCAGGTTGAGCGGCACGCCGCGCGGCCCGTAGGCGATCTCGTCGATCCGCACGACCGCCCGCGACCGCCGCGACAGCTCGATCTTGGTCTGCTCGGCGACCGAGCGCAGCCGCATCATCGCGACCTCGTTGGTCCGCAGATCGATCCGGTTCTCGGTCAGGAACTTGGCGACCATCTTCTCGACCAGCCGCTCGTCGAGGTCGTCGCCGCCGAGGAACGTATCGCCCGAGGTCCCGAGCACCTCGTAGACCTGATCGTCGAGCCTCAGCAGCGTGATGTCGAACGTGCCGCCGCCGAAGTCGTAGACCGCGATGATCTCGCGCAGCTGGCGGGTGTGGCCGTAGGCGAGCGCGGCGGCGGTCGGCTCGTTGAGTACGCGGACCACGGTCAGCCCGGCGATCGCCCCGGCGGTCGCGGTCGCCGAGCGCTGGGCGTCGTTGAAGCTCGCCGGCACGGTGACCACCGCGCGGTGGACCGCGGTCTCGAGCCGCGCCGCGGCGACGTTGCGCACGTGGTCGAGCACGATCGCCGAGATCTCGGGGACCGCGAACTCGCCGCCGCGGGTCACGATCAGCGGCGCGTTGTTCGGCCCTTCCTTGATCAGGAACGGCGAGCGCGCCATCGTGGTCTGGACCTCCGGCGAGCGGAACGCGCGGCCGATCAGGCGCTTGACCGAGTAGATCGTGTTCTGCGGATCGATGACCTTGCGCTGCTTGGCCGCGGCGCCGATCACGACCCCGCCGTTGGGGTGGAACGACACGACCGACGGATGAACTTTGCCACCGGCGTCGTCGGCGAGGACCCGAACGTTCCCCGCGGCGTCGGCGTGCGCGACCACGGAGTTCGAGGTGCCAAGGTCGATGCCAACGATCGGATCGCTCAAGAAACTCCCATCGCTACCTTATCCAGCCACCGGTAAGCTCGCCAACACCCCATCATACCAACGCTCCAGGGCGCTGCGAAACGGCCACATCCAGCCATACGAGGGCCCCATGAATTGCTCGATGATGTGGCGGCGGTAGTCGGCGCGCGCCGGATACGCCGCGCCCCAGACCTCGGCCGCGGCGCGGATCGACTCGGCGTAGGCCTCCTGCTCGAACCTGGCGCGGAACCACGCCAGGCCGAGCGGCAGCGGCAGCAGCACGTAGAGCACGGCCATCCCGGGCAGGGTGTACGTGCGAAATTGCCGCAGGTGGATCGCCTCGTGGCGGAGCGTGACGTAGCGGTGGTCGGGATCCCAGCTGTCCCAGTCGGCGGTGACATAGACCGTGCGCCCGATCGTGGTCTGGTACGAGTCGAGGTACGACGTCATCCGGCCCAGGGTCAGCGCGTAGAGCGCGTAGTGGATCGTCCGGTGCAGCGCCGAGCGGTCCTTGCGCACGATCTGGAACCCCGGGATCTCGGCGCGCAGCGCGTCGACCAGCGCGTCGTAGCGATTCATCGACTCGAGCTCCGGCGCATGTCCGGTCGATCTTAACGGGAGTGAGCGCCTGGCGCGAGCATGCGAGCGCGTCCGGGTCCCCCCGCGGGGGCACGATCGGTTGACGAGCCGGGCGCGGATCCGTAGCGTGCACGCTCCGTGGTCGATCTGAACAAGCTCAATCCGCCGCAGCGCGAAGCGGCGAGCCACGGAGGCGGGCCGCTCCTGGTGCTCGCCGGCGCCGGATCGGGCAAGACCCGCGTGATCACCTACCGGATCGCGAACCTGCTCGCGCTCGGCATCCCGCCGGCGGCGATCTGCGCGGTGACGTTCACCAACAAGGCCGCCGAGGAGATGCGCGAGCGCGTCGCGGGGCTGCTCGGCGATCGCCAGACCGCGCGCAAGCTGACGATCGGCACGTTCCACGCGCTCGGCCTGCAGATCCTGCGCAGCGAGCGCAAGGCGCTCGGCCTGCCGCGCGGGTTCGTGATCTACGACCAGTCGGATCAGCTCGGCGCGGTGCGCGAGGCGATGCGCGCCCAGCACGACGGCGACCGCCGGTTCGACGTCAAGGCGCTGTTGACCCGGATCTCGCTGGCCAAGAACGCGTTCGTCGCGCCCGAGGCCTACCGGCCGAACCCGGCCGACGACTACGACGTCCAGACCCAGCAGGTCTATCCGCGCTACCAGGAGATGATGCGGTCGTGCGCGGCGTTCGACTTCGACGATCTGATCGTCGAGCCGGTCCGGCTGTTCGAGCGCGACGCCGAGGTCGGCCGGCGCTGGGCCGAGCGGTTCCGGTTCGTCATGGTCGACGAGTTCCAGGACACCAACCCCGCGCAGCTCCGGCTGGTCAGGCACCTGGTCACCGATCACCAGAACCTGGTGGTGGTCGGCGACGACGATCAGTCGATCTACAGCTGGCGCGGCGCCGACCCGACCAACATCCTGCGGTTCGCGGAGCTGTTCCCGGGCGCCAAGATCGTCAAGCTCGAGCAGAACTACCGATCGACCAAGACGATCCTCGGCGCGGCGAACGACGTGATCGCGCACAACAAGCAGCGCCACGGCAAGCAGCTGTGGTCGCACCACGCCGCCGGCGACCCGATCACCCACGCGGTCGCGGCGACGCCCGAGGACGAGGCGCGCTGGGTCGCGACCGAGATCGCCACGCTGCACAAGGCCGGCCGGCCGTGGCAGGACATCGCGGTGATGTATCGCTCGAACCTGCAGGCCAAGATCCTCGAGGACGAGCTGCGCCAGGCGAGCGTGCCGTACGTGATGTACGGCGGCCAGCAGTTCTTCGAGCGCAAGGAGGTCAAGGACGTCATCGCCTACCTGCGGGTCGCGCTCAACCACCGCGACGAGCTGGCGCTGCGCCGGGTGATCAACTATCCGGCGCGCGGGATCGGGGCGACCACGGTCGACCGGCTGGTGACAGCGGCGCACGCCAAGCACGCGCCGCTGTGGGACGCGCTGCGCGGCGCGATCACCGGGACGGCGACCCTGCCGGGGCTCGAGGTCCAGCTGCCGCGCGACGAGGCCGATCCGGCGCCGCGCGACGTCGAGGTCGGCGAGCTCCGCGGCGCGGCGAAGAACGGGATCATCGAGCTGGTCCACGTGATCTCCGAGCTCGGCGCGGCGCTCGAGGGTGGCGCGGACGTCGTCGGCGCCACCCGCACCCTGATCGAGGACATCCGGCTGTACGACGACCTGCGCGAGGCGTCGGGCTCGGCGGCGGCGGCGCAGCGCCGGATCGACAACGTCGAGGGCCTGTTCGGCTCGCTGCAGCGGTTCAGCGACAAGGGCAAGGGCCGCGAGGCGCTGTCCGAGTACCTGCGGATGCTGTCGCTCGAGACCTCCGACGAGCGCGAGGAGTCCGGCGAGCGCGTGGTGCTGACGACCCTGCACGGCGCCAAGGGCCTCGAGTTCCCGGTGTGCTTCATGATCGGGCTCGAGGAGGAGCTGCTGCCGCACATCCGCGCGCTGCAGCCGCAGGTCACCGACGTGCTCGACACCGAGCACGCGGTCGACATCAGCGAGGAGCGCCGGCTGTGCTACGTCGGGATCACGCGGGCGCAGCGCAAGCTGTACCTGACGCGCGCCTGTACGCGGGTGTCGCGCGGCCGTGCGATGCCGCGCACGCCATCGCGGTTCCTGCTCGAGATCCCCGACGACCTGCTCGAGGTGATCGACATCGCCGAGCAAGCGCGCCAGCAGGTGCCGACCGACGAGGTGCGGAGCTTCTTCTCGTCGTTCTCGTTCGACGACTGACGTCGCGGGCGGGCGCGGGGGCGCGCGCGGCGAAAAGCTCGCTCAGCAGCCCTTGGCGCTCCAGCAGCTCATGATCGGTCCGGCGCCGGGCGTGTTGGTCTTCTGGAACTCGTACGGCACGACCGCGGTGGTGTCGTTGCGGCGCTCCGGGAACTCGACGGTCTCGAGCGCGTCGCGGACGCACGCGGCGAGCTTGTGCGTGGCCTTCGGCGACAGCCCGGCGGCGGTGGTTCCGAGCGAGACCAGGTTGCCGTCGCGGCCGATCACGAGCGTGACGTCGAGGTGGCCGCCGCGGGCGGCGCCGCCCTGGGCGAGGTAGCAATGCTCGATCTCCGCGGCGTGGGGGGCGACGCCGGCGGTGATCTCGCGGTGGGTCAGGAACGGATCGCGGCGGGCGATCGCTGCGTCGGGGTCGCCGGCCTCGGTGGCGTCGAGGCCGTGCACGCCGACGTGGGCCGAGAGCGCCGAACCGGACAGCGCGAGCTCGCCCTTGGTGAGGGTTGCGCCGGCCTGCGGGGGCGCGTACGCGTGGGCGGGCTCGACCGCGGCGACCTCGTGGGTGCGCGCGTGGTAGCGGTAGTCCGCGTGGTCGGAGTTGTCCGCGCGGGCCGAGCCCGCAACGGCAGTGAGAGTGACGATGCTGGAGAGGGCCAAGATCCGCATGACCACCCAAGTTGCAGCGTCCGTACCACATGTAACCCACTGTGATGACTGGACCGACCCTGGCGCCAGACACAGTGCGTGTCTACCAGCGAAGACAAGATCGCCGGGCCCGACCCACCGGATCCCCACCCGCGGGATCGTCGGGTTCGGTTCGGGTCGGCTGTGCTTTGGCGGGTGCGGATCAAGGCGTGACGAGGGCGAGGGCGGTGTCCGAGGCGGAATAGACATCGCCGCAGCTGGCGCAGGACAGCAGGGCGGAGGCGAGGGTGCGTCCGGGGAGGGTCTCGCCGCAGCGGCAGGCCCAGCCGGTGCGGCGGGCGGGGGTACCGAGCATGAGGGCGTGGGCGGGAACATCGTGGCTGACCACGGCGCCGGCGCCGATCAGGGCGTAGGCGCCGATCGAGATGCCGCACAGGATCGTTGCGTTGGCGCCGATCGAGGCGCCGCGGTGGATCCGGGTCGGCGCGTAGGCGTGCTTGCGCGCGACGTGGGCGCGCGGGTGCTTGACGTTGGTGAACACGCAGGACGGGCCGAGGAACACGTCGTCCTCGAGAGTCACGCCGTCGAACAGCGAGACGTGGTTCTGGATCCGGCAGCCGCGGCCGATCGAGACCGCGCCGAGGTAGCAGCCCTGGCCGATCGAGGTGCCCGCGCCGATCGAGGCGGCGGCGCGGACGTGGACCCAGTGCCAGATCCGGACGCCGTCGCCGAGCTGGGCGCCGGGCTCGACGATCGCCGTGGGGTGGACCTCGGCCGCCATGCGGCGACCGTGGCATGGGCGGAGGGACCAAAACAACGTCAGACGGCTTCGCTAAGGTTCGCACCGCGTGCCCAAGCGTCCTCCCCGCGTCGTCCGTGAGCTGGCCGTGCCGCATGATCTGCGGGGCGACGGGCCGACCGTGGCGCTCGTCGTCGGGGCGCGCGAGGGCGAGGCCGCGGCGCGGGGCGAGCTGTGGCACGCCAACGCGATGACCTTGCTGGGCAAGCTCGCCGATGGCTCGGTCGATCTGGTGATCGCGGACCCGCCGTATGCGATCGCGAAGGCCGAGTGGGACGAGTTCGAGTCGCTCGAGGTCTACCTGGCGTGGTGCGACGAGTGGCTCGCCGAGGTCGCGCGGGTGCTCGCGCCGCATGGCTCGGCCTACGTGTGCGGGTTCTCGGAGAACCTCGCCGACGTCAAGGCGCGCAGCGCGCGGCGGTTTGCGAGCTGCCGGTGGCTGGTCTGGTACTACCGCAACAAGGCCAACCTCGGGCGCGACTGGGGCCGGTCGCACGAGTCGATCCTGCACCTGCGCAAGGCAGAGGCCCGGGTCGACGTCGACGCGATCCGGATCCCGTACAACGGCCACACGACCAAGTACCCGGCGCGGGTGCAGGCGGTGTCGTCGCAGTACGGCGGTGAGCACGCCCGGCGCGACCGCTGGGAGCCGCACCCGCTGGGCGCCAAGCCGCGCGACGTGATCGAGCTGCCGGTGATCTGCAACGGCATGGAGGAGAAGACGCCGCACGCGACGCAGAAGCCCGAGGCGCTGATCGAGAAGCTCGTGCTGGCGTCGAGCGCGCCGGGTCAGCTCGTGGTCGATCCGTTCGTCGGCTCGGGGACCACGGCGGTCGTCGCGGCCCGCCACGGCCGGGCCTGGATCGCCGGCGACGCGGATGCGCGCTACGTCGGGCTGACCCGCGAGCGGCTGGCGGCGAGCGCGCGCGCCGCGGGCCGTTCGTCATCGGGGTGACGAGTGAGCGCTGCCCGCGCTCAGCGGCCGCCGGTGAACGTGGCCGGCGTGTGGCGCAGGCCCTGGCCGAGGTTCATCTCGGCGTCCCAGGTGCCGGCGGTGATCTGGTCGCCGACGCCATCGCCATCGACGTCGACCAGGGTCGCCTGGCCGGACGCGAGGTGGAACGCGTCGAGCCGCATCGCCGCGAGCCGCTGGTGGAGCAGGTCGACGATCGCGTCGAGGCCGCCGGTGCAGATCGAGGTCAGCTCGGTCTCGTGGCCGACGCAGACGTCGAGCACGCACTTGTCGGCGACGTTGTGGGCGAGGGCGGGGCAGTTGATCGCGTTGCCGAGCGCGCCGCGGATGTCGGCGCCGAACAGTGACTGCGAGGCGGCGTTGAGGCCCTGCCACGCGTACTCGCCGTAGTTGAGGCCGAAGTTCTGGTCGCCGAGCGCGAGCGCGCCGCCCTCGCCGATCGTGACGGTGGGCTCCTGGGTCAGGAGATCGCCGGCGAGGCCGCTGATCGGGAGCTTGAGCGGCAGGCCGGCGGGCGTCAGATCGAGCGCGGTGATGCGGTGGGTGGCGGTGTCGCCGTGGATCGTGAGCTCGCTGTCGACGGCAAAGTGGCTGAGCGCGAGGTCGGCGAGCCCGGCGATCTCGCCGGCGTAGTCGGTGACCGGCACGCCGCCGATCTTGACCTTGGCGATCTCGTCGTTGATCCAGCCCTCGAGCTTGTCCTTGATGACGCCGGGGATCAGGCCGTAGAGCGTGCCGACGGCGGGCACGCCGGCCTCGTCGGCGATCGTGATCAGCGCGTGCGCGGGGTCGGTCGATAGCGCGCGCAAGGTCGACACCACCAGCTCGGCCTGCGCCGGCAGGATCGCCTCGACCGTGAAGTCGACGCTGTTGACGACCTCGTACGGGCCGGTCTTGAATGGCACCGGGTCGGCCTGGGTGCCGACCGGGTCGGCGGCATCGCCGGCCTCGGTCGAAGGCGAGGTCCCGCAAGCGGCGAGCAAACAGACGGCGAGCAGGCGCTTCATGGGTAGGCCACTACAGCAAGCCTCCTGCCAGGCGTAACTAGCTACGATCATTGGCCCCGAGGCCGCCGTCATGGAGAGATCAGGTTCCGCTGCCCACGAGGCTTTGCGGCAACTCGAGTAGCCGCGGTGGCCGCTCCCGCCCATCCCGGGTGCGCGGCGGGCGACGGGGCCGGCGGTGCGATACGATCAGGGAATGTCGCTGTGGTCGCGCGTGCAGCGCCGGCTGGGAGATCTGGCCGGCGAGCTGGTGCTCGACGAGTACCGCGAGCAGCTGGATCAGGCGCAGCGGCTGCTGGCGTCGGGCAAGGTCGGCGATGCAGTCGACGTCCTCGAGGCGCTGCTGGTCGCCAAGCCGGACCATGGCCAGGCGCTGATCGTGCTCGGCGAGGCGCGGCTGGTCCAGCAGGATCCGGAGGGGGCGGTGACCGTGTTCGAGCGGGCGTTGAAGCTGCGGGCCGGCGATCCGTCGGCGCAGGTCGGCCATGGCCTCGCGCTCGTCGACCTGGGGCGCTACGAGGCCGCGATCGGCTCGCTCGGCCGGGCGATCGCGGATGCGGCCGGCGATCGCGGCATCCTCGCGGACGCATATCGTGGGCTGGGGATCGCGTGGCGCCGCCGCGGCGACATCGACAAGGCGGTGCGCGAGCTGCGCAAGGCGGTCGCCGAGGACAGCGACGACGCGGAGGCGCGGGCCGCGCTCGGCGAGGCGCTGGTCGCGGATGGCGGCTCGTACGACGAGGCGCTGCGCCACCTGGAGCGCGCGGCGGCCGCGACGCCACCGCCGGCGCTGGCGATCTATGCGCTCGGCCGGCTGGCGCTGCGCGAGACCGCGGTCCAGCTCGCCGGGGAGCGGTTCGCCACGGCGCGCGGCCTCGCCGAGCGAGACACCACGCCGCTCGGGGCGCAGATCCGGCTCGACGTGATCATCGCGCAGGGCGACGCCGCGCTCGCCGCCCGCGACGCGACGCTCGCCCACGGGTTCTACCTCGAGGCGCTGCAGGTCGAGCCGCGGCGCGCCGATCTGCACGCGAAGATCGCCGCCACGCATCGCTCGATCGGCAACCTCGATGCCGCGCTCGCCAGCTACGAGCGCGCGCTGGTGCTGGGCGCCGGGATCGAGACCTTGCGCGCCGCGGTCGACACGGCGATCGCGGCGGCCGACCCGCTGCGCGAGGCGCGGTGGGCCAGCGACCTGCTGGTGCTCGATCCGACCGACGTCCGCGCGATCGTCGCCCGCGGCGCCGCGATGGCCGCCGCTCAGCCCGAGGCGGCGCGTGCGTTGCTCGAGCTCGCTGCCGGCCGCGACGACGTCGATGCCCACGTCGGGCTCGCGCGGCTCGCGTTGCCCCACGATCCGGCCGCGGCGGCGCGGTCGGCGCTCGCGGCGCTGCGGGTGTCGCCGCACCATGGCCCGGCGCGCCAGATCTTGACCGCGGCGCGCGCGGCCGAGCTCGGCACCCCCGGCCCCGACATCGCAGCGCTCGCCGGGTTCTTGCAGAAGCTCGCCGGCCAGCGCCGCGAGCTCGGCCACCTGGTCGGCGACGTTGCCCGCGCGGCCGCCAACCTCGATCAGCCGCTGCTGGTCACCGTGATGGGCGAGTTCTCGAGCGGCAAGTCGTCGTTCGTCAACGCCTTCATCGGCGCCGACGTCGCCCCGACCGGGATCACGCCGACCACCGCCACGATCAACGTCGTGCGCTACGGCCGCGAGCGCGGCGGCCGCGTGATCGGCGCCGACGGCAGCGCGCTCGAGCTCGGCTGGGATGCGCTGATGGCGCACCTGCGGGCGCTGACGCCCGACGCCGCGCGCGCGATCGACCGGGTCGAGATCCTCGTCCCGCTGCCGCAGCTCGAGAAGATCAACATCGTCGATACCCCGGGCCTCAACTCGATCCAGCCCGAGCACGAGGCGACCGCCCGCGCGTTCATCGCCCGCGCCGACGCGGTGGTCTGGGTGTTCACCGCCTCGCAGGGCGGCAAGGCCAGCGAGAAGCGCGCCCTGGGCTCGATCCGCGACGAGGGCAAGCGCGTGCTCGGCGTGCTCAACAAGGCCGACCAGCTCAGCCCCGACGAGACCACCGAGGTCACGAGCTTCATCACCGGCGAGCTCGGCGACCTGGTCGAGGCGATCGTCCCGTTCTCGGCGCGCCACGCGCTCGCCTGGAAGCGGGCCGGCGGCCTCGCGGCGACGGCCTCCACCGCTGTCACCGCCGGCGGTGCGGCCTCGGGTGCCTCGGTTGCGGCAGGTGTCGCCACCGGCAGTGCGGCGACGGTCGCGGGCGCGTCGGGCGCAAAGTCGGTTGCGGCAGCTGGTGCGGACAAGGCAGGCTCGATCCGGCATGACGGCAACTGGGCCGCGCTCGAGGCCGCGCTCGAGCAACGGTTCTTCCAGCAGGCGCGCCAGCTCAAGCGCGACGGCTGCGCGCGGGCGCTGCGCGGCGTGGTCAGCGAGGCGCGCGCGATGATCGAAGCCGTCGCCGGCCAGGCTACCCAGGCCGCGTCGGCCGCGCGGGCCGGGCGCGACGAGCTGCTCGCGTCGGCCCACAAGTTCGTCGACGACGATGTGCTCGCCGAGCGCAAGGCGCTGGCCGATGCGACCACCGCGCTGTATCGCCGCGCGGCGCGCGAGGTCCTCGATCTCGTCCGCCCGCGCCGGCTGCCGTTCGCGTCGCACTCGGCCACCGTCGCCGATCGCGACTATCTGATCGCGCTGTTGTCCTCCGGCTTCGAGGCCGCGATCGAGAGCGGCCGTCGCCGGGTCGCCGCCGAGCTCACCGCGCGGTCTCGGCTCGCCGACACGGCCGCCCGCACGCTGGCCACGGCGCTCGGCGTCGACGTGCTCGGCGATCTGCAGCGCGCCGCGGACGACCGGATCGGCCTCGCGCTGTCCCGCGTATTCGATCGCACCCGCGCGTTCCTGCGCGGCTACCTCGAGGGCGGCTACGTCGAGGCGTTCTTCCGCAACGACGTTCCGCGGCTCGAGCTCGCCGAGGACGCCGTCTATCACGCGCTGGTCCGCAACGCGCCCGACCTCGACCACGAGATCGGTGAGCCGCTCGAGCGCGCCGCCACCGACGCGCTGACCGCGGTCGCCAGCCGGCTCGCTCACTGGGGCGCCGTGATCGACGTCCACGCGTTCGACCTCGAGGTCGGCGTCGGCCGCGCGCTCGAGCTCGCCGAAGCCCGCCTGTGATCGCAGCTCCCCGTTACGCAGCGGCGACCTTGACCCCCATGGCTACAGCCCCGAACGGGCTCGCCGCTACATGGTCATGTGCACGGCACAGCGATCGGCTCACGGTAGCTCGTCGAGCGCCGCGGCGCCGAGGTCGACCCCGCTACTGCGACAACCCGAACGGCTGCGCCGCTACAGGGTCATGTGCGTGGCACAGCGATCGGCCCACGGCAGCTCGTCGAGCGCCGCGGCGCCGAGGTCGACCCCGCTACTG
>DATBBB010000259.1:0-17702 GCA_036271215.1 Kofleriaceae bacterium | reverse complement strand
CAAGTACCGGTTCGGCTGCCTGCCGGTGATCCAGGACGATCACCTGGTCGGCATCCTGACCGAGGAGGACTTCATGAACGTGGCGCTCAAGCTGCTCGAGCAGCAGCTCGGCGAGCAGAAGTAGCCGCGGCGCGGCCCCGGGCAGGCCACGCGCGGAGGTCGCGCGGAAGTGGCGCGGAGCGCGTCAAGCCACGCGCTTCGAGATCACGAGTTGTTCACGTCGAGTGGATGATTCGGAGTCTATTCTTATTATCAGTCGGCGCCGGTGGCCTACATTGACACTCGATATCCAATTTGAGACGTTGATCACGTCGCAATTCAGCGGAGGTATCAGATGGTAGCAATAGGTGGCATGCTCCCGCCGATCGGGCTGGAGATTCCGTGCAGTGCGTATGCGGTCAACGTGCCGCTCCAGGTCAACGTGCTCGGGGTGCTCACCCTCGACTTCAAGGGCGGGATCAGGTACCGCGTCGAGTCCAACCTCGCCGCCGGGCTCGGCGGCGTCAAGCTGAAGATCATCGGTATGGAGTTCTCGGCGGACAGCCCGATCCTCGGCAAGGTCACGATGTCCCAGGCCGACATCGACGTGACGCCGCTCAGCCTGCTCGAGGTGATCAGCAACATGCCGCCGACGTTCCGCAACACGCTGTTCTGGGACTTCACGTTGACGGTCGAGAAGCCGCCAGGTGGCGGGCCGCCGATGACGCTGTCGAACACCAAGACGGCCACGATGCTCAACAATAGCCTGACGAGCTTTCCGCCCCAGGGCTCGGTGTACCAGCTGCAGGCGCCGGTCGACCTCGCGCCGACCGGCGCGCCCAATCAGGTCATCGCGCAGCTGCTGCAGATGCCGCTGACGATGTCGCACAACCCGTAGCGCGTCACCTACCAGCCCGCGGCGCTACGGCGCGTCGTCCGCGCCGGCCGCGGAATCACAGTGGCAGTGCAGTCGTCGCAGCCGTGCAGTAATCGACCGTGATGTGGGCATCCGCGCATACCGCACCGTCGCACGTGGGATGGACGCACGCGATCGGGAACACGCAGGTGCTCGGGGCCACGCAACCCGTTTGCGAGAAGCACTGCGTCGTGGTCCCGCTACACGTCCCGGTGCTGCACTGCTCGTCCTCGAAGCACGTGGTCGTCTCGCCGGCGCAATGCCCGTTGCAGTCGGTCGCCGAGTCGCAGGTCTGGGTCGAGCCGCTGCAGGTGCCGGCCAGGCAGGTCTCGCCCTCCATGCAGGTGCCGGTGCCCGAGCACATCTCGCCGGCCGCGTGCAGCGCCGTGCAGGTGTGCGTCGCCGCCGTCAGGTCGCAGAACAGATCTTTCTGGCACTGCGAGGTCGCCGAGCACGGCTCGCCGGCCATGTGATCGACATGGCACATCACGCCGTCGCAATAGGCCCCGGTCGCGCACTGGTCCTGGAGGCATGGCATGCCGTCGGTCGGCAGCGCCACGCAGGTCCGGCTCGGGCCGCAGAGGTTGTCCTTCGCGCACTCGACGTTGAAGTCGCACGCGCCGGCGGTGGCCACGGTGCCGGTCCACGCGCTGGTCATGCAGGCGTCGGTCCACGGCAGCATCGAGTCGATCGTCGCGCAGTCGCCGTCGGGCGCCACGATCGCCTTGAGGCAGGTATCCATGGTCTTGCTATCGAACGTGACCCGCTTGTTCTTGACCGAGAACTCGAGCTGCGCGACCTGGCGCTCGCACAGCGTGTGGACATCGGCGCGGCACTGATCGGCCGTCCTCGGATCCGTCACGTCGAGGAACTTCTCGATCTCGCCCTCCGAGCAGCACTTGTACAGGTTGTAGCAGGCGACGTCGGACACCTGATCGCACACGTTATCCGCGGTCGTGTTGATCGACGGCGCACCGCCGTCATCGCCACCGCACGCGATCAGCCCGCTCGCCAGGCCGCTCGCCAGGACCACAGCCAGACTCCAAGACATGTTCGTTCGCATTCGCACCCTCCGGTGCGCATCCTATGTCGGCGGGCGAACCGCGGGCACGTTTCGAGGATGAGAATCGTGTGATCGTCGGCGGTAAACGCCGGCAGCACAGAAATCTGTACGCACGAAGACTTGCCCCGGCGCGACGTCCCGGCACGCGGCCGGGCGAGCGGTTCACTGGGTGCTGCAGGTGCGCTCGTGTGCCAGTGAGTCGTAGTTCGATTCCACGCCGGCGAGCAGCTCCGGCCCCCAGCACGTGCAGCTCATCTGACCGACGAGCGTGATCTCCGCCGGCTCGGCCCAGAAGTTGACGACCCACGCTTCGTCCGAGCACCGGACACCGGTGGGCACGCCCGCGCCGAGCTCGGACGTCTGGCTCGAGGTCTTCGGATCGGTGGCGTCGTCGGTCGTCGCACAACCGATCGCATGCAGCCCACCCGCGAGCACGAGCATATTCAGTAGCTGGTTGATACGCATACAGCCTCCTGTGGATTCGCGTTGACGGCAGTGCCAACACTTGCCGCATCTTTGGCGAATCGCCGACCGTTTGCTGCGTCTGACGAACCCCTCCCTACGGTCTCACGGTAGGATGGAAACGCCCCATGTCTGATGCACTTGCCACGATCGCGCAGCGCCTGCGCTCGGCGCCGCGCCACGTCGAGGGCGGCAATGACGCGCTGCACGATCTCGTGGTGGTCCCGGCGCTGCGCGAGGCGATCATCAACAACCTCCTGGCGCCGGGCGAGCGGCTGACCGAGGTCGCGCTCGCGGCCCGGCTCGGGGTCAGCCGGACGCCGGTGCGCGAGGCGTTCTCGCAGCTCGAGCGCGAAGGCCTGGTCACCGTGCTGCCACGGGTCGGCGTGTTCGTCCGCGAGGTCACCGCGCGCGACGTCGAGGAGACCTATACCGTGCGCGCGGCGCTCGAGGCCCTCGCGGTCGAGCTCGCGACCCAGCGCCGGACACCGCTCGGCACCGCGCAGCTCGACGCCGTGCTCGCCGACATGGCGGCCGCGGTCGGGGCGGCCAACGAGGTCGAGTACACCGCCGCGCTCGATCGGTTCTACGCGGTCGTGATGGCGCTCGCCGACAACGCGACCCTGCAAGCGACCCACCACTCGCTGCTCGGGCCGGTGCGCCGGCTGCGCCGGATCGCGATGACCCATCCGGGGCGGATGGAATCGTCGTATGCGCAATCGGTGCGGATCCGCGACGCGATCGCCAGCGGCGATCCGCGCGGCCCCGAGCTGATGCGCGAGCAACTGCACCACGGGTGTCGCGCCGCGATGGCCGCGCTGAACGCCGGACGCTAGCCTTAGGCCCAGCACCAGGAGGACTCATGGACACGCTCGCGATCCAGGATCAGCTCGCCGCCGAGAATCATTGTTTCGGCTGCGGGCCAAACAATCCCGATGGGCTGCAGATCAAGAGTTACTGGGACGGCGACGAGACCGTCTGTACGTTCACGCCGCGGCCGGCCCACACGGCGGGCCCGCGCCACGTGCTCAACGGCGGCATCATCGGCACGATCATCGACTGCCATTGCATCTGCACGGCGATCGCGGCCACCCAGCGCGCCGAGGGCCGGCCGTTCGCCAGCGAGCCTCACATCTGGTGCGTGACCAGGTCGCTCCACCTCGACTACCTGAAGCCGACGCCGATCGAGGCGCCGGCGATCCTGCGCGCCCGGATCGCGGCGACCGAGGGCAAGCGGACCACGGTCACCTGCACGCTATCGTCCGGCGGCGTCGAGCGCGTGCGGGCCCAGGTCGTCGCCGTTCGCGTGCCGTCCGACTGGCGCGCCCCGGGGTAGATCGTCGCGCTATGGCTTGGCGGCGGCCGGCGCGGTGGCCGGGACCGCGGGCGGCTGGGTCAGCGTGCCGTCGGACGACTCGGCGTAGCGGTTGTGCATCCGGGGGACGATCTCGGCCTCGTAGGTCGCGAGGGTCGCGACGTCGACCGCGTCGGTGAGCTGGTGCTTGTCGACGACGGCCTGGCAGGCGTCGAGGAACCGGCCGGCCGCGCCGCCCGAGCCGTGGCCACCGCCGGTGCCGTGCTGGACGCCGCGATCGACGCTGGCGACCTTGCCGGCCTCGGACTTGAGGACGTCGCTGTAATGGCCGGTCAGCGTGACCTGCTTCTTCTTGGCCGCGTTGGCGGGGTCCTTGACGCTGAGCGCGACCGAGAAGCTGTGATCGGGGACGTAGTACTGGGCGTAGGCGGTGCGCGCCTGGGCGTACTGGAACTCGCTGGACTTGGCGCCCGCGGCCTGGAACGCCGCGGTGAGCCGCTTGTCGTCCATGACCTTCTGGACCGCCGGCTCGCCGTGGAGCACGCCGCCGCTCGCCGGGTCGACGACGACCAGGCCCTTGGCATCGACGTCGATGCCGACCGAGTGGAAGTAGGTGTTGAACTCGGCCGGCGCCTTGGCCTTCATGTCGCGCAGCACGCTGGACAGCGAGCCCTTGCCGTCCTTGGCGGTGATGAACTGGATGAAGCCGGCCGACACGTAGCCGGCGTCATAGGTATTGATCGCGTCGAACTTGCCCTCGAGGCTCGACAGGATCGAGAACACCTTCTTGACCGTCGCCGGATCGGGCGACGGGACCCCGGCCTTGTCGAACACGTCGGCGATCTTGGCCGCGCCGCCGACCTTGCCGGAGTCGCCGACGCCGGTATCCGACGTCGTATTGGGCGACTGGACATGATCGGTATACGTGCGCTTGTCGCCGTCGACCGTGGTGACGTCGTACTGCTTGGCCTTGACGTAGGCCACCGGCGGCGCCCCGAGCGGCTTGCCGGCGTAGCTCAGGGCCGGCAGGTCCGCCGGCACCGCGCCCGGGTCCTCGGGCTCCTTGCCCGACGAGTTGACGCGCCACTTCTCGTGGAGATCGAACTTCTTGATCCAGGTCCGCAGCTCGTTGGCGTGGTCGGCACCGATCGGGTTGGACTTGAGCTTGGTCGCCGTGGTGATCGCCGCCGAGGCGTGATCCATCCACGCGCGGAACTGCGAGGTCTTGACCTGGGTATCGGACTCGGACTCGGCGCCGTGCGCCGTCCAGTTGTCCTGCACCGCCTTGGCGTCGCCGGCGGAGTACACCTCGCCGCTGGCGGGTGCGGCGGGCGCGGCGGTCGGCTGGTTCGGCGCCGGGTTGGCGGTGGGGACCTCGGCCGCCGGCGCCTGGCCGGGTCCGGCCGGCAGCAGCTGGACCAGGCTCTGCTTGCCCGGTGCGGGGCTGTTCGGTGCGGCCGACGGACTTCCGGCTCCTGCGCTCGCTCCGTCGCGTCGGTCGTACATGCGCCGCAGTATACGCAGGATCGCGCGGCGGGCGTCCACGCGATCGGCGGCGCCGGCAGCGCCGTGCAGACGGCCACGCGCCTAGGGTGTGGCCGACGGCGCGGCTGCGCCAGGTGGCGGTGCGCGGTGCGCGATCGCGCGGCCGCAGTCGCCGGTCAGCGCGCACATCCGGGTGAGCGCGGCGCGGCGCTCGGCGGTGGCCGCGGCGGTATGTTGCGACGCCGCGAACGCGACCAGCCACCACGCGCGCCAGTCGCCCGGGTGCGCGGCCGCGGTGGCGCGGGCATCGCCGGGCGCGATCGCCTGCATCAGCGCCGCCTCGACCAGCCGGGCCAGCACGTTGGTGCGATCCACGGTGAACGCCGCCGCGAGCTGATCGCGCACCGCGGTCACGTCGTGGGTGAACAGCAGCTGCAAGAGGCTGCGCACGGCGAGCGCGTCGGCGTCGCCGAGCCGGCGCGAGGTCGACGGATAGTCTTTCACCGTGACGTCGATCAGCGGCAGCCGGACCTTGCCGGTGACCAGCCACTCTCGCAGCTCGCGGTCGAGCTTGTCGGGCGGCAGATCGGGGAACGCCTCGCTCCACGCCCGCGCCCAGGTCTCGCCCTGGCGGTCGCGGGGCAGCGCGTTGAGCCGCTGGAAGTAGTGCGCGAGCTCGTCGAAGTGCTCGTTGAGCAGGAACGACACCACCGCCCAGCTGGTGGCATAGAACGCCTCGTCGATGCAGGTGTGATCGCGGCACGCGAACAGCTCGGCGGCCGGCAGCGGCGGGAACGCGTGCAGGTAGCCGGCGCGATCGTCGCGCGGCACGCCGATCCGGACCGTGACCTCGCCGGGATCGAGCTCGGCCATCTCGAAGTAGGTCGCGATGCCCTCGCTGAGCCAGTGCGGCTGGTTCGCGATGATACCGAAGCTGATCAGGTGGGTCAGCTCGTGGCTGATCACGTGATCGCGGTTCTGGGTGGCGGCGGACAGCACGATCGCCGGCTGGCGGGTCGGCTCGTCGGCCTCCCACGCCGAGGCGACCGCCGTGCGCGGCAGGAACGCGGCGACCTCCCAGCTGTCGCGCAGCGCGATCACGAAGCTGCGCTTGGTCGGCGCGGTGTTCATCGCGAGCACGATCACCTGGTAGTGGTGCTCCAGCTCGCTCATCAGCTCGCGGGCGCGCTGGGGCGGTGCGTCGGTCCACAGCGTGAAGTGCGCGCTCTGGATCTCGATCCACGGCGGCCCACCCTTGCTCGGCAGCGGCGGCACCACCGCCGCGCATGCCGCCGAGGCCGCGATCGCGAGCAGCCAGCCCAGGCCTGGACCCAGGCCCAGGGGGCGCACGCGCGTTCGCGCCGCACGTCCCTCGTGACCTGGTGCCATGCACCAGTTGTAACAACCCGCGGGGCCGCCGGTGGGGCTATTTCAGGCCCTTGAAATCGAGCGGGTAAAACACCTCGACCGGCTCGTTGGCGCCCAGGAATTCCCAGCCCGCGACCTCGCGCTGCAGGCACCCGGTCACCGCCGGGTCGGTCATCTCGCCCTCGATCGCGGACGACTGGACCTTGCCGTCGCGGCCGATCGTGAAGTGCAGGATCGCCTTGCCGGCCAGGTCGGGCTTGCCGTATTGCGCCTCGTGAACGAAGCACTCGGTGAGCGCGGCGAAGTGGAGCTTGATGTAGCGGCGCAGCGAGCGCTTGTCGAGCATCGCGGGGCCGCACGCGCACATCGGCGAGCCGAGCCGGACGACCGGGACCGGGGGCTCGTGGCTCGGGGCCGGGCCGGCGAACAGCGAGCGCTGGTCGTCGACGAACGCGTCGGTCGTGACCGGCGCGTCGAGCCATCCGGCCCGGGCGGCGCCGAGCGCGCCGGGGATCGGGAAGCGCAGCGGCTGGTGCGGCTCGCGCGGGGCCGCCGCGACCTGCGCGCCGGCGATCGCGACGTGGATCGCTGCCGGGTTCGGCCCCGGCCCCGGCCCCGGCCCCGGCCCAAGATCGACGACGAACGCGGCCGTGCGCGGCAGCTCGATCGCGAGCTCGACCACCGCGGCGGCCTTGCGGGTCACCGGGTAGAGGTGGAGCTGCAGGTGGTCGACCCGCGCGTCGCGATCGCGCAGCTCGAGCAGCCCCGGATCGCGGAGCCGGGTCGCGACGAGGAACTGGTAGGTATCGCGGCCGTCCGCCGCCGAGGTCATCCGGGCCCGCGACCGGCCATCGCCGACGTTGACCACCATGGCGTGGACCTTGGCGCCGTGCGGCAGCGCGAGCGGCACGACCTCCATGCGGCGGCCCAGCCCCGAGGTCGCGACCCGCAGCCGGACGTCGGCGAGCAGCCGGTCATCGGTGACCCGGAGCGCGACATCGACGGCCTCGACCGCGGTCAACCGGTCGCCGAGGTCGCCGATCGCCAGGCTGGGCAGGGCGTTGGCATCGTCGGCATCGTCCGCATCCGGGGCGCCGGGCGTCGCGTCCGGCGGCATCGGGATGCGCGGATCGACGAAGCTCTCGGCGTGCGCGGGCGTGACCGCCCCGCGCAGCGCGATCAGCGCGAATAACCCGGCGAGCGCGAACAGCCGCATGGCCGGTGAGACAACGCCCGCGCCCGGCGGTTTCATCCATCTCGCCCATCCCGATCCCTCAGGCCTCGCGAAGCGACCGATGCGCCGATCGACGCGCCGATCGACGCGCCGACCGATGCGCCGATCGATGCGCCGATCGACGCGCCGGCGTCCGTAGGCCATCCGGACTCCGGCGGGCGGCGCGGATCACAGCGCGTGGACGCCGTTGCACGCGTCCGGATCGGTCCAGCGATCGACCCACGCGCCGTTCGAGCACTGGTACCACAGGTCGTCGGACTTGCTCTGCACGCACGCGTTGTCCGGCATCTCCTTGCCGAGCGTGTTGGAGAAGCAGCCCGCGCCGGTGTTGCCGCTGCTGCCGCCGCCGTACGCGCTCAGCGCCTGCTGGGCGTACGTGATCCGCTTCGACGAATCACACGTGCCGCAGATCTCGAACTTGTCCTGGAACGCGGCCACCGCGGCGGTCACCGTGGTCGCCGCCTTCAGCTGCGCGAGGCCGTAGCCGCTGAACGTGGTGAGCTCGTACCAGATGAAGTCGAGCTGGGTGTTGAGCGCGCCGCGCGACAGCTTGTGCGCGCTCGCGTACCACGTCGCGTTGTCGCTCTTGCTGGTGTCCCAGCGCCCGCCGACCGACCACTGCGCGATGCCGCGGCCCGGGCCGCCGCCGAACTCGACGGACGCCGGGTTGACGCTCGATTCCTGCATCAGGTTGCCGACGACGCCGGCCGACTGCACCTTGGTGAGGCCCTTGCTGACGAAGTAGTTGAACGCGGTCTGCTCCGAGTTCGACAGCGCGGCCTCGGACAGGCTGCCGGCCTCGGGATCGTCGGCGCTGTTATCGGAGTTGGTCGCGCAGCCGGCGATGGCGGCCGACGCGACGAGGCAAAGTGACACGTGGCGAAGTGCGGTGAGGTTCATGGCGAGCGGTAAGGCAAGCGATGTGCCGCGCGCGCCCACGCGTAGCTTGGCGGAACTACACGGGTGGCTTGCCGATTAGCCAGGGCGGTCAGCCCTCGCCGCAAACGACTAGCTGCATCCGGCGGCGGGCACACGCGCCGCCTGGGCTGACCCCGATCACCGGCGGCGGTGATTGACGCTGATCGCCGGCGCGGGTTCCTTGCGATACACCGAGCGGAGGTGGTCCTCGAGCGCCTGGACGTCCTGGGAGATCAGCTCGGTGGCGATGACGCCGCCATCGACCGAGGTCCGCCGGTGCTGCAGCGCGATCGTCGCGTTCGCGACCAGGACCGCGCTGCCGCGGAAGTTGAGGTGCTCGCTGCTGTACTGTTTTGCCTTCTCGAACAGCCGTGCGCACTCCGGCGTCAGCGTCTGGAGCTTCGAGACGTCGCACCAGACCTTGTAGTCGCGCCCCTCGTAGCTATCGATCGCGCGGTTGTGCGCGGTGACGAAGGCCGTCATCTCCTCGGACGAGATCCGCCCTTCGAGCGTGAGCCGCAAGATCCCGCGTGTCGAAGTGACATCGACTGTCCACGTCCCCATCTCGGCCATCCTAGGAGGGACTGCCGCAAAATCGTCCAGATCACTCCTAACAATTACGGTGAGAACGACAGCATAATTATCTGCTGTGGACGGATCATCCGGTAAATACAGGCAGCTAAACACCCCAAGATGATTGCACTTCAGACGAAGTGATACCGATTCATCAGACTCAGGGTGATCGCGGGTCGGGCTTGGCGTGCGGGCGCGGAACGGGGCGCGGAGCGAGGCGCGGAGCGAGGCGCGGGACGATGCGGCCGACGGTGCCGGGCTGGAGGTCGGGCGGCGGATTGAGCAGCTCGGCGTCGGCGAGGATCATCTGGGCGACGGCGTCGAGCTCGGGGGCGATGTGGCGGACGGTGGCGGTGAGCGGATCGGGGCGGCGGTCGAGCCGGACATCGACGGTATCGCCGGCGTGGATGGCGCCGACCTTGTCGGCGGGGATCGCGAACTTGACGAACACGCCGCCGGAGATGACGCGGAGCACGGGGCGGCCTTCCTCGACGCGGGCGCCGTCCTGGGGGTAGATCATCGCGACCCGGCCATCGATCGGGGCGACCAGGGTCATCTCCTGGAGGTGGGCCTGGAGCCGGGCGATCTGGGTGGCGCGCTCCTCGGCGGTGGCGTGCGCGACCGTGATCATCGCCGACGCCTTGGCGACCGCTTGCTCGGCGCCGGCGACGTCGGCCTTGGAGCCGACGCCCTCGGCCTCGGCCTTGTGCTCGCGGGCCAGGACGATCTCGGCGCCGCGCTTGTCGACCTCGGCCTGGGTGATCGTGGCCTCGGCGGTGTGGGCCTGGGCGCGCGCGGCGTCGAGCTCCTGGCGCAGCTGGCGATCGTCGAGCCGGGCGAGGATCTGGCCCTTCTTGACGACGTCGCCGAGCTTGACCGCGAGGCTGGCGCTCGCGCTGGTGTACGGCGCCATGACGTCGGCGGAGTGCTCGGGGGTGAGCGCGGCGATGAAGCCGGGCTTCTCGTCGCCGGGGTCGTCGGTGGGGCCGGGCGGGGCGAGAACCTCGAGCGGCTCGCCGAGGTCGCCGGCGTCGCCGCTGTCGCGACAGCCACCGAGCGCGCCGCCGAGCCCAGCAACGAGCCCGCCGGCGAGCCCGCCACCGAGCCCGCCGCCGAGGATGACGCCGCCGAGCGCGACGCCGATCCGGAGGACGAGGCCGAGCTGGGGAGCGCCGCCGAACCGGAGCCCCGGCCGGAGCCCGGGCCGGAGCCCGAGCCGGAGCCTGAGCCGGATCCCGGGCCGGAGCCTGGGACCGATGCCGCGCGGGCCGGCGCTGTCGCGGGTCATGCCACGCCTCGCTGCGGCGGCTCGGCCTGCAGCTGGGCCGCGACCAGCCGCGCGTAGTGCGCGCCGCGCGCGAGCAGCTCGGGGTGGGTGCCGGACTCGATGATCTCGCCGGCGTCCATCACGAGGATCAGGTCGGCGTTGACGATCGTGCTCAGCCGGTGGGCGAGGATGATCCGCGTGCAGCGCAGCTCCTCGAGGTTCTGGCTGACCCGGCGCTCGGTCTCGCTGTCGAGCGCGCTGGTCGCCTCGTCGAGGATCAGCAGCGACGGCTTGTGGACCAGGGCGCGGGCGAGCGCGACGCGCTGGCGCTGGCCGCCCGACAGCGACGCACCGCCGTCGGACAGGATCGTGTCGTAGCCCATCGGCATCGCGCGGATGTCGTCGTCGACCGCGGCGAGCTGGGCCGCCGCGACGATCTTCTCGAGCGTGGCGTTCGGGTCGCTGAGCGAGATCGCGGCGCGGATCGAGCCGGCGAACAGCGACGGCGACTGGAACACCACGCCGATCTGGCGGCGCAGCGACTTGAGCTCGAGCCGCACCAGATCGTGGCCGTCGAACGTGACCCGGCCCTCGGTCGGCACGTAGAGCCCGGCGATCATCCGCGCCAGGGTCGACTTGCCGCAGCCCGAGCGGCCGACGATCGCCACGGTCATCCCGGGGCGGATCTCGAGCGACACGTTGCGGACCACGAACGGCAGGTTGTCGCCGTAGCGGAACGACACGCCCTGCAGCGAGATCCGGCCGGTCAGCCGCGGCGCACGGGCGAGATCCTTGCCGGTCTGCTCGGGCGGCGTGCGCAGCACGTCGTCGATCCGGTCCATGTAGCCGCCGAGCAGCTGGAGCTGCAACGCGCTGTTGACCATGGTCGACAGCGGGTTCAATAGGCCGATCGCCAGCGAGTTGATCGCGAGCATCTCGCCGAGCGAGATCGCGCCGGACATCACCTGCAAGGCGCCGATCAAGAGGATCGCGAGCGGCGAGCCGGTGGTCAAAAGGCTCGACACCGCGTCGACCCGCGCGCTGAGCCGGCCGCGATCGAGCGCGACGTTGAGCTCGTCGACGTAGAGGTTGGACCAGCGCTCGACCGAGCGCGACTCGGCGGCCGCGGCCTTGAGGGTCTCCATGCCGTGCAGCATCTCGACCAGGTACGATTGCGAGCGGGCCTGGGCCTCGAGCGAGCGCGCCATCAGCTCGCGGTAGCTGCGGCGCGCCAGGTAGAACACCGCGACCTGCACGATGCCCAGGCCGATCACGATGCCGCCCACCATCGGGGTGACGACGAGGATCAGCACCGCGTAGCCGATCACCAGGAAGCCGTCGAGCATCGCCGACAGCGTGTTGCTGGTCAGCATCTCGCGCACGGTGGCGTTGTTGTTGACCCGCATCAGCAGGTCGCCCGCCGAGCGGCGCTGGAAGAAATCGTAGGGCAGGCGCGACAGGTAGTCGACGAACCCCAGGGTCAGCCGGGTATCGAGGTTGGTGCGCAGCTGCAGCAGCAGGTGCGAGCGGACCAGGGTCGTGATCATCTGGAACACGAGCAAGCCGCTGAGCCCGACCGCGACCACGAGCAGCAGGTTGCGATCGTTGCGCGGCACGACGCGATCGACGATCACCGCGGTGACCAGCGGCAGCGCGAGCGCGAACACGCGGAGCAGGACCGAGGTCACGACCACGCGCGACAGCACGTGGCGCTGGCCGGCGAGCTGGGTCCAGTACCAGCCGAACCGGCCGCCGCCGCGCTGCTTGGGCTCGAACGCGTCGCTCGGCTCGAACACCAGCGCCACGCCGGTGAACGACTCGCTGAACCGCGGCAGCGAGATCACCCGCTTGCCCATCCCGGGGTCGACGATCTCGATGCCGCGCTTCGAGATCCGATCGAACACGACGAAGTGGTTGAACTCCCAGTGCAGGATCGAGCCGGGCGGCAGGTAGCGCAGCTGCTCGATGTCGATCGCGAGGCCGCGGCTGCGCAGCCCGAACCACTCCGCGGCGCGGACGATCGCGAGCGCGTCGGTGCCGTCGCGCGCGCTGCCGCCGGCGGCCTCGCGGACCTCGTCGAGGTTGACGTCGCGGCCGAGGTGGCCGAGCACCATCGCGAGGCAGGCCGGGCCGCAGTCGGTGGCCTCGAGTTGCTGGACGAACGGGACCTCGCGGCCGCGGCGCACGCGGGCGAGCTTCTCGAGCGAGGGGAACAGCTCCGCGGCGGTGGGCTCGTGGGGCTCGGTGGCCGGACGCGGCTTGGCGTCGGCCATTACCGGAGCCCCGGGATCAAGCTGGTGATCAGCGGGCGCGACTGCATGCGGACCTCGGCGAGCCCGACCATGCCATCGTGGAGCTGGAAGTGCTCGCCGTCGGACTCGAACTCGGCCGACGGCAGCCGGGCCTCGACGACGACCACGGTGCCGGTCAGCGGCAGGCTGTCGCCGAGCCGGTCGCCGAGGAACCGCGCGCGCGCCTCGGCCGCGCCGAGCACCTCGGAGATCGCGCGGACCTCGCTGGTGAGGTAGGCGTCGCGGTAGCCGGGCAGCCGGAGCCGCAGCGGCTGGTGGGCGCGCAGCCGCGGCCGCTCGCTGCCGGGCAAGAACGCGATCAGCTTGAGGCCCTCGGCGCTGGTGTCCTCGACGATCGACAGCACGACCGTGCCGGGCTCGACGCGCTGGCCGTCGCGCACCAGGACCTCCTTGACGATCCCGGCCTGCGGCGCGCGGATCGTCCGCGACTCGACGCTGAGCCGCGCGGCGTCGCGCGACGACCGGATCTGGCCGAGCGCCTGCTTGGCCGATGGATCCGACGGCGCCTGCAGGTACGCGACGAGCTTGCTCTCGAACTCGGTCTCGAGGTTGCGCAGCTGGCCGACCTGCTCGGCGTCGTGCAGCCGGGCGAGCACCTGGCCGCGCTCGACGCGCTGGCCGCGCACGGCGTCGAGCGAGGCGATCGTGCCGGCCTCGTGGGCGAGCAGCTCGCTGCGCCCGGTGAACTGGATCACCGCCGGGCCCTCGGCGTACTGGTGGACGCGCGCGAGCGCGACGTAGAGCGCGGCGGCGGCGAGCGCCCCGAGCACGAGCCAGTACGCGGCGCGGATCCAGCCCGGGTGGACGCGCACGACGTCGCCGCGCTGGCCGCGCCGCACCAGGTGCATGATCGCCTCCTGGCGGAACATGTCCGACGGGCCGCGGTCGAGCCGATCGCCGATGATCTCGTCGGCCTCGATCCGCATCGACAGGTGCAGCACGTACGGCGCCCACGCCGCCGCGAGCGCCGCGAGCCGATCGAGCTCGGCGCGGGTGAACGGCGGGTGCGGCTCGTCGCGCACCGCGATCAGCACGGCGTGGATGTGGCCGTCGGGGCCGGCGACCGGCTGGATCGCGAGCCGCTCGCGGCCGGTGCCGCCGGGGTTGTCGATCTCGGCGCGGTACAGCGCGTCATCACCGGCGCGCGGCACGGCGACCCCGACCGCGGCGCGGACCGCGAACCCGGCGAGCCCGGCCGACACCGAGGCCTCGTCGTCGGCGTCCGGATCCGAGCCGGTCCACACCCGGCCGGACTCGTGATCGCAGTACAGGCAGCGCGCGCGGTCGGCCCCGACCAGCGCGATCGTCGCGGCGATCGCGGCGCGGGCCGCCTCGTCGGGCTCGGTCGCCGCGCCGATCGTCTTGACGTGATCGGCGACCGCCGCGGCGAGCACCGGATCGGGCTCGCGCGGCGGCATCGGCGGCAGCTTGGCGGCGGCCTGGGCGAGCAGCTCGTTGACCCGCGCCGGATCCATGCCGCGGACCAGGCGGTAGAACACCGGGATCTCGGTGTCGTCGACCGGGGCGACCTCGCCGGTCGCGTCGGCGAGCAGGAACGCCACCGGGGTGTGGCGCTCGGTCGTCAGCCAGCTCGCGGCGCGCGCGATCAGCTCCTCGCCGGCCATGTCGCGCAGCTGGCGGCCGACGATGACGATCCGCGCGCCGCCGGCGGCGATCCGCTCGAGCGCGGCCTCGCCGGTGTCGACCTCGTCGAGCCCGAACCGGCCGGCGACCACGGTGCGCAGCCACACCCGGGCCTCGAGGTCGGCGTCGGCCAGCAGCACCTGATCGGCCGCCAGGACGACGCGCGCGCTCGCCTGCGTGGTGGGATCCCGCTCGACTAACAAGACGCGCCGAGCATAGCAAATGCCGTCGAGATCTTGGTGCCGGGCCTCGCGGCGGCCAGAATAGCGCCATGGGTTTCGTGATCCGCGGGGCAGCCCTCGCTGTGGTTGGTCTGGGGCTGAGCGGCGGGGTGCGTGCAGAGCCGGCGGCGCCACCACCTGTGGGTGCTCCGCCGGCCGCGGGCGCGTCGCTGCCGGAGCTGTCGTCGGCCGGCGGCATGCGGCTCGCCGACGTCGTGGCCGTCGCGGTGCGGCAGAGTCCGGACCTCGCGCGGGCCCGGATCGATCTCGCCACCGCGCGCGCGCAGCTGCTGGCTGCCCAGGGCAGCGAAGATACGCACGTCGGGCTGCGGGCGGCCGGCGCGTGGCAAGCGAACCCGGACACCGATCCGTACGGCAAGTACTCGGCCAGCGACCTCCGGCTCGACGCCTCGGCGCGGCGCGCGCTGTCGACCGGCGGCACGCTCAGCGTCACCTTGACCGGCGAGCGCGTGCACACGGTCGGCACCGAGCCCGCGCTCAACGGCGCGCTGGTCGACGTCAGCGGGCCGCACCGCTACCAGACGTCGCTGGTGTTCGAGCTGATCCAGCCGCTGTTGCGCGGCGCCGGGTCCGACGCGTTCGAGGCACCGATCCACCAGGCGGCGCGGCAGCGCGACGCGGCGGCGCTCGCGCAGGAGGCCCGGGCCCGCGACCTCGTGGTCTCGCTCGCGCAGGCGTACTGGCAGGTGGCGTTCGCGTGGCGCCAGCTCGAGGTCCGCAAGGCCTCGCTCGAGCTCGCGCAGAAGCAGCTCGACTACACCGAGGGCGCGATCCGGGTCGAGAAGATCGCGCGCAGCGAGGCGCTCGCGGTGCAGCAGGTGATCGCGGTGCGCAGGCAGGACGTGATCGCCGGCGAGCAGGAGCTCTACGACCGCTCGATCGCGCTGCGCCAGCTCGCCGGGCTCGAGATCGGGCCGGACGCGCTCGAGCTTCTGACCGAGGGCCTGCCGGTGAAGATCGACGCGCCGCCGATCGATCTGCGGTCGGTCGTGCGCGAGGCGTTCGCGCACAGCGCCGAGCTGGCCGGGCTCGAGGCGACCCGCCACGCGGCGGAGATCGGCGTCGCCGCCGCCGACAGCGCGGCCCGATCCAGGCTCGATCTCGACGTCAGCGGCGGGCCGATCGGGGTCGACACCACGCTCGGCAAGGCGACCGGCGACATCACCAGCGACACCGGCTATCAGGTCAACGCCGCGCTGACGTTCGATCACGCGATCGAGCACCGCGCCGAGCGCGGCGGCCAGCAGGCGGCGCACGCGGTGCTGTTCGCCGCCGAGGTCGCCGAGCGCGACGCGCGCGCCAGGCTCGCGACCCGGGCGGTCCGCGCGGTGCAGCGCGCCCAGGCCGCGCTCGCCAGCATCGCGCTCGGCGACGAGGCGATCGGGCTCGCCGAGCAGAACATCACCGCCGAGCAGAAGCGGTTCGAGCTCGGCAAGTCGACCAACTTCGACGTGCTGCGCCGCCAGGACGAGCTCGGGCAGGCCCGGTTGCGCCACGCGTCGTCGGTCGCGGACTACCTGACCGCGCGCGCCGATCTCGACGGCCTGAGCGGCGCGATCCTGGCCCGCTACGGCATCGTCATGCCGTAGGGCGCTCGGGCTTGGGCTTCTTGGCCCGCGGCGGCCTGGCGCGCGCCTGCTTCGACTCGTAGAGCCGGACCAGCAGATCGTAGATCACGAGCTCGTGGGCGCGCTGCGCCGAGCGGATCAGCCGGTTGACGTGCATGTGGATGTAGCTCGGGACCAGGTCGTCGATCGACAGGGTCAGGGCGCCGCGCTGCTCGGCGGCGCGCAGCTCGGCGATGATCGGCGCGTTGGCGACCGAGCGGGCGGTGAGCCGCTCCAGGCCGGGCGACAGGTCGCTGTCGGCGTCGCCGGCGCGGTCGAGCAGCGCCTCGAGCGCCGCGCGCTCCTTGCGGTACTTGTCGCCGAGCCCGCGCTGGAACGCGATCGAGGTCTCGGCGCGGTGCTCGCGGGCGAACGCGTCGCGGACCCGGCGCATCACGGCGAGCCGGGCCGTCAGATCGTAGGCGAGGTCGTCGAACAGCTGGTCGATCGCGCGCAGGGTGAGCCGCCAGCGCGCGTCGCTGCCGGCGTCGCCCGACAGCATGCCGACGATGTCGATCACGCAGGCGCTGTCGGCGCAGAACAGCCGCTCGGCGAGCTCGATCCCGGCCGCGCCGCCGTAGCGCTCGATCTCGCGCTCGTAGGTATCGAGCTGCAGCCGCCACATCCGGCCGTCGCCGAGCATGGCGTGGGTCGCCGCGGCGAGCCGGGGCATGACCTCGCCGTACAGCCACGCCGGGTCGCCGCGCATGCGGAACCGGACGTGCCAGTGCGGATCGGAGTAGCGCAGGAAGAACCAGGTCGCGGCGCCGCCGAGCTCGGTCACGATCGGCGCGAGCGCCTCGGTCAGGATCTGATCCGAGGTCGCGTGGCCGGTGTAGAGCTTGGCGTACAGCCACTCCGAGCCGGGCGCGAACGTCCGGCGCACCGGGGCGGGCGCGGGCAGGGGCGGCGCCGCGCGCGGCTCGCCGGGGACCCGGGCGTACGGCACGACGATCTCGTTGGCGTAGCGGCCGTCCGGGCCGCGGACACACAGCTCGTCGGGCGCCGGCCACAGCTCGGTCAACGTCACGGCCGGTCGCTGCTTGACCAGCTGCACGAAGCTGTCGACCGCGAGCACGTTGTCGAGATCGACCGGCAGCACGTTGTCGGCGTCCTCGACGCACACCCAGCGCGGCAGCCGCGCGGCGGCGCGCAGCCGGTGCAGCGCGGCCATGCGGGCGGCGCCGGCCGCCCCGGTCACCGGCTCGAGCTCGGCCTTGCGCAGGCACCACGACGCCTCGCGCAGCACCACGCGGCCGATCCGGATCCGCGGCACGCGCGGCAGCTGCTCGAGCGGGCCGAGGTGGAAGTACATCG
>DATBBB010000258.1:0-11465 GCA_036271215.1 Kofleriaceae bacterium | reverse complement strand
TCTAGCTCTCGCAGCACATAGTCGCTGTGCGTAGTGATGAGAACACTAACACCTTGCCGAACTAACTCTGCGAGAATTCTCGTAAGCCGTCGTTGATTATCAGGATGAAGATTTAGCTCAGGTTCATCGATCAGGAGCAATCCCCCAGCTCGCGCTTGGGTACGAAGAAAGTAGACGAGTGCGGCCAGCGACTTGACGGAGGACGAAGCCAACTGAAGGTCAAGTGCGAGATCGCTGCCCGTCGGCACAAACGTGAGTTCGTTGCTTGCGGCGACTCGCACCTCACCTCCGATGAGACGCTCGAGTTTCTCGGCGAGTGGCGCGAACTCTGTCTGTTGTTGGGCTCGCCTTGCAGTTGGTTGGGTTTGTACCGCCACTCGCAGACCATCTCGGATCACGAGGGGATACAAGCGAGCCTTTGCTTGTAACTGAGAAACAGCGTCGGGCTTGGGCTCTTCGAGAACTGCGTCAACCATCGCGCTTCGGTTCGCAAATAACTCCCGAAAGAAGAGCTGGATTGCGCTCCGCTCTGTTGATAGCACGAACGGTAAGTGGCTCCGCGGCACTACCGCGTAAGCAATAACTTCTGTGATGCCGATACTGAAAAGGAGTTGTGCTTGGTCGATGTATTCAGGAGTAGCCTCTCGCGCCGACCTTGGCTCCACGATCGATGCGGAAATGCGTTGAAACACGACCGTCGAAGACTCTGACCGCTTCGACGATTCCCATGTGTCGGACTCTCCCAGAGAGTAGAAGAGGTTTCCGCTATAGTCCAATACTCGCTGCTTGATCCTGTGCCGATCGGCGTCGTCGCACGTTAGATGGATTTCTGTGTGGGCGAAGAATTCCGGCGATGTCGCGAAGATGCTTGGCAGACGGGACTGAAGGTGAGAGGCGATTCCGTTCGTGAGATCATCAAGCTTCTCGATAGTCGGTCCAAGATCGTATTCCCATCGAGGAAAACGCAGACCTTGTTGAAGGTCGGCCCGAATAAACTGCGAGATATACTCTCTTGCGAAGCGATAGAATCCATAGATTACGTGTGCAACATACGTCTTGGAAGTGTTGTTCCTTCCTGTGAAGACGGTGAACTCGGCGTCGAGGTCGATGGTCGCTGAAGTCAAACGACCGAGATTTCGGATGGTGAGCTTCATTGGTGGGGACCCCGATGCGCTCGGCGTTGGCTGTAGACGCCGCCGCAGTGAAGTAGCAGTTGTCGCCGACCGGCTTGGCCGATGACAGAGAACCAAAGCATGCCCGACGTTACCAACGTCGAGCCGTTTCGGCAACTTAGCCGGTCATGTGGCGGGGTTGGGAGCTCTGGTCAGGGTTCCCACCGGGGTTCCAGGCAGTTGCGGCGTCCTTCAAGCGTTCGCAGACGCGAGGAGAGTTCGGAATGACGCAAGCATCGGAGTCCATGGCCACACGAAGCCATGGTCGATCCAGAAGTGGTCCAGCAGATCCGTGGGTTTCGTGCCCAATGCTGCCGCGAGCCCTCCGCGACCCAGCGGCTCTGCTTCGGCACCGGCCCACAGCCGGCGGACGCTGGCTCAGTTTCGGCCGATTGACGATCCGGAGCTTCGCGATATAGTCACGAACATGGTCACGAGGCGTACATATCCGAAATCTGGACCGCCGGCGACGATGTCGGCGGCGGCGTTCAAGGCAAAGTGTCTCGAGCTCATGGATGCCGTCGAGCGAACGGGGCGCTCGGTGATCGTCACCAAGCGGGGGCATTCGGTCGCGATGCTGGCGCCGGTCCGGACGAAGCGGCGATCGGCGTTCGGCTGCATGAAGGATCAGATCGAGATCCTGGGTGACATCGAGAGCCCGATCGATGTCGACTGGGATGCCGAGCGGTGATCCTGCTGGATACGCACGTGGTCGTCCGCTATGCCCGGGGCGACAAGAAGCTCGGGCGGCGAGCGCTGGCGACGATCGACCGCGCGATCGAACGCGAGGAGCTGTTCGTGTCGGCGCTCTCGTTCTGGGAGATCGCGATGCTGGTCGCCGGGAAGCGGCTCGCGCTCGAGACGTCGCTGTCGGGGTTCCGGGCGACGATGCTGCGCCAGGGGCTCCAGGAGTTGCCCGTCGACGGCGAGATCGCCATCGCTGCTGGCGAGTTGCCGCCGGCTCACGGCGATCCGGCGGACCGCATGTTCGTCGCCACGGCGATGGTGCGTGGACTTACGCTGGTCACCGCAGACCAGGTGCTCCTGGCGTGGCGCATGCGCGGCTATCAGGTACAGGACGCAACGTCGTAGCTGCGCAGCCCTGGCCGCGGCCGGTGGCGACACGGCCGGGCTCAGCCGTGGCCTATGATGGTCTTGCAGATCTTGGTATATAGATCGCGAAAGACGCCTCGTCGACCGTCAGATCGCAACGGAAACTCGCCGACCCGGCGCTGGCGTTCTCGCCGCGCAATCTCGTGCCTGGGCGCGACCGCCGACCCGATGCTCGATTTCCGCGCGCGTACCCGATCTCGCGTTCGCTGGCGCTACCTCGCGCGAGCAGACGGCGTCACGATCAGATGGTTGACGTCCGTGACCGTTGGCAGGCCCTCGAGGTAGCCGAACGTTCCGTGCTCGAGCACCTCGCGCGCTGCGCGCAGGAACGCGCCGAGCGCGCAGCGCACGAACGAGGTGCCGATCGTGACCCGGCGAACGCCGAGCCCGGCGAGTTCGGCGAGCGTGAAGCGGGTCGACCCGATCCCCGCGACGTAGTTGAACGGCTTGGTGGTGGTGGCGCACGCGAGACGGATCGCGGCCGCATCGGGCAGGCCCGGCGCGTAGAGCACGTCCGCACCAGCGAGGTCGTACGCGTGCAGGCGCGCGAGGGCGTCGTCGAGGTCGGGACGGCCGCGGACGAAATTCTCGGCCCGCGCGGTCAGCACGAAGGGATGGGGCAGCGCCCGCGCGGCCTCGACGGCGGCGGCGATCCGCTCCGTCGCGAGCATGCGATCGTAGAGCGGCGCGGCCGGATCGTAGCTCGCATCCTCGATCGAGGCCCCCGACAGTCCGACCTCGGCGGCCTGGCGGATGGTCGCGGCGACGGTCTCGGGCGACACGCCGAACCCGTTCTCGAGGTCGGCGGAGATCGGGACGCGCGTCGCCGCGATCAGGTCGCGAACGTGCGCAAACGTCTCGTCCGCTGTGACCGCGCCCTCGCCGTCGCAGCGGCCGAGCGAGAACGCGAGGCCCGCGCTCGTCGAGGCGAGCGCCGAGAACCCGAGGTTCTCGAGGATGCGGGCGGAGCCGGCGTCCCACGGATTCGGCAGGACCAGGAGATCCGGGCGATGGTGCAGGTTCTGAAACCGACGGGCGCGCTCTGCGAAGTCCTCGATCATTCCCTTCGCGTACCACGATCGAGCGCGTTCTCGCTGCGATGCTGGCTCGCGGCCACTCTCGCCCGGTAGGCCTTCGCGTCGCCGAGGAAGGGCGATCGCAGACCTCGGCAATCACCCGAAGATGTACCGGAACTTCCTGACTGGCGGCGGGCTGCGGCAGATCCTGGGTGACATAGAGGGGGCCGATCAGCCGTGGCCCATGATGGTCCTGCAGGTCTTGGTATATAGATCTCGAAAGACGTTGTCGGGGTCGGTGATCGCCTTGACCGCGTCGTAGTTGGGCTTGTTCCAGATCTGCCAGAACTCGGCTTCGTCGTAGTAGTTGTGGGCGATCAGGGTCTTGATGCCGCCGAGCTCGCGGAGCTTCTGCTCCATGAGGCGGTGATAGTTGTGCGGGCCGCGCTGGCGCATGCCGTAGATCGCGATGTCGAGGAACAGCGGATCTTCGAGATCCTTGTAGAACGAGTCGTGGAGCCATTCGTAGTCGTGGACCCGGCGGTAGGGCACGCACCACAGCGGGTAGAAGTTGAACTCGCGCTCGTACCAGGTCAGGAACGCCGGGACCCGGGAGAACGGGATGAACGTATCGAGGGTGACGGTCGGCTTCTCGGAGCGCAGCAGCCAGCGCAGCTTCTCGCCGAGCCGCAGCCACTGCGAGGACGCGAGGAACTTGCCGAACACGAGCCGGCCGAGGACCGAGCTGGGGCGGACGTTGGTGACGCCGCGGTCGTAGCGAAAGAAGTAATCGGGCGTGGTGAGGTAGTCTTCGGTCCGCGTCCGCGTGCTTTGATAATAGATCTTCATCCAGCTGTAGTCGCTGGTGTACGGTGCGGTGTCGGTGAAGTCGCCGGTGGCGAGCACGTAGCAGGTCGGCGAGTGGATGATGCCGTCCATGAAGTCGACGTCGCGGGCGTCGAAGTGGCGGCGGATCGTCGCCTGGTAGGCGGCGAGCGTGGTGCAGGTCTCGTAGCGCAGCCGGACGTAGGGTTTGGCGGGCACCAGCTTGAAGGTCAGCTTGGTCAGCACGCCGAGCGTGCCGAACGTGCCGTGCACCATCTGGAACACGAGCTTGTGGTCGTTGTCCGGCGTGCAGACCAGGACGTCGCCGGCCGAGGTGATCACCTCGTACTCGAGGCAGGTGTCGTGGAACCCGCCGTGGACGTAGGACATCGACTCGATCGAGCAGCCGGCGACCGCGCCGCCGATCGTGATCGTCTTGAGCTCGGGGACGACGATCGGCACCAGGCCGTGGGCCAGGGTCGCGGTGACCAGATCGACGAAGGTCACGCCGGACTCCGCGACGCAGATCCGGCGGACCGGGTCGATCTGCAGGATCTCGGTCAGGTCGGAGACGTCGATCTTGGTGTCGCGGCGCCGCAGGTCGTTCGGCTTGGGCACCTGGTGCGACACGGTCTTCTTGCGCAGCGAGACCGGCGTGCCGCGGGGGTGATCGCGCAGCTGCCGCGCGATGCGGGCGACCTTGGCGTGGTGGGGATCGGTGGCGGCGGCTTCCATCTGGCTTCCTGGTCAGTAGGCGAGGCCGAGCGTCGCGGATGCCGAGATCGACTGATCGGTCGCGCCGTTGACGTCCTGGGTCGTCGGATCGGAGTCCCGGTCGCTGGCGAGCAGGCCGTTGCCGTCGAACGCGAAGTCGATCCGGTTGTACTCGACGAGCAGGCGCAGCCGGAGCCGGTCGGTCAGCGCGAGCTCGGCCCCGAGCGACGCGGTCGCGCCATAGGTGGTCGAGCGCCCGTAGCTGGACGGGTCCTGGATGGGTCCGGCGTCGAGCGTCAACAGGCCCTCGAGCGAGCCGAACACCGCGACGCTCGGCGTGGCCTGGACCCGCACCGCGGCCGCCGGCGCGACCGCCGAGTAGTCGATGTCCGGAATGTCGAGCAGCGACATCGCCGAGCCGACCAGGAACTGGCGATGGACGTAATCGAGGCCGAGCGCGAGCGTCCAGTCCGCGGCGAGCCCGAAGCGATAGCGCGCGCCGGCCATGTAGTACGACTGGTCCGCCGGGATGTTGTCGACGGTCGGATTCTTGAGGTGGAGGCTGATGACGTCGTCGTAGCTCGCCACGAAGCCCAGGCCGGCGAGCGCGCTGCTCGGGCTGGCGAGCGCGAACGGGTAGATCTCGCCTTCGACCCGGATCGTGAACGCGGTGGTGCTGAACGCGGGCGGGGCCTGGGCGAAGTTGGGCCGGGTGTCGTACGACAGCCCGCGATGGACGACGGAGCTGCCGAGCCCGACGTGGATCAGCGGCGGCGTGGCGGCGGCGGCGTGCGCGACCGGCTCGTCGCCGCGGTCGGCCGGCTCGCGCGCGGGCAGCGGCGCCGGCTCGGGGCCCAGCACAGGGCCCGCCTCGCTCACCCGCTCGTGGTCGCGCGGGCTCGCGTGCGCGTCGTCCGTGCCGGGGTCTGCGGGAGCCGGCGGTGGGGCGGGGCCAGCGGAATCGTCGCCGTCGCGGCGCGGCTTCTTGGCCTTCCGGCCCTCGGCGCGCTGCCGCGCCTCGAGCTCGCCGATCAACTCGCGCGCGGTGGCAGACTCCGAGCCTTGCGGATCTTCTTCGAGGTAATCGCGATACAGCTCCAGCGCCTTCTGGATCCGCCCGGCGAGCCGGTGGGCTTGCGCCAGGTTGAACAGCAGCACCGGGTGCGGGACCAGGTCATAGGCCTTCTGGTACAGGATGATCGCCGTGTCGTAGTCGCCGGTCTTCTGGGCCTGTAGCCCGGCGTCGACATAGGACTTGGCGGTCTGCTTCTTTTCGGCGGTGGTCGGCTCGGCGTGCACCACGGCCGGCCGCGCGACCGGCCCGACCGCGAGCCAGACGCACGCGAAGCCGCGCAGCCAAGTACCACCCCGGGACACCTCGGGACGGTAGCTCAGGCCTCGCCGCGCGGTAAGGGAGACCGGCCTATCGATCGAGGATCGGGCAGCGACCGAGCGAGATTCGGCCGCGATCAGTACGTCATGCCGAGCGTCGCGACGACGCCGATCGACTCGTCGGTCGCCCCGTTCACGTCCTGCGTCGACGGATCGCCGTCGCGGTCATTCGACAGCATCCCGTAACCGGCGAACGACAGGTCGACCCGGTTGTACTGGAACAGGATGTTGAGATTGACCCGGTCGGTGAGCGCGAACTCGGTGCCGGCCACCGCGTTGAGGCCGTAGACCCGCGCCTGGCCGTAGCTATCGAGGTTGGTGATCTCGCCGGCGTCGAACGCGAACCAGGCATTGAGCGAGGCCACGAGCATGGTGCCGGGCGCCACCGCGAACCGCCCGCTCACCGTCGGCGCGATCGCCGAGTACTCGACGCCGGGCACGTCGTACGGGATCACGAAGCTGCCGTCGCCGAGGATGTATTGCTGGTGCACGTAGTCGAGGCCGACCGAGACCGACGAGGTACTGTCGAACACGAAGCGATAGCGCGCGCCGAACGACAGGTATGACTGATCGACCGACAGCGCCATGTCGTCGGTCTGGTTCGCGGCCTTGAGGCTGGTGCCGAGGGTCTTGTTGTACGTCAGCGCGAGCCCGACGTCCTTCCAGCTGCTGTGCGGGTCGGCGATCGCGAACGGGTAGAGCTCGCCGTCGAACTGGATCGACGCCCCACCGCTGGTCACCGACGGCGGCAGCTGGCGGAGGTCGGGCTGGGTGTCGTACGTGAGCTGGCGGCGGGCGAACCCGACGCCGAGATCGACGCGGACCTGGGGTTGCTCGTCGATGTGCTCGGGCGCGGCCGGCGACAGATCTATCGTCGGCCCGGGCTGGCTCGGCCAGGGTTGGCTCGGCGCTGCCGGGCTCGCGGCCGCCGGCGGGGCCCGATCGGCCGGTCCGGAGGGCTGCGCGTGCGCGACGACCGGCAGCGCCACACTCGACCCGATGACAACCAGGCGAGACGCCTGGCGAAACGCCAGGCGAAACGACAAACCACACCGCGACATGCCTGCACCGTAGCCCAGCGCTCGATGATCGGTAAAGCGCCGGTGTGCGCGGCCATGCGATTGTAACCAGTGCAGAGATTGCACGTGATCGGTGTCGCGTCGCTCGCGTGCTCGCGCCGGCGTGGCTACGCGGCGACGCGCTCGCGCACCGCCGCGGCGAGCGCGTCGAGCACGCAGATCCGGTTCGTGGTGTGCGGGATCGTGTTGCAGGTGACGATGTCGCGCGCACCGGCGTCGACCAGCGCGTCGTGCAGCGCATCGGCGAACACCGCGTGGATCGCGACGCACATCGGCGCGGCGCTGCCGGCGGCGCGCAGCTGGCGCGTGGCCTCGATCATCGTGCGGCCGGTCGACACGATGTCGTCGATCAGCACGGGCGTGTGGCCGTTCCACTTGCCCTCGGGCGGCGCGGCGGGCGCGCTGACCGAGACGTCGCGATCGCCGCGCCGGGTCTTCTCGAGGATCATGAACGGTGCGCCGCAATGCTCGGCGACCGCCGACACCCACTGCACGCTCTCGGCGTCGGGGCCGACCAGCACCGGGTGCGCGACCTCGGCGGCGATCCACGCCGCGATCGCCGGTGCGGCGCGCGCGACCGTGGTCGGGATCGCGTAGACGCCGTCGAGCGAGTCGTAGCGGTGGAGGTGCGGATCGACGGTGACCATCCAGTCGACCGTGCTCGACACCAGGCGCGCGAAGTACTTCGCGGTCACGCCTTCACCGGGCCGGAACCGGCTGTCCTGCCGCATGTACGCCAGGTACGGCGCGGCGAGCCCGACCCGCGAGGCCCCCAGATCGCGCGCGGTGCCGGCGAGGAACGCGGCGCGCAGGAAGTTATCGCCGCTCGCGTTGCCGACGATCACGACGTCGTCGCCGAGCTCGCCGTCGATCCGGACGTAGAGCTCGCCGTCGGGGAACTGGCGTAGCTCCGGGACGATGACGGGCGCGCCGAGCCGGGTGCCGAGCCCGCGGGCATGATCTTCGCTGCCTGGAACCGCGATCAGGACGGGCACACAGCCATGCTAGCAGAGCCTCACCGGACGCGGCGCACCGGCCCGGGAATCGGACGTGGCAAATCGCTGCGCAAGCCCCGTGCACCATACCGTGCGGCCGTGCCCGCGCGGTCCGGCGGCGCTACAGCGCCTTGAGCGGCGTGACCCGCAACAGGGTCGGGATGACCTTGCCGCTGGTCACGATCGCCATGTGCTCGAACTGCGATCGGATGTAGAGCAGCTTCGCGCCGCGCTCGTGCTTCGAGAACCCTCCGGCCGAGGACGGCATCTGCTCGCGCGCGACCGCGAACTTGTAGCGCTTGGCAAAGCTCGCCGACTCCTCGGCGGTGCTCGCGGCGACGACGATCAGCTTGTGGTCCTCGGCGCGCTTGCCGCTCGCGATGAACTCGTCGAACGCCGACTCGCCGGCGTACAGCGCGTCGAGCAGGATGATCTGATCGACCAGCTTGTGATCGACCCACTGCATCACGGTGCGGAACGCGCCCGAGTGGCCCATCACGACGACCGGGCCGTCGGGCAGGTGGATGTTGGCGCGCGCGACCGCCCGCCGCAGGTCCTTGAGCGCCGGCCACTTGACGTCGTCGTCGTTGCCGGCCGGCGCCTCGGGCACGATGAACAGCGCGTTCTGGTGGCTCGCCTTGAACTGCTTGGCGAGCTCGTGCTCGCGCCACGCACCGTCGACGTCGGTGTAGTAGCCGTGGACGTAGACCACCGTGCCGGCGGTCGCGCGGTCGTAGCCCGGCGGCGCCCACACGTGCACCGCGCCGTGCGCCGTCATGATCCGGAAGTGCTTGCCGCCCGCGACGGTGTCTTCCTTCTTGTCGAGCTTGCCGTCGCCGTCGTCCTCGACCCGGATCCGCGCCGCCGGGTGCGGCCGGACGCTGGCCGACATCCGCGCCCTGGGGCCCGCCGTGCCGGGGCCATGTGCGCCCGGGCTCGCCGGGGCGGGGCCGCCGCCGTTCTCGCCCGGCGTGCCGGGATCGTCGGCGGCCGGGGTAGCCGATGCGGCCGGGTCGGCGGAGGCGGCCGGGGCGGCCGGATCGGCATGATCGGCCTGGCTCGGCTCGTCGTCATCCCATGCCTTCGCGGTGGGCTCGGCGTGCGCGCGCCCGCCCGCAGCGGAGACGACCAGGGCCAGGCCTGCAACGGCCGCGACGAACAGCTTCATGGTTTCGGCTCCGCAGGCTGCGTGATCATGAGGTGGAGGTTCTGGTTCGCGTCGGGATAGCCGTACCGGAACGCCAGCTTGCGATGGGGCTGCGACGCCCACAATTTTGCCATCGCCTCGCCGGTCGACTTGTCGGCTTCCTCGAGGAACGGCGCGGTGAACGTGCCGTAGGTGATCTGGGTGAAGCCCGCCTTCTTGGCGTAGCGCGGCGGGATGCCGGTCGAGTCCGACGCCATCCACGCCATGTGGGCGAGCAGCAGGTTGCGGATCGCCGAGAAGCTGTCGGCCCAGATCAGGTAGCTCGCCGCCTTGGTCATCGCCGAGAACGTGCCCTTGGCGAGCAGGTGCTTCTCGAGCGGCGAGTCCTTGAAGACTTTATCGGCGAGGTTGGCCGCGATGTGGCGGTGGACGATCAGCGGCGCCTTGGGGTCGCCGGCCTTGCGGAACGTCAGCTCCATGTTGTTGAACGCCTCGGAGAAGTCGGTGTCGACCCAGCCGCCCTTGACCTTCTTGGCCTTCTTGGGCGCGAGCGCCTCGATCTCGTCGGGCGTGAGGTAGTGGATCGAGCCGTCGCCCTGGACCGCGAAGAACTTGAGCGACACCGGCTCGAAGCCGAGCGCGGTCATCCCGGTGATGTGGAACGCCAGCTGGCCGGGGATGCCGCCGCGCTCGAGCTTGCGCATGTTCTCGCTGGTCGAGTCATGCAGCGCGAGCAGGCCCTCGATCGCGTCGCGGTAGGCCGACAGCGCGGCGCGCAGCTGCTTCTTGTCGAGCTTGGCGAGCCGGGTCGGGTCGCCGGCATGCTCGAGCGAGATCGTCGTGATCTCGCGGGCGTCGGGGAACGTGATCAGCGCCGAGCCCAGGTCGCCACCACCGAACGGGTAGACCACCGTGGTCGGGACGCCGGCCGGTCGCAGCGGCGCGAAGAACTCCCGCGCCGGGGTGGCGTACTTGTCGGTGTAGCGCTGATAGCGCTTGGTCATCTCGGCGCAGTGGGCGTCGACGGTCGCAGCATCGATCGTGGCCGGCAGCGGATCGCTGCCGCCGCACGCCACGACGCGATAGAACAGCCTGGCATCGCTCAGGAACTCGGCGGGCACCGTGGACTCGGCGCGCGCGACCGCCGGCACCGCAGACAGTCCCACGGCAGCCACGACGGCAAACAGCAAGCTACGCATCTTCCCTCCAGAGACATAAGACGACTCGCCGGCTGACGCTATTTCTTTCCGGAGGGGGCCTTCCCGCCCCCTCTGGAGTGGCGGAGCCACTCCATTCACCCCCGCCGCGCGTCGCGTCGCGCGGATTCGGATCCCACGCACCGGGTTTGAGCTGTCCTGGGAGGGCTAGTTGACGTCGTGGCCGCGGTCACTCGCCGAGCCCGGCTTGGGGCCGACCAGGCTGTGGAGCACTGCGCGGGCGACCGGCTCGCCGGTGGCGTCGCGCAGGGTGACCGGGACGTCGTAGCGGGCGCGCACCGCCGACCGCGGGACCGGCGGCTCGCCGATCGCGGTGATCGTGCCGCGGGCCTTCTTGATGTACTCGATGTCGATCCCGCTCACGATGAAGCGGGCGTCGTCGGGCAGCGAGTACATGAGCGCCACGTTACCGGCCAGCTCGGCCAGGTTGGCCAGCGCGATCGCATGGACGCAGTCGAGGTGGTTGCGCACCGCGCGGCGGTCTGGCATCAGGACCTCGGCGTAGCCGGCACGCAGGACCGTGACCGTGGCGTGGATCGAGCCGGTGTATGGGGCCATTCGCCCGACCAGCCGCGAGAACACGGTCTTGCCGGCTGGCATGCCAGACAACAGATTCCACAGGTCGCGCAGAAGATTTCGGTTGCCGCCGAGCCGGGGCAACTTGATCGGAAGGCGGTCGGCAAAGGCCATCCGGCGGACCGTATCAGACGAGAGGCGAAAGTCTTCGCCGGTGTCGCGCGACGCGACGCGCGGTGGGGTGAATTTCGCGGCTCTGCCGCGAAAGAGGGGACGGGA
>DATBBB010000257.1:0-3598 GCA_036271215.1 Kofleriaceae bacterium | reverse complement strand
CCGCCATCACCTCGCCGAGATCGGCGGCCCACACCAGGATCAGCACGCCCAGCGCGCCGAGCAGCCGCTTGGGGCTGCGCAGCACGTGCATGCCGGTGATGAACCGGCGGACCAGCGAGCGCGACTTGGTCTCGTCGACCGGGCCGACCGCGCCGACCCGGCCGACCGCGATGTAGAGCCCGATGAACAGCGCGATCGCGATCGCGGCGCACCCGCCGATCGACGTCGTGACCCACGACGGCAGGCCGGGCAAGAGCCACGGCACCGGCGCGACCAGGATCAGCATCGAGATCCCGTCGAGCAGCTTCTCGGCGACCGCGACCGCGGCGGTGTCGGCCGCCGGCACGCCGTCGCGCCGCTTGAGCGTCCAGACCCGCAGCACCTCGCCGGCGCGCGCCGGGGTGATCGCCGACGCGGCGAACGCGGCGATCGTGTAGCGGAACAGCCGGATCACCGAGACCTTGTGGCGCGGCGCCAGCATCAGCCGCCAGCACACCGCCTTGCCCCACAGGCACACGAAGTTCAGGACCGCGGCGAGCACCAGCGGCCAGATCCGCGCGCTGCGCAGCGTCGCACCGAGTTTGGCAAAGTCCATGGCGCGGACAGACCACCACAGGCCCGCGGCGATCGCGGCGATCACCAGGACGCGCAGCGCGATGCTGAGCCGGCGGTTCATGCCGCCACCTCGTGCGCCACTTGACTCGACGGGCACGTGTACATCATGGTCGACCGCCGTGCCAGGAGCAGCCCCAAGAGTAGCCGATCGTACGCCCGCGCCGTCGAGCGCGCTGCATCGCGCGATCGCATGGATCGGTCCCGACTTCGGGCTCGTGGTCGCGTTCACCGCGGCGCTCGCGGTGCTGGTGGTCGCCTACGGTGGATCCTACAAGTGGCAGGAAGGCCCGATCATCATCTCGACCGGCATCGCGGTCGCGCTGGTGCTCGCCCGGTTCCTGTGGCGCGCGCCGTCGATCGTCCTGGGCAAGCCGGGGGCGCGGGCCGAGTTCGGCCGCGCGGCGGTGACGATCCTGCGCGACTGGGGCCCGGTGATCCTCATCATGTGGCTGTTCCAGAGCCTCGAGACGTACACCGGGGTGATCCGCAAGACGTCGATCGACGAGTACCTCTATCACGCCGACATCCGGCTGTTCGGCGTCGAGCCGACGGTGTGGCTGTCGAGCCACGCCACGCCGCTGGCCACCGACTACTTCGCGTTCGCCTACGGCAGCTACTTCATCACGCCGATGATCCTCGCGACGATGCTGTCGCTGCGCGGCCGGCGCGAGGACTTCCGCGAGATGACCACCGCGCTGGTCCTGCAGATGGGGATCGGGTTCTTCCTGTTCCTGATCTTCCCCGCCGGCCCGCCGCGCTACTACCCCGAGCTGGTCCACGGCGGCTTCGATCCGCCGGTCCTGCACTCGTACTTCGGGCTGTTCGAGCTGCAGCAGGGCGCGTTCGACAGCGCCGATCCGGTGCGCACGCGCTCGGCGTTCCCGTCGCTGCACTGCAGCCTCGCGCTGCTCACGCTGATCTACTCGTACCGGTTCTCCGACGCGGTGTGGCCGCGCCGGCCCCGGCTGTGGTTCTGGATCGTGCTCGTGATCGTCGTGTCGCTGTGGATCTCGGTGGTCTACCTGCGCCACCACTGGTTGGTCGATATCTTTGCAGGGCTGTGCCTGGGCGGCACGGCCAACTGGCTCGCACCGATCCTGCGCCGGCGGTGGCCGAAGCGGCAGCATGAGCTAGCGCCCTGACCCGTCGCGGCGGGCGGCGATCGCCAGGTGGTATTCGTGGCGGACGCGCTCGGCGAGCCGATCGTAATCGAACTCCTCGGCGTGGCGGCGGTTGGCGTGGCCGTGGCGCCGGCGGGTCGCCGGATCGACCATCGCGATCCGCGCGAGCGCATCCTCGAGCGCCTTGGCGTCCGACGGCGCGACCAGCGTCGAGCCCTCGGTCGTCGCGACCTGGCGGTAGCCTTCGATGTCGCTGCACACGATCGGCTTGGCCGACGCCATCGCCTCGAGCAGCACGATGCCGAACGACTCCTGACCGGTCGACGGCGCGACGAACACATCGCAGGTACGATAGAACTCGGCGAGCCGATCGAACGGCACGGCACCGTGATAGGTGAGGCCGGGCAGCTCGGGCGGCGGATCGGCGGATCCGAGCTCGCCGACGACGTCGAGCGTCACCGGCAGCTTGCGCGCGACCAGCCCGCGATAGGCCTCGAACAGGAACCGCGCGCCCTTGCGGGCATCGCCGATCCGGCCGACGAACAACAGCTTGACCGGCGGCGCTCCGATCGCGGCCGGGTCGAGGTCCGACACGCTGTGGACCTCGGGCGCATCGTAGTCGTCCGGCGGCGTGAAGATGTCGGTCGGGACGCCGTTGGGGATCACCGCCAGCTCGCGGTTCCACGCGTGCGCCGCATAGCGCGCGGCCGGCGCCGACACCGCGATCGCGCGCTGGATCCACGGAAACATCGTCGCGCCCCACGCCTTGCGCGCCCAGCGCAGCACCATGCCCTCTTCTTCCATGAAGGCGTGGAACGTGGCGACGTGTGGGATCCGGCGGGTCAGCCACACCGTCCAGTACGACAGCGCCGGCTGCAGCGGCTCGTGGATGTGGATGACGTCGAACCGGTTCTCGCGGAAGAACTTGGCGATCGCGCGCGGCGAGACCAAGATCCCGAGGTTGTTGTCCGAACCGTTGGCCGGGATGTTCACGATCCCGCTGAACGAATGAACATCGCGCTCGTTGGTGGGTACCGAGGATGGGCCGACGAGCATGACCTCGTCGCCGAGCCGGCGCAGCGACGCGGCGAGGTGCAGCGCGTGCTGCTTGACCCCTCCGCCGGGAGACGCCATATCGTACGTGACCATCATGCAGACCCGGAGGCGGGTCTGGCTCTGGCTCACAGGAACCGGTGCCGGCATGGGCGCGTTGCGGAGAGCCATAACGAGGTGGTGCACCGTAGCGAAACCCTCGACCACGTCAAGATGCCAGCGCGCCAGGAGCGTGGTCGCACACAGGAGGCCATATGCCATATGGCCTTCTGGACAAAGCGGGCAGAGCTGGGCATGGTGCCAGCGTGAAAATCGCTGCCGACTTCGCGAGGCGGTACGCTTCGTGGATCGAACGTCGTCGGTGGGCGGTGATCGTGGGCTCGATCCTGTTTGCCGTGCTCGCGACGTTCGGTGCGTCGCAGCTGCAGGTGTTCGCCGACTTCTCGTACCTGCTGCCGCAGGATGTCCGGTCGGTCACCGATCTCCGGGCGATCGGCGCCCGGGCCCGCGTGCTCGGGACCGCGATGGTCGCGGTCGAGACCACCGATCCGGTGGCGCGGCGGCGGGCCGCGATCCTGTTGCGCGATCGGATCGTCAAGCTGCCGCTTGTGTCGAGCGTCACATTCGACGACCGGGTCAAGCGCGACTACGGCTGGAACAACCGGTGGCTGTTCGCCGACCTGGGAGATCTGAAGAAGGCCAAGACGGCGATCGAGGACAAGATCCGGCAGGCCAAGCTCGCCGCCAACCCGCTGTTCATTGACCTCGATGAGCCGAGCCCGAACGACGCAGCCAAGGACGCAGCCAAG
>DATBBB010000256.1:0-2128 GCA_036271215.1 Kofleriaceae bacterium | reverse complement strand
CGCTCGAGGCGACGCTGTCGAACCCCGGCGTGTTCAAGGATCGCCCGACCGAGGTCCAGGCCCTGATCGGCGAGCTCGACGCCGCGCGCGCCGAGGTCGAGCGGCTGTTCGCCCGCTGGCAGGAGCTCGACGCACTCAAGCAAGCCTGATCGGGAGCTGCCATTCAGAACGAGCTGCTATCGGCGCTGTTCGGCGCTCGACGCTCTTCCATTCGTCGGCTTCGTTTCATCGATCGACGTGGGGGAAACGCCAAGCTTGGGGGTACGATCTGGCTGCGATGCGGTTTGGAGGATGAGCGATGACGCGCGAAGCCTTCTTGCCCCGGTTGATCGCGTTGTTCGACGGACGTCCCGTACGGTGGGCCGTGCCTCCGCAAACGGTCGGCGACTACGACGGTCGCGAGCGGACGCTGGAGGTGTTCGACGCGGATGTGCATGAACAGCGAGACCTGCTTCGCCGATTCCGTCCCGTTCGTTCCGAGCTGGAAGCCGTTACGGGCGGCCCCGTGATCGTGATCTTTCACACCCGCAACGAATCTGCGCGGCTCTATCACGAATTCGTCGTCGGTCATCAGGACGCTGCCGGAGGACGAATCAAACCGGGGCGGGTCGCGTTAGGTTCGCGATGATGAAGCGAGCCGTCGCGATCGTGATCATTGTCGCGGCGGTGGTCCTGGCGGCGGTGGCGTGGCTGGTGACGCTGCGATGCCAGCCGGCGACCGGGCCGCGGCGGATGACGTGGCGCAAGGCCGACGGCGCACTGCTGGTGAAGCGGACCGATGTCGCGTATCCGTTCGATGGCTGCGATGGCGACATCGGGATGAACCTCGCGGTGTGGAACGGCGGGATGATCGTGTCGTGCGATCACGAGGAGCTCGGGGTCGGCTGGGCGTTCCTCGATCCGCGGACCGGCGAGGCGAGGCTGCGCTGGCCGGTGCCGCCGGGCGGCATGCTCGCGCGGACGGTGGGGGTGATCCCGGGGCCGGATCACCAGCTCGCGATCGTGTACGAGGCCAAGCTCGAGAGCGATCTGCTGGCCGGCGTCGCGCGGGCCGACGGCTGGGCGAGCCCGCCGATCAACCTCGGCCGGCGTCGCTATCATGCGGCGGCGTGGGTCGGCGGCAAGCTCGAGCTCGCAACGCGGCCGACCTCCGACGCCGATCCGTTCGGCTTCCAGGCGCCGATCGAGATCATCACGCTGGACGGCGCGGCGTACACCTCGCGGGTCGCGCTACCCGCGTGCGACAGCCCGTGCATCACGCCCGAGATCGGCTATCGCGCCGGGGGCCGGTGGGTGTTCGAGATCGATGGCCACGCGCTCGGCGAGGGCGGCCAGCCGACGACCGCGGTGCTCGACACGCCGTCCTCGGAGGGCATGGTCGACCTGGTCGCGCACGGTCGGCTCGACACGCCAGCGGCGCTGTCGCTCGGCGAGGACACACCGGGGATCGGCCCCGACGGCAAGGTCACACACCCGGCCGGCCCGCCGCGGCCCGGGCTGCGGCCGATCCGCCAGGACCGGTTCACGATCGACGGCGCGATCCGCCGCCGCCCGCAGTGGCGGATCGGCCGCAGCAACCGCTGGCTGTTCGAGCAGGTCGGGGACCGCACGATCGCCTGGCACACCGGCGAGGACGACCGCGTGTGGGTGACCGACGAACCGGTGAGCGAGGACGGCATGCCGGCGGTGGCCGCGGTCGCGCGCTGGAGCCTGGGCCTCGCGCACCGGGTGATCCTGACCGACGACGCCGGCGGATTCTGGATGATCGACGGCAGTGGTGAGTACCTCCACCTCGACGCCGCGCTGCACCGCACCGATCCGCTGTCGCTGCGCATGCACCTCGCGCAGCGCGGCTCGCTGGGCACCCACATCGACGAGCCGGAGCACGAGCAGGCGCTCGGCTGGGCGCTGTTCGGGCTGCCGCTCCTGGTCGCCGGCGTTGCGCTCGCGGCGTGGCTGGCCAAGGCGACGCCCGGGCGCGTGGTCGTGGTGGCCGCGGTGCTCTACCTCGCGACCGGCGGCTGGGCGCTGCTCCACGTGCTGCCGCTGCTGGTCTGACGGCGCGCGGGCTGCGCCTCACTTGTCGTCGGTGCCGTGGTTGCCGGAGCCGTGGTCCACGTTGCCCAGC
>DATBBB010000255.1:0-10544 GCA_036271215.1 Kofleriaceae bacterium | reverse complement strand
GGTCGGTGCAGCACGCGGTCAAGCGCGCGCTGGTGCTGAACCCGTCGACGCCGCTCGCCGATGCGATCCGGATCGCGACCACGCTGCGCTCCCAGGAGCTGCGGGAGCTTGCGGCAGATCACAGCTTGCCGGAACCGCTGCGCACCCACGCGGCGGAGGTCTACGCGGCGTCGCTCCGGCGACCGCGCGCGTAGGAGTCCGTATGGGATACGGACTTGCGTCGCCTCGATCGCCTCGCGAAACGCTCGGCTAGATGGACTCGGACGCGCTCACAAGCTCGCGCCAGCGCCGAGCTTACTCGCCGGTGGTCCCGGCCTTCTTGCGACGACGCACCACGACCTCTTCCCACTCGCCGTCGTCGCCCTTCTCGCCTTCGTCGAGCTGCTTCGACTGCTTGGCCGGCGCCAGCTCTTTTTTGCCCTTCTTGTCGGCCTTGTCGTCATCGTCGTCGGCTTCGCCGTCGACGTTGGAGGCCTTCTTGAAGTTCTTGATGCTTCGGCCCAACGCATCGCCGATGCCAGGCAGCTTGTTGGCACCGAAGACGACGAGGACGATGAGAAGAATGACGATGAGCTCGCCCATTCCGGGCATGGGACTCTCCTAAGTGACTTGTCGCAGCCTAGCACTGTTTGCACACTGAGTCGTCCTCGAGTCGCCGGCGACCCAAAACCGGGCCTGAAAACTTGGTGAAGCTTCGTCGACCCGCCTATGTTCCAGGACATGCGCGATGCCCTCCTGCGTGCAGCCATCGGTTGCAGCCTCGTGCTCTGCGGTGATCTGTATGCAACGGCACAGGCGGATCCCATGGAGCCGCCGATCCATGCCGGGTCTCAGCCGGCGCCCCCGGTCCGGCCGGGCGAGCCGGTGCTTCATCAGGAGCTGGATGGCCGGCGCTCGATCCGCGGCTGCGGGGCCGACGAGCGCTGTGCGCGCCCCGGCGACCTGCTCCGCGAGTTCGAGCTCGAGGCGTTTCCGCCGCCGGGGTCGAGCCCGTGGATCGACGAGCGCACGCCGCCGGCGAGCCGGATCGAGGCCGGTGCGCCGCGGCTGGTCAAGCGGCCGAGCCAGCTGCGGCCCGACGCGCCGTGGCTCGATCAGCTCGAGCTGCCCGATCTGCCGATCAAGTGGTCGCAGACCCTGGTCGACTACCTGGTGTTCTACAAGACCGACCCGCGCGGCCGGTCGATCATGGAGAGCTGGCTGGTCGCCCAGGGCCGCTACCGCGACCTGATCCTCACGCACCTGCGCCAGGCCCACCTGCCGGAGGATCTGCTCTACGTCGCGATGATCGAATCGGGCTACGACCCGGGCGACTCGTCGTCGGCCGGCGCGCTCGGCGTGTGGCAGTTCATGCCCGAGGGCGGCCGGATCTACGGCCTGCGCGAGGACCGCTGGGTCGACGAGCGGCGCGACCCGCTGCGCTCGACGATCGCGCAGATGGACTACTTCGCCGACCTGCACCAGCGGTTCGCTGACTGGGACATCGCGCTGGCCGCGTTCAACATGGGCTACGGCGCGATGCTGCGCTCGATCGCGCGCTACAACACCAACGACTACTACCGGCTGTGCGAGTACGAGAACGGCATTCCCTGGGAGACCTGCCTCTACACGCCGAAGATCCTCGCCGCGGCGATCGTCGGCCATAACCGCGCGCTGTACGGCTACGACAAGCTCAAGGCCGCGCCGGCCGAGGCCTGGGACGAGGTCGCGGTGCCGAGCTCGGTGTCGCTCGCGGCGCTGGCGCACGTCGCGGGGGCGAGCGAGGCCGACCTCAAGCGGCTGAACCCGCAGCTGCGCCACGGCCGGACGCCGCCGGGCGAGACCGGCTACGTCGTGCGCGTGCCGGCGGGCACCAAGGCCGAGACCCAGCGCCGGCTGGTCGAGCTCGAGTCCGACTGGAAGAACTACGACGCCTACGTGATCGCGCACGGCGAGAGGTTCGAGGACGTCGCGACGACGTTCGGGATCTCGGTCGCGCAGCTGCGCAAGCTCAACGACGTGACCCGCGAGGGCGAGATCGAGGGCGGCACCGTGCTCGTCGTGCCGCGGATCGCCGAGGACCAGAAGGCGAAGAACCGCGCCAGGGCCAAGGCCAACCTGCACGCGTCGGGGATCGATCAGAAGGACGGCGAGCTGTTGCTCGTGCCGGTGCCCGACAAGGCCGCGGTCGTCGAGGGCAAGCGCCGGGTGTTCTACCGCGTGGTGGTCGGCGACACGCTCGGGGCGGTCGCCAAGGCGCTCGCGGTGCGGCCCGAGGACCTCGCGCAGTGGAACGCGCTCGACGCCGACGGTAACCTGCACCCCAAGATGGTGCTGCTGGCGTGGGTCGCGCCGGACTTCGATCCGGTGCGCCACGCGGTCAACCTGCTCGACGACACCCAGCTCCTGGTCGTGACCCGCGGCTCGCCCGAGCACATGGACCTCGCCGAGGCGCGGACCGGCCGGGTGCGCACCGAGTACGTCGCGCAGGGCAAGGAGAAGCTCGCCGAGGTCGCCAAGAAGTTCGGCATGGGGTCGCACGACCTGGCGCGGATCAATCGGATCTCGTACGACACCGTGCTGACCAAGGGCCAGACGATCATTGTCTATCAGGTCTCGGACCCCAATCGCTCGAAGCGGGCCGACGAGCAGTGGCGCAAGACGCCGCGCGGCCGGCGCGGCAAGCTCGCCGGCGAGCACGCGGCGCGCACCGCGAGCGCCAATGTCCCGGGCGACGGCGCGGCCGACGCCGCAGTTGGCTCTGCCGGATCCGGCGGATCCGGAGAGGACGACGCGGACGGCGACGCGAGCAATGATGCATCCGACACCGCCGCGCCGCCGGACCCCAAGCACGCCGAGCCCAGGCGCCCCGGCCCCAAGCCAGCCGAGAAGCCAGCCGAGAAGCCCGCCGACGCTGATTCGAAGCCGAGCCCGCGCGACATCGACAAGTCAGGTGCCTCTCCCAGGGGCGGTGTCGGACATGCCGGCCCCGTGACGAATCCCTCACAGGTGCGATAGCCGTTTGCGGACTCCGCGGAGCCGTGGTTATCGTCCGCCCTACTTCCGAGATCCCCCGAGACCGAGGAGCCCACCATGCTAGCCCGCGCTTCATTTGCCTTGCTGATCACCCTCGCTGCCTGCGGCGGCGATGACGGAAACAAGGCCACGCCCGACGCCGCCGCCCCGGCGACCGACGCCGCCACCGCGACAGCGACCGTGAAGACGGTGACCTGCCCGGCGACCCCGGCGGCGATGGTCATGTCGACCGCCGACAACGACACGACCTTCATGCCAGCGTCGACCACGGTTCATGTGAACGACATTGTGAAGTTTGCGATGGCGAGCACTCACAACGTCGCACCGTACACCGGCATGCCGACCGATCCGGGCCTGAAGGTCGACTTCGGCGCGACAGCCTGCCTCCAGTTCACCGCGACTGGCACGTTCACATTCCTGTGCACGGCGCACGGATTTCACGGCACCGTCATCGTCCAGTAGCCTCGGCAGCGCTCGAGCAGCGATACCACCCGGTATGGGCGGCTCTGCTTGAATGCCAATGATACGGACGCTGGTGCGTAGCGCCGCGGTCAGCCCGGGGTGTTGCGCAGGAAGTTGCCGACCTCGGCGAACCGGGAGTCCAGGAAGGCGCGGATCCGGCCGGTGACCTGCTCGGCGTCCATCGCGGCGGTCATCGAGCGCAGCCAGGCGTCGCGCATGGCGAGGTCGACGGGGACGCGGGCGTGGCGCATGCCGAGCCGCGGGTGGCCGTGCTGGGCGACGTAGTCCTGGGGGCCGCCGAGCCAGCCGATCAAGAACAGGGCGAACCGGTCGCGCGAGCCGCGATCGACGCGGGCCTCGGGGGTGCAGCGATGGAGCGCGGCGAGCGCGGGCTCGTGGTCGCTCATGTGGTCGTAGAACCGCTCGACGAGCGCGCGCACGCGGTCGGCGCCGCCGAGCAGCGCGAAGGGAGTCTCGGAGTCTGCCACCGCCGATCACTGTGCGGGCAGCGGCGGCGGGGCGCAAGGCGGCGAGCGGGTCAGAGGTGGGCGAGCAGCTTGGTGGCGAACTCGTCGGGGTGCTCGCGGTGCATGAAGTGGCCGCCGCGCATCTGCTCGACGACGTAGCCGGCGGTGAACATGCGCTCGGCGCGCAGGAAGTCGGCGGGGCTGAGCAGGGGATCGTCGAGGCCGGCGAACGCCACGGTCGGGACGGTGATCTTGTTGCGCAGGAATGGCTGGGGTTGGAACCGCAGCTGGCGATAATAGCCGAACGCGGCGTCGAGGCTGGCGCGGTCGGCGAACACGGCGCGCACCGGGGCGAGCTCCTCGGGCGGCGGCGACCAGGTCGGTGACCAGCGCTTGTAGATCGCGGGCAGCGCGGCGAAGTCGTTGCGCGCGAACCGGCCGGCCGCGCCGGGCAGCTTGTAGGCGATGAAGTGGCGCGCGCCCCACAGCTTGATCGGCGTCGGCGACAGCGTGGCCGGGTGCGGGATCGCGATCGTGATCAGCTGCTTGAGCCGCGCCGGCTCGAGCGCGGCCGCGGCGTAGGAGGCCGCTGCGCCCCAGTCGTGACCGACGACGATCGCGGAGGTCTCGCCGAGCGCGGTGATCAGGCCGAGGATGTCGCGGCCGAGGGTCTCGATGTCGGCGTCGCGCTCGGGGATCGCGGTCGGCGTGTAGCCGCGGGTCCACGGGCTGACCACGCGGTAGCCCTTGGCGGCGATCCGCGGGCGCGCGTCGTCCCAGCTGCGCGCGGTGTCGGGGTAGCCGTGGAGCAGGAGGACGAGCGGCCCCTGACCGGCCTCGAGGTAGGCGAAGCGCAGGCCGTTGGCTTCGATGTAGCGGATGTCATCGCCGGGCATGGCGGTAGCATGCGCCGAGCCGCGCGCGGGCGGGACCTCGGCCGCGCGCAATGCGACGCGAATCACGGCGAGCAGGTCGGCCTGCGGCGGCGATGGCGCTTGACGGCGACCCGACGGGCAGCCGAAGTTTGCATGGTGAGAAAATCTGTCCTGGTGTCCTGGGTCCTGGCGCTCGTGGCCTGGGCCGGGGCAGGTTGCGGGTCGCAGAACGCGGGTGGCCGGCCGGACGATGCGGCGGTGATCGACGGCGCGGTGGTCGATGCGACGGCGGCGGTGATCGACGGCGCGGTGATCGACGGCGCGGTCCGCGATGCGATGCCGGACGCGATGTTCGACGCGATGCCGGACACGATGGTCGATGCGGCGCCGGACGCGATGGTCGATGCGATGCCGGACGCGATGGTCGATGCCGCGCCGGATGCCGCGATGCCGGCGCCGGACGCGATGCTCGACGCCGGGATCGTCGACGTGGCGATGCCCGATGCGGCGATGCCCGATGCCGCGATGCCCGACGCGGCGGCGCCACCGCCCGACGCGCCGATGGTCGACGCCGGCGCCCCCGACGGCCAGGTCACGCCGCCGGGCAGCCACCTGCGCTTGCTCGCGGGCAACCTGACCAGCGGCAACGACCAGGCATACCTCACGCCGGGGATCCACATCTTCAAGGGCCTTCAGCCCGACGTCGCGATGATCCAGGAGTTCAACGTCGGCGGGAACTCGCCGTCCGAGTTGCGGACGTTCATCGATCAGGCGTTCGGCACCGACTACGCGTATGCCCGCGGCGCGGCCTCGGGCCAGATCCCCAATGGCATCGTCAGCCGGTATCCGATCCTCGCGACCGGCGAGTGGACCGACACCGAGGTCGGCAATCGCACGTTCGTGTGGGCGCAGATCGATATTCCGGGGCCGATCGATCTGTACGCGATCAGCGTGCACCTGCTGAGCACGAGCGCGGGCGAGCGCAACCTCCAGGCCGGCGAGCTGGTCCAGCACATCCAGGGCCTGCCGGCCGGAGCCTACGTGGTGCTCGCCGGCGACTTCAACACCGATGCGCGCGGCGAGGCGTGCATCTCGACCTTGTCATCGGTGCTGGTGACCGGCGCGCCGTACCCGGCCGACCAGGCCGGCCTCGCCAACACCAACGAGAACCGCAACAAGCCCTACGACTGGGTGCTGACCACCAGCAACCTCGAGGCGCTCGAGAGCCCGACCGTGATCGGCAACAACACGTTCGCGCACGGCCTGGTGGCCGATACCCGGGTCTACACGCCGATCGCCGACCTGGCCCCGGCGGTCGCCGGCGACAGCGGCGCGCCGAGCATGCAGCACATGGCGGTGGTGCGCGACTTCGCGCTGTCGGGCACGTCGCCGGCCACGCTGCGCGTCACCTCGCCCAACGGCGGCGAGACCTGGAGCGCGGGCTCGAGCCAGACCATCACGTGGACGTCGAGCGGCATCGCGAACCTCCGCGTCGAGCTGACCACCGACGGCACGACGTGGAACATGCTGTCGGCGTCGGCCGCGGCGGCGGCCGGTCAGCTCGCGGTGATCGCGCCGATGATCGCGACCACCGCGGCGCGGGTCAGGCTGACCGCGGTCCCCGGCGGCGCGCCGAGCGACACGTCGGATGCACCGTTCACGATCACCACCGGCCCGCCGCCGGTCGCCCACGTGTTCCTCAACGAGGTGCTCGCCAACGAGCCGGGCTCGGACACCGCCGGCGAGTTCGTCGAGCTCGTCAACAGCGGCACCGCGGACGCCGATCTGTCGGGCTGGACGATCGCCGACTCGGTGATGGTGCGCCACGTGTTCGCCGCCGGGACCGTGCTGCACGCCGGCCGCGCGATCGTCGTGTTCGGCGGCGCGTCCGCGATCCCGACCGGGCTCGCCAACGCGGTCGTCGCGTCGACCGGCACCCTGGCGCTCACCAACGGCGCCGACACCGTGACCCTGGCGAGCCCGACCGCGACCGTCGACAGCGTCGCGTATGCCAAGTCGCAGCCCGACGGCGTGTCGCTGAACCGCAGCCCCGACGGCGATCCGACCGGCGCGTTCGTCCTTCACACCACGCTGTCGGCGTTGCCGCGCTCGCCGGGAACCCGGGTCAACGGCGCGAGCTTCTAGGCGACAACGATATTTGTGGCAGATGGCTCACATCTGTTTCATGTCGGTAGATCTGCGGCACGGTCTTGGGTGCCCCGACAACGTTGCTGCTTGACGCACAGCGGTGTCACAGCCGAAGGTGGGCACTGTGAAACACTCATGCCTGGCGTTCCTTGTGGTGGGGTTGGTGGCCGGTACGCTCACGGCCTGTGCGACGTCCGACGGCAAGGATCCGTCGCTCGATTCGGAGCCGATCCCGACCGGCACGTCGCTGACGCCGTCGGGCCACCTGCGCCTGCTGGCCGGTAACCTGACCACGGGCAACGACCAGGCGTACCTGACGCCCGGGATCCACATCTTCAAGGGCCTGCAGCCCGACGTGGCGATGATCCAGGAGTTCAACGTCGGCGGGAACACGACCGCCGAGCTGCGTACGTTCGTCGATCAGGGGTTCGGCACCGACTACACGTACGCGCGCGGCGCGGCGTCGGAGCAGATCCCCAACGGCATCGTCAGCCGGTATCCGATCCTCGCGAGCGGCGAGTGGATCGATACCCAGGTCGCCAATCGCGCGTTCCTGTGGGCGCAGATCGACATCCCCGGACCGATCGATCTGTACGCGATCAGCGTGCACCTGCTCAGCACCGGCTCCAGCGAGCGCAGCGCGCAGGCCACCGAGCTGAAGCAGCACATCCAGGCCCTGCCGGCCGGTGCCTACGTGGTGCTCGCCGGCGACTTCAACACCGACTCGCGGACCGAGGCGTGCATCACGACCCTGGCGCCGGTGCTCACCACGACCGCGCCGTACCCGGTCGATCAATCGAACCTGGCCAACACCAACGAGAACCGCAACAAGCCGTACGACTGGGTGCTGGTCAACAGCAACCTGCAGCCGCTCGAGACCGGCGTGACGATCGGCAGCAACGTGTTCGCCCATGGCCTGGTCGCCGACACCCGGATCTACACGCCGATCGCCGACCTGGCGCCCGCGGTCGCGAGCGACAGCGGCGCGCTGAACATGCAGCACATGGCGGTGGTGCGCGACTTCGCGCTGCCGGTCGCACCGCCGGCGACCGTGACGGTGACCTCGCCCAACGGCGGCGAGACCTGGGCCGCCGGCTCGCGCCAGACGATCGCGTGGACGTCGACCGGCGTGACCAACGTCAGCGTCGAGCTGTCGACCGACGGCACGACGTGGACCACGCTGTCGGCGTCGACCCCGGCGTCGGCCGGCCAGCTCGCGGTGACCGCCCCGTCGGTCGCGACCACCGCGGCGCGGGTCCGCGTGACCTCGGTCCCCGGCGGCTCGCCGAGCGACACCTCGAACGCGGCGTTCACGATCACGACGACCGCGCCGCCGCCCCCGGGCAAGGTCTTCCTCAACGAGATCCTCGCCAACGAGGCCGGCTCGGACACCGCCGGCGAGTTCGTCGAGCTGGTCAACAGCGGCACCGGCGACACCGATCTGTCGGGCTGGACGATCTCCGACGCGACCGCGGTGCGCCACACGTTCGCGGCCGGCACCGTGCTGCACGGCGGCCGCGCGATCGTCGTGTTCGGCGGCGCCACCGGGATCCCGGCCGGGTTGACCAACGCGGTCGCCGCGTCGACCGGCACGCTGAGCCTTGGCAACAGCGGCGACACCGTGACCCTGGCGAGCCCGACCGGCACGGTCGACAGCTTCACCTACAGCGCGACGCTCGCCGGCACCGATGGCGTGTCGATGAACCGCAGCCCCGACGGCAGCGCGACCGGCACGTTCGTCCTGCACACCACGCTGTCGACCTCGCAGCGGTCGCCCGGCACCCGGGTCGACGGCACCGCGTTCTGATCGCCGCCGGCGCTGCCGCGGTCACCCGCCGCGCGTGCGGTTGCGGCGCGGGGGGCGCGCGTTGCGATCGATCGGCAGCGTCTGGATGACCCAGCCGGGGCGGGGCTCCTGGCGTTCGCCGTCCGTGAGGGTACCGGGCAGCTCTTCGTCGATCAGCTCCTCGTAGGCCCACGGCGCCGGCGCACCGCGCTGGTAGCGCTCGCGACCGTACTCGTCGGTCAGGACCCGGACGATCTGGCGCTCGCCGAGCGCGTGCTCGCTCGCGTCGCCGTAGCCCTGAAAGCACCACTGGGGCGCGATCCACTGAACGACGATGTCGCGGGACAGCTCGCCGCCTGCATCCTGGACCGACTCGGCGATCCGCTGGGGCAGCAGGAAGTAGTGATCGTCCTGGTCGCGCGCCGAGACCTGGCACAGCAGGAAGCGATCCTCGTCGAGCGAGCGCGCGCCGGTCCAGCTGCGATACGGCAGCCGGCGCACGAGCCACGATGACTGGATCGGCGGCAGATCGGGGAACAGGCGGACGATCGACCGGCCATCGTCGAGCAGGAGCTTGCCCTCGAGCGCGCGCAGGCGTGCGATCAGGCGCAGCGCGGCGAGCGCGGTGAACGTCCGGATCGCGGACGTGCGGCCCTCGGGCGACTCGGTGGCGAGGAAGCGCCACAGTTGCTCGAAGCCATGCCGGATCTCGTCCTGCGCGCGGAGCAGCTGATCCACGTCTTCGAAGAACGTCCGCCTGAACGCAGGGATCTCATCGGAGGACCCGAGATTGATGGTGCGTGTGTGTTCGGTGTCGAGCCGCCTGGCGCTCGCGAGCGCGAGCGGCGCCTGGATCGAGATATGCCAGCGCAGCTCGGGCGGGTTCGACGTGTACTCGCGGGCGATGGCCTGAACGCTGGCCAGGTCGACGCGACAGCTGTCCTGGAACGTGATCGCACGTTCGATCACCGGTGCTGGCTCGAGATCGAGCTGGCGCGTGTTCACGATCCCGCGTGGAGCGTCGGCGGACTTGCCGAGTAGCAGGTCTCGATCCGGGGTGGCCGATCGCGTCGACCCCATGGGCGGCTTGCTACCGGCTCGAAGTCTCACCAGTTCCTCGAAATCGAAGCCGCGCTCCGCAGCGCCGGTCAGGGTCGAGAACGAGTCGTCCATGTTTTTCATGGATTCCACGGCCTGTTCGGCGGGGGACATGGGCGCTGGTGCCGGCGCGTTCGCCGGTACTGCGATCGCCGGCGCTTCGATCTGGAAGGTCTCCGGGCTCCAGATCGGCCACCGCGTCTGATCGAGCGCGTTGCGTGCACCCAGGACGGGCCGGCATCGGTCGTCGATCCACTTCAGCGCGCCGCTCAGCGCCGGCTTCGGGCCGTGGCGCACGATGACCCGATCGTACTGGACCGGCGCATGCCCGGCGGCCTCGGGGCTCGCGAACGTCACCGTGGTGCCATCGCCTTGCTTGAGGATGTGAGTCGTGGCGCTGCGGATCGGCGTGAGCGCCTCATCGTACTTGACGAGCAAGGCCACCCACAGCCGGTTGAGGATCGCCGAGCGAAACGTGATCGGCGCCCGCGCCGAGGCCAGCCACACCTCGGTGTCGCGCCGCAGCAGCGGCTGCAGCTTGGTACGGAGCTGGTCCTGGACCTGGGCGTCGTCGGGGAAGCTCAACAGCTCATCGTACTGCGTCCACAGCCAATCATCGTCCTGGCCGTCGGCCGCGGCTTCGTACTCGCGCACCTTGGACCGGATGCGCTCGAGCTCGGCGGGCGCGAACAG
>DATBBB010000254.1:0-17323 GCA_036271215.1 Kofleriaceae bacterium | reverse complement strand
ATGCAATCCTCCGATCAACCGGATCAATCTTCGGAGCTGCCGATCTGGACGTTCTCGAGGATGCCCAGCGCATCCGGCACCATCACCGCGGCCGAGAAGTACGAGGTCACCAGGTACTGGATGATCGCCTTCTCGTTGATCCCCATGAACCGGACCGAGGTGCTCGGCTCGACCTCGTCGGGGATGCCGGCCTGATGCAGGCCGCACACGCCCTGGTTCTTCTCGCCGAGGCGCATCAGCATGATCGAGCTGGTGCGCGACTCGGTGACCGGGATCTTGTTGCACGGCAGGATCGGAATGCCGCGCCACGCCGGCACCATGTTGCCGCCGAAGTCGACGCTGGTCGGGTAGATCCCGGCCTTGCTGCACTCCTGGCCGAACGCCGCGATCGCCCGGGGGTGCGCGAAGAAGAACGTCGGTTCCTTCCACACCGTGGCGAGCAGCTCGTCCATATCGTTCGGGGTCGGCGGGCCGTTGCGGGTGTGGATCCGCTGATTGAGATCGGCGTTGTGGAGCAGACCGAAATCGCGGTTGTTGACCAGCTCGTGCTCCTTGCGCTCCTTGAGCGCCTCGAGCGTCAGCCGCAGCTGCTCCTCGGTCTGGTTCATCGGGTTGTTGAACAGATCCGCCACGCGGGTGTGGATCTGCAGCACGGTCTGCACCACGCTGAGCTCGTACTCGCGCGGCGCGGTCTCGTAGTCGACGAACGTGTCGGGCAGCACCGGCTCGCCCTTGTGGCCGGCGGCGAGCTCGATCGCGGCCTGACCCGAGTTGTCCTGCTTCTTCTTGGCGCGCTCCTTGAACTCGGTGATGTGCTTCTGCAGCGTCGGCGACTGGGCCTCGACCGCCTCGAACGCGTCCTGCTGCAGGATCAGCGCGATCACCGGGGTCACCGCCTTGACGGTGTACTCCCACACGTCCTGCGACTCGAGCAGGTGCTGGTAGCTGTAGTAGTCGCCGTCGGCGAGCGTACCGAGCACGGTCTCGTCGCCGTACTTGCCCTTGCCGATCTTCTGGACCTTGCCGTGCGCGATCAGGCAGATCGAGTCGGCGTCGGCGCCGGCCTGGGTGATGATGTCACCCGGCTTGAACTCTTTCTGGACGAACCGGCTGGCGATCGCCTGGAGGACCTCGGCGTCCTCGAAGCCGCGCAGCATCGGCAGCTCGTTCAGCTCCTGCGGCACGACCTGGACCCGGGCGCCGGTGGTGATGAACGTGACGCGGCCATCGCCGATCGTGTAGGTCAACCGGCGGTTGACGCGGAACACACCGCCCTGGACCTGGACCCATGGCAGGACCTTGAGCAGCCAGCGCGACGAGATGCCCTGCATCTGCGGCTGCGACTTGGTCGTATTGGCAAGCTTGCGTGCCGCGGCAGTATCCAAGCTGGTCTTCTGATCGTGACCCTGGACCTCATTATCAGTCGCCATAACGCTCGATTCCTTTTGCTAAAAACAACGTGTGTTGGGAGATGAAATCAACGTCTGTGCAAGGCCCAGACGGGTGTCCAAAAAAGAGCTAAAGCTTGCCGATCAGCTCGGCGATTCTGGCCGCCGAGGTGCCCAGACCCGACGGACCGCCGGCCAGGCGGCCGGATAGCTCGCCAAGCGCGTCGGCCAGCACATCGCGCGGCGCCGCCGGCCGGGCCGGCAGGAAGTTCTGCAGCCGATCGTGCTGGAGCTCGAACTCCTTGTAGCGCGTGACCGTCTGGTGCCAGACCAGGATGCCCGACAGCCAGTTCTGGAATCCGACAACATACGCCATGAGCTTGTCGCGGCCGATCTGGTCGAGCGCGAAATCGTCCATCACGACCGGCAACTCGGTGGCGACCACGTGCTCGAACTGCTGCATCCGCGCGGTCATCAGATCGCGCACGACCGCCGCGGCCTTGGTCTGGTCGCAGCTGAGGAAGCTCTGCACGACCACCACGGCGTTGTGCAGCTCGCCCTCGAACTCGACCTCCTTCTGGTACGAGAACAGATCGTTGATCATGCACGCGTAGTCGAACGCCGTGTTCTCGATCGCGCGCAGCGCGCGGGTCTGGAACACCGCGGCCGGCACGGTGTCGCCGAGCGGCAGCCGCGCCAGGGTGGCGGTCAGATCGGAGCCGAACGTCCGGCGCCGCATCTCGATGTAGTCGACCGGATCGGGGATCCGGTTCTGGAACTGGTTGTGGAGCTCCCAGATCCAGCTGTCGATCATCGCGATGATCGCCTGGCGGAACCCGGCGCGGGCGCGGTCCGACAGCGGCCCCGCGGTGCGGACCCACAGGTCGGCCAGGCTGCGCTCGAGCGGGTTGAGCGGCGGCGGCATCGCGCCGTCGAGCGAGATGAACAACTCGAGCCGCGCGTTGCACAGCTTGGCGCCCGCAAGGTCGTGCGTGCGGCCGTACAGCTTGGGATAGTAGTCGTCGCCGTAGGTCCCCCACACCAGCCACTCCGCGCTGAGGTCGAGCTGGTCGGGCGTGGCATCGGGGTGGATCAGCGCGCCGCAGTACGCGACGTCGGCCGCGTCGAACTTGTGATCGTCCCAGATGTAGCCGCCCGGTACGCCCGGGACCACGTCGAGCATGCCCATCGACCGCGCCCAGGCCTTGCTGTTGCGGCGGGCCGACGCCAGGTGCGAGCTGCACCGCGACCGGAACGGCATGTAGAGCTTGGGTAGCGCGAGGTGGCCGACCGGCGTGAACGGGACGAACGAGAAGTTGCGCAGCCGCTGCAGCCCGAGCGTGCCCGGGGTCAACTTGATCCGCGCCGCCGAGGCGAACGGGCCGCCGAGCCCGGCGAGCACGGCGGCGAACGGACCCGCGGCGGTGTCGTCGCCCTTGTTGCCGCCCTTGTTCATGTAGCGGCTCGACCGCATGTGCCACTCGTGGCCGCCGGACTGCCAGTCCTGCAGGCCCTTGACGTAGGCGAAGATCCGCGTGCGGTCATCGAGGCCGAGCAGGCGCTCGTCGCACGCGATCGGGACCTCGGTCAGCGCGGTGTTCTCGAACTGCTGCAGCCGCGAGGTCAGGATCTCGTTGGTGAGATCGGCGGCGCGCTGGGTGTCGACCCCGAGGAACCGCTCGATCACCAGCACGCAGTTGGCGTTCTCGCCCTCGCGCTCGACCTCGCGCTGGTACGAGAACAGGTCGTTGCGCAGGTGGACGCCGTCGGCGAACGTGTCGCGCAGCACCTGCAACGACCGGGTCTTCGCCATCACCGGCGGGATCTCGGCGCCGACCGCGTGCTCGATCAGGTTGGCCGACCACGGCGCCCCGCCGACCTTGCGCCGCATCTCGATGTACTCGATCGGGTTGGCGACCCGGTCGCGCTGGATGTTGTCGAGCTCCCACAGCGACTCGTCGGTCAACGCCTTGGTGCTCGCGATGAACCGCTCGCGCCAGTCGACCCCGGTCCCCGGCACCGTGCGCGCCCACAGATCCTGGAGGCCGCGCTCGACGGGGTTGGTCGGCTCGGGCGGATCGGCCTGGGGATGGAGCGGCATGAACGCGTGCAGCCGCGCGAGGTACGTCTTCGCGCCTTCCATGTCCTTCGTGTACTTGTAGATCTCGAGGAAATGGTCGTCGAAGAAGAACACCCAGACGTACCAGTCGGTGATCAGGTTGAGCTCGTCCGCCGAGCAGTCCGGATGGGTATAGGCACACAGCAACGCATAGTCGTGGGAATCGAGGTCGTGCTCGTCCCAGATCGGCTCGCCGTTTGACTCCTCCGGCGACCCGAGAATTCCCATCTCGCGCGCCCATGCCTTGGTATGGATCCGCGCGCCCTCGAGGTGAGGGTTGAGCCGCGCGGGATATGGCATGTAGAAGTCGGGTAGCTGAAACGGTTGCGACGGCATGAACCAAACACCTCGCGCGATAATATGCTCGTGACTATCTGACCCACGAGCCAGTCGACTTCGCTATTGGATCTCCCGACCAGATAGCGAAACTGTTGGGCGCATCTTCTGCGGAACTGAAAGTTTCTGGAAGAGGCGTGACAGTAAAAATATCGACAGAATGCCCGAAAACACTGTAGCACCCCGTGCATCGATTTTCGCGATCACGCTGGCACACCCGTGCGATTTCTCGACGACGACTGGCGTTAGAAACGCGGTAGAGCACCCCCGCCGGGTTGCACTCAATTGTGTAGCGCAATGCCGTCACTGGATTGTTACACGTACACATCTCGCTCGTTGCGAGTCGTGAATTGTTCAGTGCACCGACAGGCGGTGATTGAATATTGAAGTACTACTGCACCGAATAAGGCAGCACGTGAGGCGCGCTGCCCCCGACGGACATGCGAGTGACCGGCGGCTGTCGGTTATCCGACGACGATGCCGCGAATGACGAGATAGCCATACACGTAGGGCGCGATGAACAGCACCGCGTCGATCCGATCGAGCAGCCCGCCGTGGCCCGGCAGCAGCGCTCCGGAGTCCTTCACCCCGACCGAGCGCTTGATCAGCGACTCGGTCAGATCGCCGAGCTGGCCGAGCACGCCGCCCGGGATCGCGATCAGCCCGACATCGACCCACGTCAGGTAGCTCGCATGAAGGTAGCTCGGCATGATCAGCTTGAGCGCCGCCACGCCGATCAGCGAGCCGGCGATGCCGCCCCACGCGCCCGCCCACGTCTTCTTGGGGCTGACTGCCTCGTAGAGCTTGGCCTTGCCGAAGAACCGCCCGGCGAAGTAGCCGCCGGTGTCGGCGAGCCACGCCACGATCAGCACCAGCAGCACGGTGTCGCCGCCGTGGTGCGGATCGATCAGCTTGAGCTTGGCGAGGTAGGTCGTCAGGTAGCCGGCATAGAAGATGCCGGTCACGGTCGCGGCGTAGCGCCCGGCCACGCTCGGGATGTCGCGGAACCGGAACAGGTAATAGAGGCCCGGCACGACCACCGCGAGCAGCACGGGGATCGTCGCTCCCGCCGCCACCGCGCGGCTCACCACCGCCGGTACCGCGTCGCCGTACGCGCCGAGCGCGACCGGATCGAGCCAGTAGAACGCCGCCGCCGACAGCCCGCCCATGATCAGCGCCGGCCGGCGGTCCGCCACCGGCAGCAGCATCGCGAACAGCTCGTTCATCGCGATCAGCGACGCGGCGAAGATCAGGACCCAGGTCGGCTCCGCCCGGTGGTAGTACAGCACCACCAAGAGGATCGGGACAGCGACCAGCGCGACGAGAAATCGTTGGGCGAGGTTGCCGAGGGCCACGGAGGCGGCAGCTAACCGCAGCCGTCGATCGGCGTCAAGTCACTGCCGCCACGTCCATCCGCCAGATCAGCCCGCCAGATCATCAGCCCGGCGGCTCAACCCGGCGGCTCGACGTCCGAGTCCAGCTGGTCCGACGTCAGGCCAAACCGGCGCTCGCGCCCCGCGTACTGATCGAGGCACGCGTACAGATGAGCGCGGCGGAACTCCGGCCACAGCACATCGACGAACACCAGCTCGGCGTACGCGATCTCCCACAGCATGAAGTTCGAGATTCGCTGCTCGCCGCTGCTCCGGATCAGCAGATCCAGCGTCGGCAGCCTGGCGGTCGGCAGGTAGGCGTTGAGCCGCTCGACGTCGAGCTGCTCGGGCGTCAGTCGGCCCGCGATGGCGTCGCGCACCACCGCGCGCACCGCCCGCGCGATCGATTCGCGGCCACCGTACGATAGCGCCAGGGTCAGCGTCATGCCACGATTTGCTGCAGACACCGCCCGCAGCTCGTTCAGCGGCTCGGTCACCATCGGCGGCAACCGCTCGACGTCGCCGATCGCCTCGAGCCGGATGTCATTGTCGAGGATCTCGGCACGCTCCCCGATCAGGTAGTCCCGGAGCAGCTGCATGAGCCCGGCGACCTCGTCCACCGGACGTTGCCAGTTCTGTGAAGAAAACGCGTAAAGCGTCAGCGCCTCGATCCCCAGCTCGCGGGACGCGCGCGTGATGTCGCGGACCGAGTCGGCCCCGAGCCGGTGGCCCTCGATCCGGGGCAATCCCCGACGCTGCGCCCAGCGCCCGTTGCCATCCATGATGATGCCGAGGTGGCGGGGGACCCTGCCCGGAGGACGTGAAGAACCGGTCTCGGACATCGTCTTTCGGCGAGCGGGAATCGCGAAGCCTTGGCAGTATCACGCTCGGAGCGAGCGTTGCAACCACACGTTTGATCCCGTACGCTCGAAGGAAGCCATGGGGATCTTTTCCAGACTCGGGACGCTGATCAAGTCCAACATCAACGACCTCATCACGAAGGCCGAAGATCCCGAGAAAATGCTGACGCAAGTGCTGAGCGAGATGCAGGCTCAGCTGATCGAAGCCAAGAAGGCGGTCGCGGTCGCGATCGCCGACGAGAAAAAGCTTCAAAAGCAGTACACCGCCGAGGCCGACAAGGCCAAGGAATGGGAGCGCAAGGCGATGGTCGCGGTCCGCGCGGGGGACGACAACCTCGCCCGCCAGGCGCTCGCCCGCAAGCAGGAGCACGAGACGATCGCGACCCAGTTCCAGCAGCAGTGGCTCGCCCAGAAGCAGGCGGTCGAGAAGCTGAAGGACGCGCTGCGCCTCCTCAACAACAAGATCGAGGAAGCCAAGCGCAAGAAGAACATCCTCATCGCCCGCAAGAAGCGCGCGGAGGCCCAGCAGCAGATCGCCAACACCATGCAGGGCCTCGGCGACACCAGCGCGTTCGACACGTTCGACCGCATGGCCGAGCGGATCCAGCTGATGGAGGCCGAGGCCGAAGCCGGAGCCGAGCTCGCCGGCGAGCTGTCCGGCGATACCCTCGAGTCCAAGTTCCTCCAGCTCGAGCAGGGCGGGGCCGGGACCGAGGACGACGCGCTGTCCGAGCTCAAGGCCAAGATGGGCATGCTCGAGGCCCCCAAGGGCGACTCCGCCAAGCAGCTCGCCGCCGGTGCCGCCGGCGCTGCCAAGGACGACAAGCACGCCGAGCACGCCGCCTCCGCGGCCCCCGCCGCCAGCCTCGGCGGTAGCAGCCTCACCGCCGAGGACCTCAAGGAGCTCGAGGACCTCGATCTGTCCGAGCTCGACGGCAAAGAAGCCAAGAAGGCCTGACCCACCGTCTCCGCGGAACCGTCCGGGCGCGTGTCCCGGCCGCGGTACGCAGCTCCGCGGAACCGTCATGTGCGCTTCGTCGCGGTTCTGCGGAACCGTTGCGCGAGGTGCCGGCGTGTTTCCGCGGAGCCGTCGTACGCGATGCTCCGCGTTCCTTCGGAGCCACCGGAGCGCGTATCCCAGCCGCGGTACGCGGCTCCGCGGAACCGTCCTGTACGCTTCGTCGCGGTTCCGCGGAACCGTCTCACGAGGTGCCGTCGCAACCGCACGCGTGGTTTCCGCCGGGCCGTCCGGGCGCGATGCTTGCGTGTCCAAGCCGCGGTTCGCAGTTTCCGCGGAACCGTCATGTGCGCTTCGTCGCGGTTCCGCGGAACCGTCACGCGAGGTGCCGTCGCCAACCGCGCGCGCGTGTTCCGCGGAGCGACTGGTCCTGGGCCATCTGTTGGGAAATCCCGTCAGCAGGCCTGGGCGACACGGCCCCGCGCAAACGCTGAGTGCCCGGCCGAGGTGGTTTCGTTCTCGACGAAGATCGACCTGAAAGCTGTGTGTCCAAAAGGGTCTGCCTCGTGTGAATAAACCGATACAGCGCAAAATTGCCGAGGTCATGATCTCCGGACGTTTGCTGTCGATCGGGCTCGCCTCGAGCAGGATCACAAATTGCACGCTCGCGCGTCCATGCGTCTCGTCGCCGGTGCGTTCGCGCTGACTCTGTTCGCCTCCTTCGCGCACGCCGGCGACACTCCCTCCGCGGAGCCTTCACAGGCTCACGAGGCCCACGAGACCCACGAGACGCCCCACAGTAAGGTCCCGCTTCGCGTGGTCCGGGTCATGCCAGAGAGCCACCAGGCGCTGCTGTTCGACCGCTCACGATCGACCCACGTGCTCGCTGATCTCGGCGGCAATGTCGATGGTTACACGGTCGACGCGATCGACGACGACGAGGTGACCCTCAGCCGCGACGGCCAGCAGATCGTGCTCACAGCACCCGCTCGGCCGTATCACCGCGACGCCGAGCACCGCGACACCAACCACCCCGGCACCGAGCGCGACAGCGTGGCGCACGTCCGCTCGACTGCAAAGCAGGCCGAAACCCACGAGCCCGCCCCGCTCGATCCCTACGGTGAGCCCAGCATCCGGGTCGCCGAAGCCCCAGGCGCCGAGCCCACCGGCGCCCCTACGAGCCGCGGCGCTCGTGCAATCGCGCCCGGCGAAGGCGGCGTCCGTGTCGCTGAGGCGCCCACGTCGATCTCGACCCCTACCGGCCCTACCAGCCTTGCCGGCCTTACCGGCGAGGCCAACGCGCCGCTGGCCACCGATCCCCACATTCGCGTCGCCCTTGCCCCCGATCCCGACCCTGCTCCCGCCCGGACCGCCCCGACCACCTCCAACAACTCGGCCCCCACCGAGATCCGCGGCGCCCACGCCCCGTCGGGCGGCGCCAGCCCCACAGATTCGCGCGTCGCCAGCGGACCGGTCTCGCCCGCGGTCGCGTCGACTTCGCCTGCAGCACCGGCGTCGCCAGCCGCACCGCTCGTTATCACGCCATCGGTCGCGGCCACCGCGTCAGGTACCGGCGGCAGTGCCAGCACCGGCGGCAGCGCCAGTACCGGCGGCAGTGCCAGTACCGGCGGCAGTGCCAGCGCAGCGTCCGCGACGGCCCCGGCGACGACCGCAACGCCATCGAGCCCAGCGGCCGCATCCAGCCCGACGGCCCACTCGAAACCGGCCGCCGCGACGTCCGGACGCCGGACATCCGGCGCGCCTGCCGGGGCGATCGTGCTGTCGCGCAGCGACGTCGATGGCGCTCTCGCCGACTTCAGCGCGCTCGCGACATCTGTCCGCGCCAGCTTCTCGAGCTCCGGCGTCATCCTCGATCAGGTCAACGACGGGACGATCTTCCAGCGCGCCGGCCTGCGCACCGGCGACGTCATCACGTCGGTCGACGGCATGCAGTTGCTCACGCTCGACGATACCGCCAACCTCTACGCCCGCGCATCTTCAGCGAAGGCGCTCAGCGCTCAGGTCCTGCGCGACGGCAAGCCGCTGACAATCCACATCGCGATCCAGTAGGGCTCGCAAAACTCGTACGAGTGCAGGCCGGCTGCGGGTAAGAGGCGCGAGGTGAAGCGTGCAGAGGTCAAGCGTGCAGAGGAAGTGAAGAGGGCGTCAACGCGCAGCGAAGCGACGCGGGCTGGGTTTCTCGCGAGGTAGCTTCCACAGGTTGATCATCGAGGGCAGGCCGCTCCGAGTATTAGGCATGGAGTGACGTTCTCTCGTCGGTGGTCCGCTTTCACCCGAGCGAGGGGCCCAGACCCGCGGTAGCGCAGCGCAGCGTGTCCACGTTCTCCCCACCACCCGCCACGCACCGATCCAGGCCGAGCACGCAAGCCGGCAACCCACAAGCAAGCCGAGCCAGCAAGCCGAGCCAGCCGCCGAGCAGCAAGCCGCGGGTGCCGGCTGCGACGATCCCCCGCGCACAAGCCGCCCCCCGCGATTGGAGTGGTCTACGATGGCGCCGTGGGTGCGGTCCGGCTCGAGCTTCGCCTCTCCAGTCACAGCGAGTGGATCAAGATCTTCGATCCACGCGACTGGACCCTGTTCGTGCCGGCGACCGCCGGCGCGATCGAGCAGGGCGCACCGGTGCGGATCGATCTCGACGTGAGCGGCTGGCTGGTCACCCTGCGCGGCACCGTGGTCGGCCAGCGCGAGGAGCCCGCCGGCGCGATCGTCGCCATCAGCGGCACCGAGCGCGACAAGATCAACTACCTGAACGGCTTCGTGCGCGGCGGCCTGCTAAATCTGAGAGAGAAGCGCCGGCTGCCGATCAAGCTCGCTGTGACCTACGGCGCCGTCGAGGGGCCTGCCACGACGTTCACCAAGGATATCAACGAGGAGGGCGTGTTTCTGTTCACCGACAAGCCGCTCCCGGAGACCTCGCAGGTCCACATGCTGGTCAGCCTGCCCGGCCACCCCCAGCCGCTGTCGCTGGTCGGCAAGGTGTCGCACACGATCCTGGTCGAGGACGACGAGCCGCCCGGCATGGGCATCGTGTTCGACCTCGACGACACCGCGCGCGACCAGCTCATCGCGATCATCGCCGAGCTCGAGGCCCAGCTCCACGCCGGCAAGCTACCCACCGAGAGCGTCGAGTAGCGCCGATCCCGATCGACGCAGCTCACGCGTAGGTCGGCCAGATCATTGCCAGATCGGCCTCCGAATGGCACCGTGAGCTGTGGCGCGCCGCCCGCGAACTGCTCCCAGCGCACCCGTGACCTGGCGCGACGGCGTCCACCTCACCGGCACGCCGCTCTGGTGCGACGCCCGCCGCCGCCGCGACGTCTGCTTCCTGTCGTCGGCCGACCGCGCCGCGCGCACCGGCCACGGCCAGCTGATCGGCACCGCGATCACCCTCGCGCTGATCGGCGCCCGCGACAAGGGCCACCTCGCCGTGCCGCTGCGCCAGCGGTTCACGCTCGGTACCGTGCGGCTCGAGCTGATCCCGTCCGGCCGCGGGTTCGGCGCCGCCGCGCTCCACGCCGACATCACCGGCAAGACCGTGCTGTACGCCGGCGCGGTCCGCACCAGCGCCGGTGGCGTCGGCGATGCCGCCGAGCTGCGCAGCTGCGACGCCGTGGTGGTCGCCGCGCCGTACGGCCAGCCGGCGGATCGGTTTCCGCCGCTCGCCAGCGCGATCGCCGCGACCAGCGAGTGGGCGCGCGATCAGCTCGCCGCCCAGCGCCGGCCCGTGCTGTTCGTCGACTCGCTGCTCGACGGCCTCGAGGTCGCCAGCCGGCTCGCCGCCGACGGCATCCCGATCGCCGGCGGCCGCGCGCTCCGCGAGGCGGCACAGCGGATCGCCGACCTGGTGCCCGGCGCCCAGCTGGTCGACGGCAGCGTCGCGATCGGCAGCACGCTCACCCCGCGCACCACGCACGCCCGGCCGCGCGCGATCGGATCGCCGCAGCCCCGCCCGGTCACCCCGGTCAGGCCGATCAGCTCCGAGGCGGCGAGCGGCATCCCCGCGATCCCCACGCCCGGCCGCGAGCCGCGCGCGATCGTCTGGCTCGACGGCGATCGCGCCGGCCTCGCCCGCACGCTCGGCGATCGCAGCCACGTCGCCGCGCTGGTCTCCGCGCGCGCCCGCGCCGGCGCCGCCGGGTACGCCGCCGGCTTCGCGTGGGCCGCCGCCGCCGACCGCGCCCAGCTGCTCGGCTGGATCGAGGCGACCGGCGCGCGCGACATCTACGTCACCGGCGCCTGCGCCGAGCCGATCGTCGCCGCGCTCGGTCCGCGCGCCCGGATGATCGGCCCGCCGCACCAGATGCCGCTGTTCCCCCACGAGGCCACCCCGTGACCTCGCGGGTCGTCGTCGCCAACCGCCGCGACGGCGGCTGGTGGTGGCGGCTGCCGCTGCTCGCGGCGATCTGGCTCGGGTTCGTCGCGCCGATCGCCGCCGGCGGCGTGGTCGCCGTGACCCTGCGGCGCTGGGCGCGCGACCTGCCCGACGTGCCCGACCTCGCCGCGTGGCGCGCCGAGGCGCCGCAGACGTCGATCGTGCTCGCCGCCGACGGCTCGCACCTCGCCGAGCTGCCGTTCCGCGACGGCCCGGTGATCGGCCACCGCACGTTGACCACGCTCGATCAGATCCCACCGGAGCTGGCGCTCGCGGTGCTCGCCGCCGAGGACGTCCGGTTCTACGCCCACCGCGGCGTCGACTACGCCGCGATCGCGCGCGCCGCGCTCATCAACTACCAGGCCGGCCGCGTCGTCGAGGGGGCATCGACGATCACCCAGCAGGTCGCGCGCAACCTGTTGCCTCGCGAGATCGGCACCGAGCGCAGCGTCCGCCGCAAGGTCCGCGAGGCGCTGCTCGCCCGCGCGATCGAGCGCCGGTGGACCAAGCGCGACATCCTCGAGACGTATCTGGACTTCGTGTTCCTCGGCGAGGGTGCGTACGGCATGGCCGCCGCCGCCCGCGCCTACTTCGATCGCGAGGTCGGCGCGCTCGATCTGCCCCAGGCCGCGCTGCTCGCCGGGCTGATCCAGGCGCCCGGCCGGCTCGATCCGTTCCATCACCCCGACGCCGCGCGCGCCCGCCGCAACGAAGTGCTCGCCCGGATGGCGCGCGCGCACCTGATCGATCCGCAGGCCCAGCTCGCCGCCACCGCCGCGCCGATCGCGCTCGCCCGGCCGCGCCCGAGCTACGGCACCCGCGTGCCGTGGTACACGGAGCAGGTGCGCGGCCTGGTCGCCGGCGCGCTGCCCGCCGAGCTCGCGCGCGGCGGCCTCACGATCGACACCGCGGCGCTCCCCGCGCTCGGCACCGAGCTGGCGCGCGACGCCATCGCGCACGCCGATCGCTGGGGCGGCGCGCAGGTCGCCGCGCTGGTCTGGGATCACCGCACCGGATATGTCGAGGCGATCGTCGGCGGTCGGGCGTGGAGCCGCGGCGGCGCCACCCCCGGCGCCACCCCCGGCGGCGATCGCTTCGATCGGTTCCGCCAGGCGTGCCGCCAGCCCGGCTCGGCGTGGAAGCCGCTGGTCTACGGCGCCGCGCTCGCCGCCGGCGCGATCACCCCCGGCACCGCGCTGCGCGACGCGCCGATCTCGGAGTACGACGAGGCGACCGGCACGCACTGGAAGCCGCGGTCCGGCAACCGGTTCCGCGGCATCGTGCTGGCAGAGGACGCGTTCGCCGCCTCGCTCAACGCGCCGGCGATCGACGTGTTCGATCGCGTGGGCCCGCGGCCGATCGTCGCGCTCGCCCGCCGCATGGGCATCACCACCGCGCTCACCGAGCTGCGGCCGATGGCGCTCGGCGCGTCGTGCGTCAAGCCGATCGAGCTCGCGCGGGTCTACGCGGCGATCGCCCGGCGCGGCTGGGCGGTCGCGCCGCACTTCGCGATCCGGATCCGGCGCGGCGATCGCGAGCTGTTCGACGCCACGGTGCCCGAGGACCCGTGGCTCGATCCGGCGCGACGCTACGATCGGCTCGCCGCCACCGCCGGCACCGACCCCGACGTCCGGGTCGGCGCGTCCGGCGGCCGGCTGATCGACGAGCGCGTCGCGTTCCAGCTCGGCGACATGATGAGCGCGGTGGTCGCGCGCGGCACCGCGAGCGCCGCCGCGTCGCTCGGCCGCCCCGCCGCCGGCAAGACCGGCACCACCAACGACAACACCGACGCCTGGTTCGTCGGGTTCACCGGCCGCGCGCTCGCCGCGGTCTGGGTCGGGTTCGATGATCCGGCGCACAAGCTCGGTAATGAAGGCGATGGTGCTCACGCCGCGCTGCCGCTGTGGATGCGCGCGATCCGCGCCGCCGAGGGCGCGCGGCCCGTAACCCCGGTCCCGGGGCCCGCTCCCGACGGCATGGAGCAGGTCGCGATCGACCGTGAGACCGGGCTCGTGGCCGCGCCCGGCGCCGGCGGCCTGACCCTGTGGTTCCGCGCAGGGACCGCGCCCACCGAGGTCTCGGGGCAACCTGGGACATCGCCCAGTGATTTCGGCCGTAGCTCCAGCGAATTCTGAGTGGCCCTCGCACGAGGCACCGGTCGAACGCGGTGGTATGCTCCGCTCGATGTTCGGCATGGGCGGCACCGAGATCATCGTGATCTTGATCGTCGCGCTTCTATTTCTGGGTCCCGATAAGCTGCCCGACGCTGCCAAGAAGATCAGCAAGGGCATCCGCGATATCAAGAAGCAGTCGCGGGTGCTGCAGCAGACGATCGAGGACGACGAGCACATCGGCGGCGCGATCCGCGACCTCAAGAGCGCGCTGCGCGGCGATGACGAGCCGGTCCGGCCCAAGCCGATCCGGGCGATCAAGCCCAAGCAGATCGAAGCGGTGGTCGCCACCGCGGCCACGGCCGCGTTGCCCGAGCCGACCGAGGGCGAGCCTCCGCATGTCGCTCCCGCGGCCGCCGAGGCGGCCAAGGACGACGCGGCCAAGGACGACGCGGCCAAGGACGACACGGCCAAGGACGACGCGAGCACTCACGCCACCGCCGACCACCCCGCCGAGGCTGCCAAGCCCGCGCTGTCGATGCCGCCCACCGCGGGCGAGGCCGACGCACCGCACCCGACCGCGCACGACGACGCCGAGCTCGCCGCGCTGGTGAAGCCGGCGCCCAACCCGATCGCCCGCTCGACACCGGCCTCGGCAGCCCCGGCACCGTCGGTTGCGGCGCCCGCGCCCGCAGCTCCGGCGCCCTTGGTTGCGGCCCCGGCGCCCGCAGCTCCGGCGCCCTCGGGTGCGGCCCCGGCGCCCTCGGGTGCGGCCCCGGCACCCGCAGCTCCGGCACCCGTAGCGCCCGCAGCCGAGGACAAGGCTGCCGAGGCAGCGCAGGCCGCGGCGACCGTGTCGCCGGTGCCGTCGACGCCGGCGGCTCCCGAGCCGGCCGTGGCCGCTGATACGTCCGAGCCCGAGCATGGCTAAGCGCGCCGCGACCGAGGAGCCGTCGCCCGAAGAGGAAGAGAAGGCCAAGGCGGCGGACCTCGAGGGCGGCCGCATGCCGTTCCTGTCGCACCTCGTCGAGCTTCGCGACCGCGTCCGCAACGCGTCGATCGCGTTCGTGCTCGCGTTCCTGGTCTGCTGGTTCTTCGCCGAGGACATCTTCACGTGGCTGCGCGAGCCGCTGTTCGACATCTGGGAAGGCCACCACGGCCCGATCACCAAGGCGCTGATCGATCTCCACATCCTGGCGCCGAGTGAAGACTGGGGCCCGGCCCACCTGATCAGCACCGGCGTGACCCGCCCGTTCTGGGTCTTCATGTCGATCGCGATGTGGGCGGGGATCTTCGTTGCCTCGCCGTTGATCTTCTATCAGCTGTGGCGGTTCATCGCGCCCGGGCTTTACAAGCGCGAGCGCCGCGTCGCGGCGACGTTCGCCGGGCTGTCGATGATCTTCTTCGTCAGCGGCGCGCTGTTCTGCTTCTACTTCGCGCTGCCCGCGCTGTTCGACTACATGCTCAAGTACAACTCGGCCGGGCTGCAGACCCTGCCGGACATCCAGGACTACCTGGATCTCACGCGCGACTCGATGCTCGCGTTCGGCGCGATCTTCGAGATGCCGCTCTTGATCTACTTCCTCGCGATGGTCGGCCTGGTCACCCATCGCAGCCTGTGGAAGTTCAGCCGCTGGTTCATCGTGCTCGCGTTCATCATCGGCGCGGTGCTCACGCCGGGCCCCGACGTCGTGTCGCAGTTCCTGATGGCGACCCCGATGATCGTGCTCTACAACATCTCGATCCTGTTCGCCTGGCGCGTCACGGTGCGCCGCGAGCGCAAGGCCGCGGCCGAGAACCCGCCGCCGGTCGCCCGCCGCGTTGTCAGGGGCGACGATGATGACGACGATGACGAAGAAGAGGTCGTCGTCCGGCGGCGCGTCCGCAAGCCGGCGCCGCCCAAGCCCGCCAAGGACAACGAAGACAACAACGAAGACAGCGAGTAAGCCGGCTCCCGGCGAGCGGGCGCTGGCGATGACCGCGTGCGCACGCCGCGCGCGGCTAACCAGCGCGGCGATCGTCGGGGTCCCAGCGGATCTTGCGGAACCAGACATAGCCGATCGCGCTGCCGGCGGCGGCCCAGATCAGGAGTGACGTCAGGTCGATCATCCGGTGCTCGCGCAGCGCGGCGATCAGGTCGGCGGGCAGGAGGCCGAGCACGATCGCCAGCACCACACCGGTCGCGAGCCGCACGCGCGGCGCCGCCATCAGGCGCCGCGGATCGGACAGCCAGGGCGCGACCGGCGGGCCGGCGAGTCGCATCGGCGCGATGATCGATTCGGAGCCGCGGGCCAGCACCGGGGACGCCGCTCCCGGAATGCCGGATCCGGCCGCCATCGTGGTGAGCATCACGGCGTTGGCGCGCATCGCGGCGATCGCCTCGGCCGCGGCGGTGACGTCCGCGTCGAGCGCGCGCGCGGCCGCGGCCGCGGTCAGCACCGGCTCCGATCGACGCGTGCGATCGGTGGAGTCATCCGGCGGCAGCGCTGCCAGCGGGTCCACCGGCTCGATCCGCACGCGCGCCCCGATCACCGCGAGGTCGTGCGCGTAGGTCTCGGCGGTCGAGCGATCGACGTTGGCTCTGACCCGAAGCGGTCCGTGCGTCAACTGGACATACAGATCTGCTGCCGGCACGCCGTAGGACGCGGACACCGCCTCCGACAGCGCGCGCGTCGCGTCCGGTGCCATTCCCGTCACACTGTCGACGTAGACGTGAAACACCCTCTCTACTTTGTCATATCGACCGGATGACGGGAGATCTCTTCTTGTAAGGAGAGCTTGCCGGAAGACACGTATGACCCTACGGTGAAAGTATGGCTCTCGGAAAAACCCGTCCGAAGATCTCTTGGTCGAGCCGCCGCATCCGCCTCGGCGTGGCCCATCACGGCGCACCGTCGTCGTGGGCGGCTCCCGCCAAGGACCGTGCGCCGGAGCCCGCCAAGCCCACGAAGAAGCCGCGCTGAGCACGACCGTCAGCAACCACTGACGTCAGCAACCACTGCCGTCAGCAACCACTGACGATCGATACCAGATGATCGGCCGGTCGGTCGGTGCGGCGTGCGGTGGCCCTGGCAGCAAGCGCCGCACGCTGCAGTCGCGGCTATTGCGCGTCGTCCTGGGCCGGCGCGACGCGGCTCGAGGTTCGTTGCAGCCGGTGCGCGCGCGTTGTCTGGAGCTGCGCGCTGCAGTCGTGGCTATTGCGCGTCGTCCTGGGCCGGCGCGACGCGGCTCGAGGCGTCGTTGTAGCCGTCGCGGGCGCGGGCGTTGTCCGGATCGAGCTGCAGCGCCTTCTTGAAGTTCGCCGCAGCCTGCGCGCTGTTGCCGCTGCCGAGGTACGCCTCGCCGAGCAAGGTGAACACCTTGCTGTTGCGGGGCGACAGCCGCCCGGCCTTGGTGAGGTGCGCGATCGCGTCGCCGAACAGGCCCTGGCGCAGGGCGATCTCGCCCATGCCGATCGCCGCCGGCACGCTCTTGGCGTCGATCTCGAGCGCCTTCTTGAAGTTGGACGCCGCGCTGGCGGTGTCGCCGGCGATCAGCTGCTGGCTGCCGACGTTCGCGAAGAACTCGGCCTTCTTCTCGGGAGTCACGCCGTCGGACGGAGGGTCATCGCCGCCGCCGTACGGATCTTTGGGCCCGTCGGTCAGGCTCGGCGCCTTGGGCCGGCCCGAGTCGGGCGGCGTGGACGGAACCGCCGGCGGCGCGGACGGAGCGGACGTCCCGAGGCTGGCGCCCGGGCGGCGCGTCGGCTCGGCGCCGATCACCGGGAAGCCGCCGGAGTCCGGCGT
>DATBBB010000253.1:0-9260 GCA_036271215.1 Kofleriaceae bacterium | reverse complement strand
TTTCATCAAATGAGTCTTGATCTGCATGACCGGAGATAGAGCAAGCGATGGGCCACGCGGCAGCTTCAAGGCATTTCACATAGTTGGCCTGCCGCCCGGTGTGAACGCGCGGGCCGGCGCTGTGGCCGTGACACTGTCGCTCGCCGGTCACAGCCCTCCGAGCCGGTCACAGCTCTCCGCGCCGGTCACAGCCCTTCGCGACCGACACGCGCCTGCAACGCTGATCACACGGCGCTAGGATCCGCGGATGCGCTCGCTGATCGTTGCGATTCTCGCGCTCGCTGCCTGCAAGCACGAGCCTGCCGCGCCGCCGCCGACCCGGGCCGCGGCGCCGCTGTCGACGCCACCGCCGTCGACGCAGCTCGCCGCGCCCGCCGGCACGCGGACTGGACAGGCCGCGATGGGTGACGGCAACAAGATGTTCGTGTCGGTCGGCTCGAGGTCCAACGTCGACGACGACGCGGCCGAGGATCGCCGCGCGCGGATCTTCGAATACTCGCCCGACGGCAAGCACGAGCGCGTCTACGCCACCGGCATCCGCAACCCGGTCGGTCTCGCGCTCCACCCCGAGACCCACGAGCTGTGGACCTCGGTCAACGAGCGCGACGAGCTCGGCGATCACCTCGTGCCCGACTACATCACGCGCGTGCGCGACGGCGGGTTCTACGGCTGGCCGTGGTTCTACCTCGGCAACCACCAGGACCCGCGCCACGCCGGCAAGCACCCCGAGCTCGCCGACAAGGTCGTCGTCCCCGACGTGCTCCTGCAATCGCACTCTGCCTCGCTCGGCATGATTTTCTACACCGCCACGCAATTCCCCGCCGAGTACCGCGGCCAGGCGTTCGCCGCCGAGCACGGCTCGTGGAACCGCGCGCGCCGCACCGGCTACAAGGTGATCTACGTGCCGCTCAAGGACGGCGCGCCGACCGGCGAATACGTCGACTTCATGACCGGCCTGGTCACCCCCGACGGCAACGTCTGGGGCCGCCCGGTCGCCGTCACCCAGACCCGAGCCGGCGCCCTGGTCGTCAGCGACGACGCCGGCAACTGCCTGTGGCGGATCCGCTACCGGCCGTGACCCGGCCATCGCATCGCTGGCTGATGCGGAAAGCGCGAGCCGAGCAGGACAGCGCGGCGGTGCGCGGTACGCTCAGTGCTCGTCAGCGAGCATGAGATCGAGGTCGGTGACCATGACCGAGCAGCCGCCCTCGTCGTCGCAGGCGGCCGAGGTCGTCGTCGACCCCTCGGTCCACAGCATCCGCACGGGCGGCACGCTGCTGCTCGGCTTGCCGTAGCGCGCGATCAACGTCTTGCCGAGCCGCGATTTCTCCGTGAGGTCCTCTCTGGCGAACGTGTGCCTGACCTCGAACACGCGCCGCTTGGCCGTGCCGTAGACGATCACCGCCGACAGTGACACCGCCTGCACCTGGTGATCGAGGTATGTCCTGGGATCCTCGCCGGTCAGAATGAATCCGCACCCGGCACCCGGCGGCAGCTCGGCGACGGTCGGCTGGACCTGCGTCGGCTTGCCCTTGCACCTCGCATCGACGAAGCGGACGCAGGTGACGACCGCGGCCTTGTCGCTGCAGGTGAACCCGACGAGCTTGTCGAGCGACGCACCGAGCGCGATGCCTTCGACCGCGTATCGCGGCCATGAATTCGCCTGATCCGCGGGCTTGGGCGCGGGATCCGCGACTGCAGTCGCGGCCGACGCAGCCCCTGCACATGCGACGACCATCACCAGCTGCTTCATCAGCTGCTTCATCCGGCACCTGGAGCATCTCGATCGGGCTTGAGCATCTCGTTGATGATGAGTGGGCGTGCGAGGCGTGACTTGCACGAAATCGAACGCCAGCCTATCAGATCGTTCCACCGCCCGCTCTGGAGCTCCCCTTGACCTACCTCGCCGCCGACGACCGCTACGCCACGATGAGCTACCGCCGCTGCGGGCGCAGCGGGCTGAAGCTCCCGGCCGTGTCCCTTGGCCTCTGGCACAACTTCGGCGACGGCCGATCGCCCCAGCTGAACAGCGCCATCCTGCGCCGCGCCTTCGACCTCGGCGTCACCCACTTCGACCTGGCCAACAACTACGGCCCGCCCTACGGCAGCGCCGAGACCAACTTCGGGCGCGCCTTCGCGGCTGACTTCCGGCCGTACCGCGACGAGCTGATCATCTCGACCAAGGCCGGGTACGATATGTGGCCTGGCCCGTACGGCGAGTGGGGCTCGCGCAAGTACCTGCTGGCCAGCCTCGATCAGTCGCTCGGCCGCATGGGCCTCGACTACGTCGACATCTTCTACAGCCATCGCTTCGACCCCGAGACGCCGCTCGAGGAGACGATGGGCGCGCTCGATACGGCCGTCCGCTCCGGCCGGGCGCTGTACGCGGGCGTCTCGAACTACTCCCCCGAGCAGACGCTGGAAGCCGCGCGGATCCTCAAGGAGCTGGGCACTCCGCTGCTGATTCACCAGCCGCGCTACAGCATGCTCGACCGCAAGATCGAGCACGGCCTGCTCGACGCACTCGGCGGCCTCGGCGTCGGCGCGATCTGCTTCTCGCCGCTGGAGCAGGGCATCCTGACCGACCGCTACCTCGGCGGGATCCCGGACGGCTCGCGCGCGAGCGTCGGCCACTTCCTCAAGGCCGAGCGGCTCAACGAGAACGTCATGACGCACGTCAGGGCGCTCGACGACATCGCGAAGGGCCGCGGCCAGTCGCTGGCGCAGCTGGCGCTGGCCTGGACGCTGCGCGACCCGCGTATGACCTCCACGCTGATCGGCGCCAGCAGCGTCACGCAGCTGGAGGCCAACGTGGCCGCGCTCCAGAACCTGGCGTTCACCGGCGAGGAGTTGGCCGCCATCGCCGAGCACGCGGTCGACGGCGGGATCGCACGCTGGTCCGCTGAGCGCCCGGCCTGATCGCGTGGCGCCGTCGATCCGACGTTCGAGTCGTGAGGATCACACCGAGGTCGGACAGCGACTCGATCTATTCGATCGAGATGCCGGGCATCGCGAGGGTTGTGTGGGGGACGACTTCGACTTGGATGGCATGGGCCGGCGTATCGACCGAACCGTCGCGCGGTTGCGTGGAGGTTCGCGAGTGCAAGTCCACCGCGTGCGTCAACGACAAATGTAAGTAGTCAATATGCACCCAGACGAGCGGCGACATCGGCGAGTTCGTCGCGCGACCGAGCGCGTTCTGGATCGGCGAGATGCATGTCATCGCCAGATCGGCTTCATATGCCGCGGCGAGCTCCGCCCGTTCGGGATGGAGGCGGTACGCGACGTGCGACAGCAGCGTGTTGATGCCAGGATGGACCTCGCCGAGCACAGCGAGAAACTCGCCGGCCGCGATGTGCTCGACGCTGGCCGCGGCGAGCATGACGTCGGGCGAGTGGTAGCGCGCACGGGGCCAGCCCGGCCCGGGCGCGTGGAACAGCTCGGCGACCTTCGCCCGGCAGTCGCCGGCACGCACCCGCCGCGCATCGCGCGGTGGGGCGCTCTCGAGGCCGAGGATCTCGACCCAGCGTCGCTGCAGCTCGCGCTGCACCACGGTCACGATCGGGCCCGTCTGATGGTGATCCGGCGAGAACAGGCCGCGCGTCGCCGTGAGGAAGCTGATCAGCGGGAGCGGACGCGTCGCCGCTTGCAGCAGCGCGCGATCGTACGCCTCGTCGAACCCGGCGCGGAACCGGCGCGCGATCTCGTGGCAGTACCAGCGCGCGCTGTGCAGGACGAGCGTGAGCGGGTCGGCGAGCGCATCGAGCACCGCGCGCCCGACGCGGAGGTCGATCGCACGCCGGCAGTCCTCGAAGAACGTCTGCCGCCCAGCATAGGTCCGGCCGTGCCCGCGCTTGGCCGAGAGCCCGGTCGCGGCGTGAAACGCATCCTCTAGCTCGGTCACGCGCGCGGCGAGCGCATCGGGGTCGCCGGCCGCTTGTGCGACCTGCGCGCGCGCGGCCTCGAGCCGATCGATCGGTGCGCACGCCCGCGCGCGGGCTTCGGGATCGGTGAGCTGGTCGACGCGCTCGCGTAGCCACTGCTCGGGGTGATCGAGCTCGGCGGGGACTTCGATCCGCCAGCTGATCACGTTCTCGCGGCCGAGCCGCTCCAGCTCCACCAGCGCGGCCTCGCTGGTGGTGAGGCCACTCGTCGGGTCGGCCACGGCGAGCGCGGCGAGCGCGGCGGCCGAGCGCTCGCCATCGGCGCGCGCCACCAGCCACGCTTCGCTGGGCGACAGCGTCCGCGGTGGTCCGGGCGGCATGTGCAAGATCTCACCGTCGAGCCACGATGACGGTCGCCGCCGCGGCATGAACACGGCGCGCACGGCGGGATCCTTTGAAAGCTCGGCCGCCACCGCTTCGATCGCCCAGTCTTCGAAGCTGACCACCCGCTCGTCGACGAGGGTCGGCCCCGAGATCGCGGACAGCCCGGACGTCGTCGGATCGACGTACCCCCAGCCGACCGGACCGAAGAACCCGATGCTGTCGTTCTTGACCGCGTAGCGCTGCGCGTACCTGGCGAGCGCGCGCTGGCGTTCGCGCATCTTCTGGTTGGTCGTGTCGGGCGCGGTGTCGCGCAGACCGTCGACCGCGGTGTGCGCGCTGCGGTTCTGCCAGATCAACGCTTCGCGAAATCGCGGATCGCCGGCGAGCGAGCGGATCTGCGCGCCGACCCGCTCGCGCTCGCGGCGCACGACCTCATCGGTGGCGACACGGCGTCGCGCGAGCTCGTCGATCGCGAGCCGCCACGCGTCGATCGCCGTGTCGACCGCCGGCACGCCGGTCGGGCGTCTGGGCGGCTGGTTGGCGTGGATCCGCGTGCGTGCGCTGAGCAAGGGCCAGCTCGGCGGGCCGTCGCCGATGATCGCCGCGGCGCACGCTGCGATCGCGGCGGTGCGATGGTGCTCGGCGACCGCTCGGATCTCGGCCTCGGCCGCGAGCCCGACGTCGAGGGCATCGCTGCCCAGCACCTGGACGTCGCGCGCGGCGAAGCCGGCGCCACGCAGCCACACCCACCGCCACAGCGACCACCCACCGCTGCCGAGCGGCACGAGGTGCGGGCGCACGGGCGCGGCGTCATGGGCGCGGCTGGTCATGACGCGTCGTGCTCCGCTCCGGCGATGCGGACGTGGTAGCGATCGAGCAGCTCACCGGTCAGCGCGTCGATCGTGGCCTCGGCGGCGAGCGCGTCGGACACCGCGAGCGCGCGGCCCACACTCGCCTGCTGCAGCTCGTCCAGACGCAGCACAACGTCGAAGTTGGTTGCCTTGCCGTTGAGGAACCGGGTCTTCTGGATCTCGAGCGTGCGCCGGGCGAGGACGATCGCGCGATCGCTCACGTCGATCCGCTTCTGCGCCGCGCGCAGCAGATCGATCGCATGCGCAACCGAGGCGGTGACCTCGCGCCGAGCCTCCTCGAGATCGACGTGGACGCGGCGGCGCAGCGCCTGCGCCCGGTCGCGAGCGCCGCGCGTCGCGCGCGATCCGATCTGCTGCTCGTATGCCAGGCCGATCATCGCCGTCGGGTGATCGAACTGGCCGAGTTGCTTGAGCGACTCTCCGACCGTGGTCGCGTGACCGGTCGTGCCGAGGCTGGCCTGGATGTCGAGCCGCGGCCGGATCGCGTCCTCGGTTACCTCGACCTCGAGCTCGGCGCTCCGGCCCTTGGCCGCGAGCACGGCGAGCAGGGGGTTGTCCGCGATCGCACGCGCGATCGTGGCGTCGACGTCGAACGTGCGGGCCGGCGCCTGTAGCGGCGTGCTCGGCGCGAGATCGAGCACGTCGCGCCCGATCTCGAGACCGACGCTGCGACGAAAGCTCAGCGACAGCTCGGATACCGTTACCTGAGCCTGGAGCAGCGACTGCTCTCGCAGCGCGATTGCCTGCTCGGCGGCCGGGATCTCGGTGGGCGAAGCCGTGCCGGTGCGTACCGCGGTGGTGGTGATCCGGAGCTGCTCGCTCGCCAGCTTGAGGCCCTCGGTATGGATCGCCACGACCTGGCGCGCGTACGCGAGCTGCCAGTACGCGATGATCACGTCGCGCACGAGGTTGAGCGCCTCGCCCGCCTGCTGCTGGCTCGCAACATCGGTCTCGATCCGGGCGCGCCGGCGGTCGGCGCGCGCGATATGCTCCCCGTAGCCGCGCAGGAGCGGGTGGGTCAGGTTGGCGGCCGCGCTGGTGACCAGGCCCGAAAACGTGCCCTCGTAGTGCTGGCCGTCGGGGGCGAAGCTCTCCGACACCGCCTGCGCCGAGGCGGTCCCGCTCACCGTGCCGCCGCTCGGCAGGTGGCGGGTGACGCCGACCGCGAGCCCGGCCGCATCCTGGACGTACGCGCCCTGCAGGTACGCGCCCGGGCTGCCGCTGGTCTCCCAGGTCAACGAGCGCGTCAGGCCCGCCTGCGCGCTGAGCGTGAGGTCATCGATCCCCTCGGCGGCGAGCTGGTCCGCGCGCGCCGCGGCGATGTCGATCGCGGCCCGGCTGACCGCCGGGCTCTGGCGGAGCGCGAGTTGCAGCATGTCCAACAGGTCGATCGCGGTGCTCGGCCGCGCGAGCTCGATCTCGATCTCGATCGCGTCGTTCACCGGCGGGGTGGAGGGCGGCGCCGTCACCGGCGGGGTGGAGGGCGGCGCCGTCACCGGCGGGGTGGAGGGCAGCGGGAGCGGCTCGCCGCACACGGTCGACGTCCACGCCAGGGTGGCGGCCCATGCCAGGGCCATGGCGTACAACCCGGAGCGGATGTGCTTGCCTAGTACCACGACCACAACTTCACGAAGGTGGAGCGCAGAATGCGCCGGTACAGGACGTAGCCGAGCGGCGAGTGCCCCAAGGCGATCATTCAAGAAATCATTGAGTACTTCAATACTTGAACGATGTCAACACGCACGCGTTGCGTCGTGGCCATCACATCGGCCCATATCTGGGTCGCACTGGCATTGGGGGACGCGTGATGAGCTAATGATTGCGCGATCGGGACATGCAGTGTCGACTCGTGACGAGCGCGGCTGATCGGATGGACAGCCCCGGACGGCCTCGGTAGGGTCGGCACCCGGATGACCTGGTTCCAAGCACTGCGTGACGCCGCCGCCGAAGCGCTCCGGGACATCGACCAGATCGCCGACCGCGTGGCCGCCGGGTTCCACGACAAGGTCCTGCCGGTGGTCCAGGACATCGCCGAGCGCGTCGACGGGATGTTCGACGAGACGAAGCAAGATACCCATAACAGCCTGCGCCAGACGCTGGCCGACTTCGACGGGCGCTACCAGCAGTTCATGATCCGCCGCATCGACCCGCTGTTCGGGAGCACCCGCAGCGCGCAGCTCACGGAGCTGGGCGGACTCGACATCAGCCCGCAGGAGCAGATCCTGAACCGCAGGATCGCGTACGCCGCACTGGCGTTCGTCGCCACCGTGGTCGGTGGCGCGCTGTTCCCGCCCTCGCTGCTCGTCACAGCACCGGTCTCCTTCCTCCTGGTATTGCCCGTGTACGGGATGGCCTATCGATCGGTCTTGCAGCAGCGCCGGGTGACGTATCACGTCGTCAGCGCGATCAGCATCACCGCGATCTGGCTGGGCGGACTCCAGACCCCGTTGCTCGCGGCGCTGGTGTTCTTCTACCTGGGCGAGAAGCTGCTCCTGGTCACCGAGGATCGCTCTCGCAAGGGGCTGATCTCGGTGTTCGCCAAGCAGCCACGGACGGTGTGGCGGCGGCGCGACGGTCGCGAGGAGGAGGTGGCGTTCGGCGAGGTCCTACCCGGAGACGTCATCGTCGTGAGCGCCGGCGGTGTCATGCCCGTGGACGGCACGGTGATCGAGGGACGGGCCTCGATCGACCAGCACATGTTGACCGGGGAGGCCCAGCCGATCGAGAAAGCGCCCGACGATATCGTCTACGCCTCGACCGTGGTCCTCGCGGGGAAGCTCCACGTCCGCGTCGACAAGGCCGGCACCGAGACCGTCGCCGCCAAGATCGGGGAGCTGCTCAACCGGACGGCCAGCTACCAGCTCGCGCTGCAGTCGCGAGGCAGCAAGATCGCGCACGACGCCGCGCTGCCGACCCTGATCCTCGGTGGGGTCGCGCTGACGACCCTGGGGCCGCAGAGCGCGCTGGCGATGATCAACTCCTCATTCGGAGTCAGCATCCGGATCAGCGCGCCGATCACGATGCTGAACCTGCTCAACATCGCTTCTGCCAATGCCATCCTGCTCAAGGACGGGCGCTCGCTGGAGCTGCTGTCCGACGTCGACACGGTGCTGTTCGACAAGACCGGGACCCTCACGATCTCGCAACCCCACGTGGTGGCGATCCACAGGAGCGGAGCGTTCGACGAGGACCGCCTGCTCAGGTTTGCCGCCGCCGCGGAGCACCGGCAGACTCATCCGATCGCGCTGGCGATCCTCACCGAGGCCCAGGAACGAGGGCTCGCGCTCCCGGACATCTCGAACGCCAACTACGAGGTGGGCTATGGCATCAAGGTCGAGCTCGCGGGACAGACGATCCAGGTCGGCAGCGACCGCTTCATGCAGCTGTCGGAGATCGCGATTCCGGACCGGATCCTCGAGCAGCGGAACGTGTCCCACGCGCGCGGGCACTCGTTCATCATGGTGGCGGTCGACGGCGTGCTGGCCGGCGCGATCGAGCTGCAACCGACGCTCCGGCCCGAGATCGAGAAGGTGATCCAGACGTTGCGAGGCCGCGGCCTCAAGATGATGATCATCTCCGGAGATCAAGAAGAACCGACGCGCCGGCTGGCCGAGCAGCTGGGGTTCGATCGCTACTTCGCCAACATCCTGCCCGAGGGCAAGGCGAACCTCGTCGAGCAGCTCCAGGCCGAGGGCCGCTCGGTGTGCTTCGTGGGAGACGGGATCAACGACTCGATCGCCTTGCGAAAGGCCAACGTGTCGGTCTCGCTGCGGGGCGCCACCACGGTGGCGACGGACGTGGCCCAGGTGGTCCTGATGCAGGAGAGCCTCCGGCAGCTGCCGCTGCTGTTCGAGCTCTCCGACTACATGGCTCGCTCCCTGCAAATGGGCTACGTCGCGGGGATGGTCCCGGGCCTGATCAACGTGGCCGGCGTGTTCTTGCTGGGCTGGACCTACTACCAATCGCTCGCCCTCAGCGTGCTCAGCGCGACGATCGCCCTGGGAATCGGGATCTATCCCGTCCGCAAGTACAAGCAGTCCCTGGAGCAGAGCCAGGCGCTGGCGCTGCCGAACCATGCCCAGCCGAACGCATGGCGGTGATCGGCCCGCCGCTCACGAGG
>DATBBB010000252.1:0-21559 GCA_036271215.1 Kofleriaceae bacterium | reverse complement strand
AGTCGCGCGGCGGCGCCACCGGCACGCGCTCCATGGTCTCGTCCTCGCGCGGCGCGGGCGGCGCGATCACCGACTCGCTGCTCGTCGCCCCGGTGCCCTCGGCCACCGCCTCGTTGTCGCCGAGCGACTGCAGCGCGTCCTCGAGCGGCACCGGCAGCACGTGGAGCTTGTTGTTGCTGATGTTGAGCGCGGTGTCGACCGGCGGCGGCGCCGGCGCCTCCTCGAACACCGTGGCCTCGAAGTCGTCATCGGCCAGGAGCTCGACCTTGGGCGCGTCGTCATCCTTGGCATCGAGGAACGCCGCGGCGAACCGCTCGCTCAGCGTGGTGTAGGCCGACCGGATCGCGCGGCGGGCCGCGCTCGCCGTGAAGTCGCGGCGCACCCGGTCATAGGCGTGGTTCGCGAGCCGGTCGCGCAGCAACGGCTCGCCGAGCAGGCGCAGCACCTTGCGCGCGAGGTCGATCGGGTCGCCGGCCTCGAATAGCAGCGCCTCGCGGTTGTTCTCGACGACCTGGGCCAGGGTCTCGCGGCGCGGCGCCACGATCGGCCGCCGGCACGCCATGTACTCGAGGATCTTGGTCGGGAACACGACCGTGGGGCTCGGCGTGAGATCGGCCGCCGCCGGCACCACGCACACCGTGGCGGTCGCGAGCAGCGCCGGCAGCTGATCGTGATCGATCGGGCCGATCACCTCGACCTTGTCGCCGAGCCCGAGCTCGCGGATCCCGTCGCGCAGCGGCTGGTCGAACCTGGGGGCCATCGAGCCCGCGAGCACGAGCCGGGCGTCGATCTCGCGGACGATCGCCGCCATCGCGCGGACCAGCACGCGGACGCCGCGGCCGGGGTCGATCGACCCGACATAGAGGATGCGCGGTGGCCCACCGGTCGGCGGATTCTCCCAGTCGAACCGGTCGACGTCGACGCCGGGCGGCGACAGGACGATCCGCCCCGGGCGATCCGCCCCGGGCGCTCTGCCCGCGAGCGCCTTGACCGCCGCCGGGGTCGGCGCGAGGACCAGATCGGCCGCCGCGAGGCAGGCGTCCTCGTCGCGCGCGTACTGGGTGTCGAGCTCGGCGTCCGACACCGTCTCACCGAGCGGCGAGCGCGTGAGGTCGTAGACCATGGCGTAGCCGAGCCGGGCCCGGGCCTCGAGCACCGGGATCCCGGCCCAGCTGTCGCGGCAGTGCACGACGTCGTAGTCGGCGCCGTCGAGCTGGCGCTTCAGCGCGCGCTGGAACGACTGGATCTGCGACCGCAGATCGGCCTCGTTGCTCGGGACCCGCAGCACCCGCACCGAGCCCTGGCGCTCGACGTAAGCCTGGTCACCTTCGCGCACCACGAGCAGGTCGACCGAGTGATGCGGAGTCAGCGCACGGATCACATGGCGCAGCTGGACCCCGGCGCGCCGTGGCCCCGGCACTGCGCAAAAACCCGTCAACAGCACCCGGGGCATGGCGAGACGATCCTCGGGCAACTCGCCCGCGCACGCAAGGCCGAATGGTCCCGGGAATGTCGCGGTCGAATGCGGCGCTGAATGTGATCGTCGTCGGTCCGCCGCCTTGATCCAGATCGTCGGCTGCGTTATTCCCCGGTGCGTGAATCGGTTGATCGAGTACCTCCGCCAGCATCTGATGATCGACTTCCAAGGAGAGCTGACGGTGGAGAAAGTCCGGGAGTTGCTCGCGGGTGATGACACGCGCGACGCCAAGAACCTGCTCGCCAAGCTCGTCGCCGGGGGCGCGGGCGGCGTCGAGGACATGATGCTCGTGCTGGCCGACTGCCTGCTCGAGCCCGTGCAGCGTGCGCTCACCGAGGACGTGATGCGCGAACAGATCCGGATGTACTCCGACGCCTAGCCGGCCGCCCACCCGACCGCGTGCAGGATCGCGCCGCTGCCACCGGCCGCGGGTCCGTGTGCTACGTTCTACGGCATGGGGAATCCGGTGCCTGACACCAAGACACCTGCGCTCGTCGCCTTCGTCATGGTCGTGGCCGGGATCGCCATTGCGGCCGCCTCATCGGGCGTGCTGCATGGATCGATCGCCGGTGGCGTGATCGCCGCGCTCGGCGCGATCCCTGCCTGCTACGGGATGTGGAAGGGCATCCAGCAAGAGACCCAGGGCACACTCGCGCTCAGCGTCACCGCGGTCCTGGTCGCGCTCGCCGCCGGCGGCGTCCTGATCGTGCTGCGCGTCGTATCGTGGCTGCACTGAGCCGAGCGGAAGCGAGATGACGGCGATGTCCAAGCTACGGATCCTCGCGATCGCGGTCGTGTGCGGCGGGCTCGCCGGCCTGGCGGGCGCGCAGGGCGCGGGCCAAGGCCAGGGCCAAGGCCAAGGCCAAGGATCGACGCCTGGCTCCGGCGGGCCCGGTGCGGCGGGTGGCTCGGGCGCGGACACCGGCTCGGCGGCCTCGGGCTCGGGCTCGGTGCCGACCAAGCTCCAGTACGCCGACACGGCGATGGGGACCAACGTCAACGTCTGGATGTGGACCGACGACGAGCGCGGCGCGGCCGCGGCTGCCGAGGCCGTGTTCACCGAGATGAAGCGGCTCGACAAGGAGATGACGACCTGGGACCCCAAGTCCGAGGTCTCGCAGATCAACGCGTCCGCGGGCGGCAAGCCGGTCAAGGTCTCGGCCGAGACCTACGCGGTGATCGAGCGCGCGGTCGACGTCTCGAAGCGCTCGAAGGGCCTGTTCGACATCACCGTCGGCGCGTTCCACGGCCTGTGGAAGTTCGACGAGGACATGGACCACACGCTGCCCGAGCTGTCCGAGGTCAAGAAGCGGCTCGCGCTGGTCAACTGGAAGGACATCCTGATGGACCCGCGGCAGCACACCGTGGGGCTGCGCCGCAAGGGGATGTCGATCACGCTGGGCGGGATCGCCAAGGGCTACGCGGTCGACAAGTGCGTCGACATCCTCAAGAAGCGCGGGATCGCCAACTTCATGATGCAGGCCGGCGGCGACATGTACATCTCCGGCAAGAAGGGCAACGAGCCGTGGATGGTCGCGATCCGCGATCCGCGCGGCCCGACCAACTCGTACTTCGCGATCGCGCCGATCCAGGACCACTCGTTCTCGACCAGCGGCGACTACGAGCGCGGCTTCGTCGCCCCGGACGGCATCCGTTACCACCACATCCTCGACACCCGCAACGGCATGCCGGCGCACGCGTCGCGCTCGGTGACGATCCGCGCCAAGGACGCGTTCACCGCCGACGCGTGGTCGAAGGTCCTGTTCATCATGGGCCCCAAGGACGGGTTCGAGCTGATCAAGCGCGAGAAGCTCACCGACTTCGAGGTCGTGTGGGTCGACGACAAGAACCAGGTCGTCATCACCGACGGCATCAAGCCCGTGGTCAAGCTGCTCAAGGAGCCGACGCCGGGCCCGTAGCCCGCGCGCCGGCCACGGTCTCGACCTCGACCTGGCGCTCCGCCCCGAGCCAGCGGGCGATCGCGTGCCGGACCGAGTCCGGCGTGACCTGGCGATAGCGCGCGAGCTCGGCGGCGAGCTCGTCGGGCTGGTGGCGATACAGCATGTGGCGCTGGATCAGCGACGCGCGGCGCTGCAGCCCGGCGAGCCCCCAGATCGCGCTGGCCTCGCGCCGGGTCACCGCGCGGTCGATCGCGCGGTCGTCGGCCGGCCGGCCGCACTCCTCGTCGAGGATCGCGCGGACCTTCGCCGGATCGGCGCCGCTGCGCAGGTCGACCGCGACGTGGACCTCGCCGCCGAGCCGGCCGTTGGTCGTCCACGCCGAGACCCGCTGCGCGAGCTGGGTCTCGTAGACCAGGCGGCGCCAGATCGCGCCGGTGCCGGCCGCGGTCCACGCCGCGGTGACGACATCGAGCTCGGGCTCGCCGTCGCCGAACGCGACCGGCCCGAGCCACGCGCGGTGGATCCGGCCGAGCGCGGCGAACCGATCGACCACCGGCGGCGGGGCGGGCGTCGCCGGGCCGGCGAGCGGCGGCGGCACCGGGCGCACCGGGCGGCGCGACGCCGGGAAGCTGCCGAAGTAGCGATCGACCCGCGCGTCGACGTCGGGCGGCACGTCGCCGGCGATCACCAGGGTCGCGTTCGCCGGCACGTACCACGTGCGATAGAACGCGAGCACGTCGTCGACCGTGGCGGCCTGGATGTCGTCGTGGCGGCCGATCGTCAGGTGGCGCAGCGGGTGGCCCTCGGGGTACAGCGCGAGCGCGACCGCGAACCGCTCGGCGCCGTACGGCACGTCCTCGTAGCGCTGGCGGCGCTCGGCGCGGACCACCGCCTGCTGGGCGACCAGCCGCTCGCGATCGAAGTCGCGCGCGAAGTAGCCCATGCGATCGGCCTCGAGCCACAGCGCGAGCTCGAGCTGATGCGCGGGCAGCACCTCGTGGTACGCGGTGCGGTCGGCGCCGGTCGACGCGTTGGCCTCCGACGACCCGGCGCGCTTGAGCACTTCATAGTGATGGCCGCCGAGCCGCTCGGGCGCGCCCTTGAACAGGTGCTCGAACAGGTGCGCGAACCCGGTGCGATCGGCGCGCTCGTCCGAGCTGCCGGCGCGGTACCACACGCTGACCGCGACCTGCGACGCGCTCGGATCGGGGTGGATCACGACCTCGAGCCCGGACCGCAGGGTCCGGGTCCGGGTCGCCAGGTGCGGGACCTCGCCGTCGAACGCGACGGTCGGCGCGGAGCGATCGGCGATCACACCGGCTCCCGCGCCAGCGCCAGCGCCAGCTGGTACAGCACGCGGCGCGGCTTGCCGGTGCGGACCACGAGCCGCGCCGCCGCGTCCTTGGGCCCGAACCCGGACGCGAGCAGCGCGCGCAGCTCGGCCTCGATGTCGACCGCGGCCTCGGCCAGGGCCTCGGCGGGCGCGCCGGCGATCACCAGCGTGCACTCGCCGCGCGGCGCGACCTCGGCGTAGCGCGCCGCCAGCTCGCCGAGCGTGCCGCGCACGTGCTCCTCGTGCAGCTTGGTCAGCTCGCGGCCCAGGCTCGCCCGGCGCGCGGCGCCGAACGCGTCGGCGGCATCGCCGAGCGTCGCGCCGACCCGATCGGGTGCTTCGTAGAAGATCATCGTCGCCGGCTCCTGGCGCAGCGTACCCAACAATGCGCGCCGCGCACCCGGTTCGCGCGGCGGAAACCCGACGAACGTGAACCGCGCGGCGGATAGCCCCGAGCCGATCAGCGCCGCGAGCGCCGCCGACGGCCCGGCGATGACCTCGACCCGCGCGCCGGCGGCGATCGCCGCGGCGATCGCATACGATCCCGGGTCCGACACGCCCGGCATCCCGGCCTCGCTGATCACCGCCACGCGCTGCCCGGCGCGCAGCGCCTCGACCAGCTGCTCGGCGCGCCCGGCCTCGTTGCCCTCGAAGTACGAGACGACCTTGCGCGCCGGCCTGGGCGCAGGATCGGGCCGGTCGGCCGCGCCCGCGCCCGCGCCCGCGCCGCCACCCAGCGCGTCGACCTGCGCCAGCAGCAGCCGCGCCGACCGGGTGTCCTCGGCGGCGATCAGATCGGCCTCGCGCAGGACCCGCGCCGCGCGCAGCGACAGATCCTCGAGGTTGCCGATCGGCGTGCCGACGATGAACAGCGTGCCCAGCACGGCCGGTCAGTCGCGCGACATCGCGCCGATGTCGACCGAGGTCCCGAGCTCGGCCTCGAGGTACTTCTTGAGCCGATCGAGCATCCGCTTCTCGAGCTGGCGCGCGCGCTCGCGGCTGACCTGATAGCGGTCGCCGATCTCCTGCAGGGTCAGCGGATCCTCGGTCAGCCAGCGCTCGCGGAAGATCGTCTGCTCGCGGCCCTCGAGCGTCTGGGCGAACGCCTCGAGCTTGCCGCGCAACAGCTCGGAGAACTCGCTCTGGGCGACCGCGCGATCGGGGCGGTCGTCCTCGCTCGGCAGGTAATCGAGCCGGGTCCGCGCGCCTTCATCATCGCCGCCGCTGCCGAGCGGGGCGTCGAGCGAGGCCTCGGGCGCCGCGAGCCGGCGCTCCATCTCGATGACCTCTTTTTCGGGGACGTCGAGCTTCTCGGCGAGCAGCGCCGTGGTCGGCTGGTACCCGAGCTGCTCGAGCTTCTCGCGCTCCTTGCGCAGGTTGAAGAACAGCTTGCGCTGCGCCTGCGTGGTGCCGATCTTCACCAGCCGCCAGTTGTTGAGGATGAACTTGAGGATGTAGGCGCGGATCCAGAACGCGGCGTAGCTCGACAGCTTGACCCCGCGGTACGGATCGAACTTCGACACCGCCTGGATCAGGCCGATGTTGCCCTCCTGCACCAGGTCGAGCAGGTTCTTGTGAGCGCGGCGGTACTCGTAGGCGATCTTGACGACCAGCCGGAGGTTGGCCTCGATCAGCTTGCGCGCGGCGACGGTATCGCCGTGCTCGACGAGCCGGGTCGCGAGCGCGTGCTCCTCCTCGGGCGTGAGCAGCGGATAGCGGCGGGTCTCGCGCATGTAGACCGCCATCGGATCGCGCCTGGCGAGCGATCCGCCGCGGCTCGGCGCCGGGGCTTCGTCATCGCTGGCCTCGACCGCGTCCTCGCCGTCGCGACCGTGCGCGCTGTCGGCCTCGTCGACGTCGATCGTGGCGTGCGACGTCGCGAGCTCGACATCGACGCCCTCGACGACCTCGGGCTCGGCGTCTTCATCCTTCTCGGAATCCTTCTCGGAATCTTCATCTTCGCGATCGCGCGCGGCCGTGGCCTCGCTCGGCGTTTCCCCGACGTCGATGACCTCGGGCTTCTTCTTGCCGCGCCGCTTCGCACCCGCGCCCGTCGCTGCCGTGGTCGCCGTGGTTCCGTCGGCTCCCGCGCGGGCACCCTGTGACTTTCGCTCCGCCATCGCTGCTCAAGCACCATACTACACGGCACTACTCGGCGGACGCGCGCGGCCACGCAGATCGTTCGTGGCGCGTCGAACATTGCACCCTATAATCGCTAGATGCGCAGCCGGTTGAACCTGGCCCTGGTGGTGGCCGCGGGTGCAGTCGCACTCGTCCTCACTGTGATCCGACGGTCGCCCGAGGGCATCGTCTCCCTCGAGCTCAACACGACAGAGGCCCGCGCGACACCGGGCGAGCCCCAGTTGCCGCGTCACGATCTCTCCGCGCTCAAGATCTTCAACATGACCCTGGTCCGGATCAAGGACCGCTATGTCGATCCCGCCCGCGTCGATCCCCGCAAGATGCTGTATGCGGCGCTCGACGGGGTCCAGTTCAACATCCCCGAGGTCCTGGTCGAGCCCGACGCCACGCACAACAAGCTCCGCGTCACCGTCAATGACAAGCCCGAGACGTTCGACACCGACGACGTCGACTCGCCGTGGCGGCTCGCCTCGAAGCTGAAGAAGGTCTTCCGGTTCATCGAGACCAACATGAACGCCGGCGCCGACCTGTCGAAGGTCGAGTACGCGGCGGTCAACGGCATGCTGTCGACGCTCGATCCGCACTCGATCCTGATGGACCCCGAGCAGGCGCGCGACATGGACGTCTCGACCAGCGGCAAGTTCGGGGGCCTCGGCATCGTGATCCGCATGATCGAGCGCAAGCTCACCGTCGTGAAGCCGATGAAGGACACGCCGGCGTCGCGCAAGGGCATCAAGGCCGGCGATCACATCGTCCGGATCAACCAGGAGCCGACCGAGAACCTGACCTCGAACGAGGCGGTCGATCGCATGCGCGGCGACCCGAAGACCGGCGTCACCCTGTACATCGAGCGCAAGGGCGCCGACGGGCTGCTGAAGTTCGATCTGGTGCGCGACGTGATCCGGGTCTCGCAGGTCGAGCACAAGCTGCTCGAGGGCGGCGTCGGGTACATCAAGGTCAAGCAGTTCTCCAAGGGCATCGCGACCGACGTCGCCGACGCGATGCGCGAGCTGAGCGGCAAGGGCGCGTCGTCGTGGATCCTCGATCTGCGCGGCAACCCGGGCGGCCTGCTCGAGGAGGCGGTCCAGCTCGCCGACCTGTACGTCGATAGCGGCACGATCGTCACCACGGTGTCCGGCCGCGACCGCGAGGCGCGCCGCGCCGAGCACGGGTTCGGCGACACCACGTCATCGCTCGCGGTGCTGGTCAGCGGCGGCTCGGCCTCGGCGTCCGAGATCGTCGCCGGCGCGCTCAAGAACCTCGACCGCGCCGCGATCATCGGCACCCGCACGTTCGGCAAGGGCTCGGTCCAGGAGCTCTACGACAACGACGACCACAGCAAGCTCAAGCTGACGATCGCCCAGTACCTGACCCCGGGCGACCGCTCGATCCAGAACCTCGGGATCGTCCCCGACATCCAGCTCCAGCGGATGTACGTACCGGACAAGAACGACGCGCCGACCGACTTCGTGCGGCTGCTCGCGCCGACCCGGACCTACGGCGAGAAAGATCTCGACGCCCACCTGGTCTCGACCTACGCCAAGGACATCGACAAGCCCGCGTTCGAGATCCCGTACCTGGTCGAGCGCAAGAAGCCCGCCGCGGGCGGCCCGGCGACCGGCGAGGCCCCCGAGGTCAAGCCGCCGGATGACGACGACGCGACCGCCGACGACGACGAGATCGTCGAGGACTTCGAGATGCGATTCGCCCGCCAGCTGGTGTCGAGCGTGTCGTCGTCGACCCGGCCGCGGCTGGTCGGGGGCGCCGGCAAGCTGGTGCAGACCGTGCGCGCCGAAGAGGAGAAGAAGCTGGTCGCCGCGCTCGGCACGATCGGGGTCGACTGGGCCGCCGCGCCCGGCAACTCGGCCGCCAAGCCGAGCCTCGACGTCTCGGTCACCACGTCGCCCGCCGGCCACATCACCGCCGGCGACACGGTCACCGTGACCACCACGGTCAAGAACACCGGCACCGAGCCGGCGTACCGCGTGCTATCGCGGCTGCAGGGCGATGACCCGGTGTTCGAGGACACCGAGCTGCCGATCGGCCGGGTCGGCCCCGGCGAGACCAAGACCTACTCGGCCAAGCTGGCCGTCCCCAAGGACGCGCTCGACCGCGTCGACCGGCTCGGCGTCGAGGTCCGCGAGGCCCACAACGCGCTGCCGCACGTGACCCCGGCCGAGCTCAAGATCGACGCCGCGGCCCGCCCGGTGTTCGCGTACGCCTGGCAGCTGATCGACGACGGCAACGGCGACGGCCTGGTCCAGCGCGGCGAGCACTACCGGCTCCAGGTCCAGATCAAGAACACTGGCGCCGGCCCGACCCAGGAGGCGACCGTGCTGCTGCGCAACGCGACCGGCGACGGCGTGGTGCTCGACAAGTCGCGCGCCGAGCTCAAGGAGCCGCTGGCGCCCGGCCAGATCAAGGAGCTCGAGTTCCCGCTCGCGACCGACGCCACGCTCAAGAGCGACGAGCTGGTCGTCGAGCTGATGGCGTACGACGCGGCGCTCGACGTCCAGACCAGCGACAAGCTGCACTTCAAGCTGGCGCCGACGGTCGCGGGTACGCCCAAGCTAGGCACCATCACGCTCAAGGCGCCGGCGACGATCCGCGCCGGCGCGTCGGAGGACGCCAGCGTGGTCGGTCAGGCCGCGCGCGGCGCGAGCTACGCGGCGATCGCGTCGTACGGTGCGTGGACCAAGGTCAAGCTCAACGCCGGCGGCACCAAGATCGGCTTCGTGCCGTCGAGCGTGGTCGCCAGCGGCGGTTCGGGCCAGGGTCAGTTCGCGCAGATGTGGAACTCCACGCCGCCGACGATCGCGCTGAACCTCAAGGGCCTGGAGACCAACACCGACACCTTCAAGCTGTCGGGCACGGTGTCCGCCGAGCAGCACGTCGAGGACGCGTACATCTTCGTGTCGAACCAGAGCGCCAAGATCGAGAGCCGGAAGGTCTTCTACCGCAGCAACCGCAGCGGCAAGGACGGCAAGCAGCTCGACCTCGCGGCGGAGCTGCCGCTGTGGCCGGGCTCGAACATGGTCACCGTGGTCGCGCGCTCGAGCGCCGAGGTCCGGTCGGTGAAGACGATGTTCGTGTACCGCGAGCCGCCGCGGACCGCCCAGGCGCCCTGATCCTGGTCATCGCAGGCGAGCGCTGGGGTTAGACCTACACCGCGTTACATCGTGAGCGCCGCCTGGCTTGGGGTTGGCGGTGCGCAACTCGGTGCAGCCTCTGGCAGAATGGGTCACTGAATCGCGACGCCACTCACGGCGTCTCCATCGGTGACATGCGCAACATCTTCGAGACCGTAGATTTACGGATTCGGCCACAGGTTCGGCAGCGTGTTCAACACCGTCTCGTGCGCACCCTCGGGGCGTGCACGGTGGTCGGGGTGGCGTTCGCGGCGGCGACGCCGGCCCACGCCGATGACCTGGTCGCCGGGACGTACGAGGTCAAGATCGAGCAGGTCTCGACCAACTGCGAGCACCCGCTCAACTACCCGCAGCGCGGCTCGCTGAAGATCGACGTCAAGGGCGCGGACGTCCAGGTCGACATCGAGCGCACCCCGCTCATGGTCGGCAAGGCCGCCCGGACCGGCAAGGTCAGCGTCAAGTCACCCAGGCCGGGCCACACCATGATCGAGGGCATGGACGGCGTGTTCTCGATCGCGGGGCGGATCTCGTCCGAGGGCATGCTGTCGCTGGTGATGGTCGGCGAGTACACGACCGGCGGACGGCCGCTGTGCACCCAGTCGTGGAACCTGTCGGGGCTCAAGGCGACCGCCGACAAGCCGCCCAAGCCGGACGGCAAGCCGAAGAAGTAGCGCAGACGCCGGCTGCGCCTATCCGGAGGCAGATCGCCGCTCGCGAGCTCGCGGCTCAGGCGCCCGGCGCCGCGAGATCGCCTGCGAAGTCGAGGAACGTGTAGCGGTTGCGGATCTCGCGGGCGTGGCCGCGCGCCGCGGCGAACAGCGCGGGCGGCCAGCCGAGCTCCTCGGGCGTGCCCGGCGCGCCGGCGTCGGCCAGCACGCGCGCCATGGCCGCGGCACCGAGCGTGATCGCGGCGATCCGGGTGCGCATCGCATCCCAGCTCGCCGCCAGCCGGGCGTTGAGCTCGTCGGCGCGCGCCCGATCGAGCCGCTTGGGGGCCAGCTCGCACCAGCACACCTCGCCGAGCGCGGAGCCGAAGTGGCGGATCACGTCGGCGTGATCGATCGCGGTCGGCTGCAGCACCGGCGGCGCGTCCTGGGCGAGCAAGCCGTCCTGCAGCCGCGCCAGCGCCAGCGCGCAGACCCCGATCTGCTCGCCGTGCAGCGCCTCGGGCAGCCCCGGCGGCCGCATCATCTCGACGTAGTGGCTGAGCAGGTGCTCGCCCTGGCTCGCCGGGTAGCTGCCGCCGCAGATCGTCATCCCGAACCCCGACAGCACCAGGGTCCGCACCAGGCGGCGCATGACCGCGAGGTCGCCGGCGACCAGCGCGCGCGCCTCGCCGAACAGCACCGGCTCGTCGCCGGCGAGCAGCGCGAACGGCACCTCGCGGTACGGCTGGCCGAGCAGCAGGTGCGCGAGCAGCCAGTCGGCCTGTGCGGTCGGCCGGCACAGGCTGTCGCCGAGCCCGGCGCGGATCAGCCGCGCCGGCGCGCGGGCGATCACCCCGAGATCGAAGAACACGCCGACCGGCGTCGCGGCGCGCACCGAGCGCTTGAACCCGGCCTCGGTGATCGACGCGCTCAGCGACGTGTAGCCGTTCATCGACGGCGCGGTGGCGAACACCACCTGCGGGCAGCCGCGCGCCAGCGCCGCCATCTTGCACAGGTCGTTGATCGTGCCCGAGCCGACCGCCACGACCGCGCAGGTCCGCGGGTCGAGCGCGGCGACCAGCCGGGCCACGGTCTCGGTGTCGGCGTGCGGCGCGCGGCCCAGGCCGAGGCGCTGCACGGTGAACCGCGAGCCCAGCGCGCGCACGACCCGATCGCCGAGCGCGGCGAACGTATCGTCGTCGCCGACCACCGCCAGGCGATCGCCGAGCCCGAGCGCCGCGATCAGCTCGACCTCGCGGCCGTCGAGCGAGTCCTCGATCACGACCGCGCGCGCCGCGGCGCCGAGCAGCTCGCCGGTCTCCGGATCCGGATAGCGCCCCGCGATCAGCGCCGCGATCGGATCCGGGATCGGATCCGAGATCGGATCGACGGCATCACTTGCAGGCATCGAGGACCGCCCGCAGCTGCGAGCGCAACGACCCCATGCGCGGCGCGAACGAACCGTCGAACGCGGCGGATCCGATCGTGAACGCGTCGGCCCCGGCGTCGGCGAGCGCGCGGATCTGGTCCGCAGTCTGGACGCTGCCGGCGACCAGCAAGGTGCCGGTCATGCCGCGGCGCGCCGCGCGCACCAGCGCCAGCGGATCGGCCTCGGTCGCGCGATACGCGAGCAGATCGACCCCGGCGCAGCCCAAGGCCTGGAACCGCCGGCAGTCGTCCTCGACCTGCGCCGCGGTGCCGCCGAGCTTGGTCGGGTGCTCGAACGGCCGCCCGGGGAACGGCAGGTACGCGACCCGGCTGCCGGCGAGGATCGCCAGGACGTCCTCGACCTGGGTGCCGCCGAGCAGGCGATCGATCGCGATGTCGCGCGCGACCCGCGCCGATTGCAGGCAGGCCTCGCGCGACGTACTGACCACCTCCATGTAGCTGGTCGCACCCGCGGCCTTGATCCGGCGCGCCAGCTCGGCGAGGACCTCCGGCGGCACGCCGACGTCCTTGAACCCGATATGGCGCAGCCCGAGCGGCAAGATCTCGTCGAGGACCTCCAGGCAGTCGGGCACCGTCTGATCCGACCGGGTCAGCATGAACACGAAGTCCATAAGATGAATGAGCATGCCACCGCGCGGCCGGCAATGCCGCCGCGTGCGTGGTCGCGCTGCACCGGCGGTCTCCGACATGCGCTGTACAGGTGGGCACCGCCGATGATCCACTCCCGTGGACGGGTTGACTACGTCGTCATCGCTTCGTCTTCCGGCGCGTGCGACGACGCGTCGGTCGGGTTCCAACTGCTACGAGCTGCTTCTTGATGCCCTCCTGCTTGGATGGAATGGGGAGCGTCGTCTTGGGCCGCGCGTTGATCGAAGTGTGCCTGCATCATTGCGCGCGTCATCTCGCGGCCTTGTGTCCGAAGCAGCCGCTCGATCTCGTCCAGCGGCGCGTTCATCGCTTCGGGACTCGTGAGATCGGTCCGGATAGAGCCTTCAATCTTCCTGATCCAACTCCGCGAAAAGAGCTCGGATTTCAGTCGCGGCCAAAGATCCGCCCCCATGCCGCTTTGCCGCGATCTCGGTGGCTCCGCCGGCGTTGGCTGGCGAACAACTACGCAACCGCGATGAACTGCCCGAGCCCCTGGTGCGCGGCGTAGCCGAGGGCGATCGGTCCGGTGACGGGCTCCTCGAAAATGAGCCGGAACCCGAGCGCGACGTCTGCCCCACGGCTCCCGCCGCCAGCCAGGCGGCGGCGCTGGAAGTGCTCCCAGGCGATCGGCCGAGATCGCGGTGGCGTTGCCTGCTCGGGGGCGAGTGGCTCGATCCGCGCTGGCGGTCGGCCGTGCTGACCGAGCAAACGCGCGACCTGCTGGTGTGGGGCGTCGCGGACGCCGTTCGCCCGGTGCCTGATGTGCCGCGGTGGGATGAACGGCGTCAGGCTCTCCCAGACCGTCGCAGTGCCGAGCTGGGATGTGTGCGTGCCAGATCGGGCACTGCGCACGCAGCCGAGCTCGTCTGGCGAGCCGAGCGCCCCGAGCGTCATGCTCATCGCCGGCACGCCGTACCCCCAGAGCCGCCGGAGTCCCACGAGCGCCCGCAGCGCGGCGAGGTCGAATCCGCCGCGCGCATACACGAGCAGGTGATCGATGGCTCCGTCGCCGTCATCGTCAGCCGGGAGAAACCAGGCATGGTCGTGCTGAGCACCTCGCATCACCTGTCCTACGGCGTCGTACCCGGAGAACACGGGGTGCCCATCGCTATAGCGAAGCAGCGCTTTCCGCGCGCAATCGCCGACCGCCAGCGCATCGACCAGCGATGGTCGACGGACGGCCGAGAGCGCGAACCGGACGGCGGTGACGGGTTTGTCGGCAGCCCGCGCGTCACCCGACCGATGCGCTGGCCAGGCAGGCTGACCGTCGGCCGGCTCGACCGCGGCAGACTCGGTCGTGGTCATCGCGGTCAATGACTCCCGGTCGGCGTGCTGGCCGTGGCGAACAGCTCGTCGGGCGCCGACCGATCCGGCGACGGGTTCATTTGGATCTGGATCAGCGTGGAGGTAAGCCAGGTAGCATCGAACAGCAGGGCGCTCTCGACGTTGGTCGAGGGAGGCGGCAACGGATTCTTGGTGTCTTCGGGGTTAGCGTCGACCGTACCCGTCGCAGCGGTCCACGCCTCCGGTGCCTGGCTGCTGCTCAGACCGACGATCGTCACCGGCGCGCCGAGCGCGAACGACACCGGACCATTGAACCAGCTGTCCCCGAGCGCCGGCATGTAGATGACATAGTCGCCGGGGACCAGCGTGGTGGCCCATGTCTGGTTGCTGCAGGACACCGCCGTGTCCTGCGTGCTCTTGGCGGTCTTGATCATCAGCGATGGCGGCGGGTCAGGCAGCTGGGCTTGCGTGGTGACCGAAAGCGAGACTGCTCCACTGGTGCGTATTCCGAATAAGAGCTTCATCGATGATCCTGTCGGGTGACGTGGGTGGCTGCTGGCTAGCGAGTGATCGCTGGGCATCGATCGACAGGACGCTCGGTGCAGCCAGATCGAACAACTGATGAGGCGTCGGCCCGGGGTGCCCGCCGCCAGGGGCGGATTCAACTTGCAGGAAGGCGCTTGGGGCCGGCTGCCCGCGATCGCCCGATCGCTACAGGGCAACCTTGAGGCTGCGAGTCTCGATCTGCACGCCGGCCGTGTGCGCGTCGAGCAGATCGCGATCGTGCGTTCCATCACCCGCGGGGATGGCCGCGGAGCTCGACAGGATAACGATCTCGTACATACCGGCATCGGCGAGCGCCCAGTCAAGCTGCATCGCGGACGCGTCGCCTCGGCACGCCGGGTTACCCGGGCATCGCGCGATCAGAGCGGTGCCTAGGTAGATGCGCAGCTCCACGTGTGGCAGCCCCGCGTGCGTGCGGACCTGGAGCACGTCACCGACCGCTGCGTCGCCCCGCCGGGTCACCCCGGATCCCGACACCACGGCCAACTCGAGACCCGGTGCGCTCGGCGCGCTGCACAGCTGCAGCAAGATCACCGCTGCCAGCGCCACCGCCGCGGTAGCAGCGCCAAGCGCCGCGCCGCGCCGTCTCGTGCGCCTGGCCACCGACCAGCGCGTCATCGCGCGGTGTTCCCAGCCGGCCGGAGGGGCGATGTCCTCCAGATCCCGGACGCGCTCGAGCAGCCGCTCGTAGGGAGCCCGCGCCTCGGCTTCCTCGGGCGAGCGAGGTGGTTCACCGGCGTCGAGACGGTCGAACATGCCCGAATCGTCGGAAGATGACCCTCCCGTCACCGCACGACCTCCTTGGCCTCGAGGCATTCGCGCAAGCTCTCGAGCGCACCGCGAGTGACCCGCATGCGAATGGTGTCGAGCGGCATCGCGACAGCGTCGGCGATCTGAGCCCACGACATACCGTCGCGGTACCGCATCAACACCGCGGTTGCAAGCTCGGGATCGAGGGCGTGAAGGCACTCTTCGAGGGCCCTGCGCTCCTGGGAGGTTCCGAGCGCGTCGAGCAAGCTGGCGATCTCGGGCGCTTCGCCGGCCATCACATCGCGCTGCAGGCGAACGTTGCGCTTCAAGGAGCGAAGCGCGTCGAAGCACTTGCGGACGGCGATCTGGATCAGCCAGCCCCGGATCTGCTCCACCTCGAGCAGCTTCCGGTGGTGCTTGAATGCGGCCATCAGCGCTTGCTGCATGATGTCCTCCGCGGCCGTCCGGTCCTTGAGGATGTGGCAGCACCTCGTGAAGATGGCCGGGCCGTGCGCTCGCACCAGCGTGCGAAATGCGCCATCAGTGTCTCCGCGCCCGAGCGCCGCGCGGATCTCGTCGTCCTCCACGTCCGCATGCTAGTCGGAACCTGATCGGGGTCGCATCCTTGTAAGCGAACTATCCTGCCCGCGCGAGCCCCGGCCAGCATGGCGGACGTGCGGGTTGCGGAACCTGGCGTGGCCGCGGGGGAATCGCCGCGGGCGGGCGGGCGCTCGTGATAACGTGCGACGGTGCGGGTACCCGGGTCCGGGCTGTGGATCGGCAGTCGGCTGCTCGTCATCGCAGCGTTCAGCATGTGGCTCGCACCGGACGGCCCATCGCGCCGGAATTGCCAGGCGGCATTCGAGGCCAAGGCGTGGGACCGCGTGGTGGTTGCATGTCGCAATCCTGGCTGGGCCGCGCGCGAACGCCTGGGGCGCGCCTGGCTGGCATGGAAGCAGGGCCGTGAGGCAGACGCGCTCGCGATCGCGGAGCAGCTCCTCGACACTGACGTGGCGGCAGACGCCGCCTATCTCGCAGGCTATCTACGCGCCAGCCGCGATGATGATGCCGAGCTTCCAGCGGCTCGCAGGCTCCTGGAGAAGGCGCTGCACGGATATCAGCGCGCACGCCGACACGCGGACGCAGCCATCGCTGCCGACGTGTTGTCTCACCTGGCACAGTCTGATAGCCGGTTCAGCGAAGAGCTCGAGAACGCCCGGCTCGCCGCCGCGGAGGCGGACGCGAGCGGGGACCTAACGCTGAGCGGCCGCGCCTCGACGGGGCTGGCGGAGGCCTACGACTGGATCGGCATGGCGCAGGCCGCGCGCGACAGCTTCGAGCGCGCCGAGCAGCTGATCGCGCCGCGCTCGGCCCAGCTGGCGCACACCTACCTCAAGCACGCCGCGTTTCTGCTCGATCTGGGCGATCTTCATGATCTGGAAGTGTCACTGCGCTACCTCGATGCGGCCACGACGACATCCGAGCAGGTCACCGCGCTCGGGCTCGCGCGTGAGGTGTCTCCGCTCAGGCTGGCCATCCGGCTCGACCGGGCCGATGCGCTGTCACAGCTCGGACGCATCGATGCAGCGGATCGCGAGCTGGCCGCGGCAGAGGCCGAGCTGGCGCCGGATGCGCACGCGGATGCGCGGACGAAGCTTCGGCTGGTCGAAGGGTACATGGCCGCGCGCCGGGGCGATCTGTCCACCGCGGAGGCGCTGTTCCATCGCGTGGATCACGTCAACGACGACTATCGCTGGCGGATCGCGCTCGAGCTGGCGCGGCTGTACCGGGCGAAGCGCCACCCCGAGCAAGCTGAGCAAGCCTATCGCGAGGCGATCGAGATCATCGAGCAACTACGCGGAGCTGCGGCAGGCGTCGAGCTCCGGCCATGGCTGCTGGCGCGGCGCGAGCAGCCCTACGTGGAGCTGCTCGCCTTGCTGGTCGAACAGCAGCGCGGGATCGAGGCGCTGGCGATCGCCGAATCGCTTCACGCGCGAGCCTGGCTCGACGTCGTGCTCGGCCAGCAACCCCCGAACGACGGCAGTGCAGAGCTGGCCCTGACCGCCGCGCGAATCCGTCAGCGACTCGACGTGAAATCCGCTCCACCGCTGGACGGGACGGCGCTGATGGCGACGATCGGTGACCGTGAGGCGCTGGTGTTCTTGACACTGGGCTTGGTAACCTGGCGCGCCCACGTGTCCCGCGGCTGCGCCGTGTTCGACGAGCTGCCCAGCGACGCACTGGCGGTGGCACACCGGTTCATACTTGCGCCGGGGGATCTCGCCGCGAACCTGCGAGCCGCGGCTGCGTTGCTCCCACCGGATCTTTCCAGCAGCGGTGAGCCGCTCTATATCGTCGCCACCGGGCCGCTGGCGGATGTCCCGTTCGCAGCGCTGCGCTGGCAGCGTCGCTATCTTGTCGATGACCGACCGATCGCGCGGCTGCCCGGGCTGGCAGCGCTGCGCGCTCCGGTCTCGACGTCGGACGAGCGCGCGCTCGTCATCGGTGACTCACGCGGTGACCTGCCGGAGGCGGCGCGCGAGGTGCGCAAGCTCGCGGCAGCGATGGGCGTCACCGCCAGCGTGGGCGCAGCAGCGTCTCGCCACATGCTTGCTTCGGCGCGCGGCGCGCGGCTCCTGCACATTGCCGTACACGGCGCCGCTACCTCGGCTGGCCGCGCCCTCGTGCTCGCCGATGGCAACCTGACCGCCGCGGACGTGCTGGATGCGGGGCTGGATCCTCAGCTCGTGGTGCTGAGTGGCTGTGCGACGGCTGCGAGTGATGATGCGGAGTCGTGGGATGGATTTCCGTCGGCATTCCTCGCGGCCGGATCCCGCTACGTGGTCGCCACGCTGCGCTCCGTCGACGATGTCGCTGCCGCCCGGGTCATCGAGGCGTACTATGCACAGCCGGCGGCGCTGGATCCGATCGAGCGCCTGGCGGCCGCACAGCGGCAGCTCGCGTCGTCGCTGCCCGTGGCGGCGTGGGCCAGCTTCGCTGCCTGGGGGAGCCCCGGCTGTGACGATCCGCGCGCATGTTCGGTTCCGCAGCGGGCGTCGTCTTCCCGGACGGATGCGATCGTCCGATCTGCCAGCACAGCACAGAGCCGTCTTCCGGGCGCGCTCCCTCGTCGGCCAGGGTCGCTACGTGGCCGGGGCCGGAGGCCGCGACGCATCAGCGCGCAGCCCTGACAGCGTGGTCCGCGGGCGGTACGGCTGCGACTACGCCGGCTTCCTCGCCTGGTGCTTCGGCTACGATCGTCACCAGCCCGGCTTCACTGCTGGTTCGGACTGGATCAACGCTGACTCGATGATCTGCGAGTCCGAGACACGAGGGGCGTGGTTCCGGCCGCTGGTCGCGCCGGAGATCGGCGCCGTCATCGCCTACTGCTCGATCGAGGTCGAGCGCGATGGCCGGCGGGCGCGGGCTGGCCATGCCGGGCTGGTAGTGGAGTTCCCCGACGCCTGGAACAACTACGACGAAGCCGCCTGGACCGCGCTGCGGATCGTCCACTGCTCGCCGCGCCTCCAGCGGCGGTATGGCCATGCGATCGGCGAGACGCACGCAGCCGCCTGGGCACACCGCGCATCCTTCCAGGGCAGCTCGCACCCGCGGTGGAGGACGCGATTCCTCCGCTACGTGCGCCCCGAAGCTCCATGAAGGCGGCGTGAAGCTCGCCAGGCGCAGCCTGCCCGCAAAAAAAGAACGTCCGTGTTCGATCTGCTCGGGCCAAGCGTCCGGGTGAACAGAACGACTGCAACTACCGGGAGGATCGCTCGATGCTGCACGTGACGGAACGCAACCTACACCGCCTGCTTGCCCGCACGGAGCGGCGGTCATGACCGCCAACATCGTGTTGTGGCTCGACCTCGCCGAGGCGAACCAGCAGGACGAAGCGAGCGTGCGCGAAGTGGTGCCGCCCGGCGCCGAGTTGGTGCGGTACAGCGAGCACGGGGGCGAGCCGTGCCCGGACGGCCAGCCCGCTCGCTGGCCGCCGGTACTCGATGCGATCGACGACATGCTGCGCGACGCACGCACACGCGAGCGCGCGCAGGGAGCGCAAGGCTGCCGATACTGGGTCACCGGCCGCGCGGCGCTGCCGGCGTTCTTCTATGTCGGCCACCGGCTCGGCAAGATGGCCGCGATCACCTTCGTCCATCAGGCGAGGAACGGCAACGCCACGGCTACGTTGTCATTCGACGAACCGGGGCCCCGAGATGCGGGTGCGCCGCCGTACTTCTCGCTCAGCCCTTGGCCCATCCCGCGCAACGAGTCGACGGCGCCTGTGGCGCTCATCGTGTCGTGGCAGCACGCCGTTGACGACGTGAAGATCACCGAGGCGCTCGCGCGCCGGGGCAAGCGGCCTGCCGCCATCCTGCGTGCCCACACGCCGGCTCGACTCGACCGTGACAACGCGGCGCTCGCGCAGCAGGAGCTCGACGCGCTGATCCGGGCAACCGCGGCCGGCCACCCCTCGCGGGAGACGCTCGCTGTGTTCATCGCGGGCCCGACCTCGCTCGCGTTTCTCGCAGGCAACGCGATCGCCCCGCGCGTGTGCCGTGACGTTCAGATCTTCGGATACGACGGCGCGGAATACACCCTCGCCTACGAGCTGCCTTATCCGCCGGTCCCCGAGAGCAACGTCGCACTGTGGCTCGGCGCTTCGCCGGCCGAGGTCAAGCCGCTCGAGCTCGAGGAGGAGAGCCGTGACATCCAGATCGCACTCTCGCAAGCGGGGCTGGCCAGCCGCCTGGCGGTGACCGCGATCTCGGTGGCGCGGCCCATGGACCTGTATCGCGAGCTGGAGAACCGGAAACCCGCCATCGTCCAGTTCAGCGGCCACGGCCACTCGGCCGGTCTGTTGTTCCAGGATGAGAGCGGCAAGCCGCGCCCTCTCCTCGCTCCCGACCTCGCCGAACAGTTCCGGCTGGCCGGCGACACCGTTCGTGTCGTCGTGCTCACCGCGTGCTTCAGCGACAGCTACGCCGACGAGCTCCTGCCGCACGTCGACTGCCTCATCGTGATGCGCGGCACGGTCGGCGATACCGACGCTCGCATGTTCGCCAAGGAGCTGTACCGTAGCCTGGCCCAGGGCGACTCGGTCCAGACTGCATTCGACCGTGCACGGAACGTCATGCGGCTCGAGCGGCAGTCCGCGGGCGCGACCATCCCCGCCACAGCCGACGCACCGCGGCTCCGCGAGCGTTACCTCGGCTGCGCCAGCCGCCTCGTGCTGGTCAAAGACCGACGGTGATGCCGGCTTCATCGGGAACGCCGTGCGAAACACCGCGCCGGGTGTTCGATCGGAGAGTCACGAGCGTCCAAGAGACAGGCTCGACATGACCAACCACACGGTGAACCGGAGAGGCCAAGGCTGCCCGCAGGCACCGGCCGTTGATCGGAGCTGATTGCCATGGACCGCCTCCTTCTCGTGAGTCTCGGACCCATCCAGGACTTCATTGCATCCGCACGACGCTGCCAGGATCTCTGGTTCGGCTCATGGATGCTCAGCGATCTCGCACGCACGGTCGCGACGAAGATCCGCGATGCGGGCGGCAACATCCTGGTCTTCCCCGCGGCCCTCGGCAACGACAAGATCGCCGTGGCGAACAAGATCCTCGCGGTGCTCGGCGAGGGAGGGGACCCTGGTACGATTGCAGAGTCCGGGCGCGCTGCACTGCAAGCGCGAATCGAGAGGCTCGCCGACCGTGCATTTCGCGACCTGAGGGGCCCCGCCGAAGGGGATCCAGGGTTTCGCCGTAATCTCGCCTACGCGCAGCTCCGGGATCTGATGGAGTACGTGTGGGTCGCCGTCCCGATGGAATCCGGAGGTTACGCCGACGCGCGCGATCGTGCCGAGGCGTTACTCGGGTGCCGCAAGAATACCTGTACCTGGAGCGCGGTCACAACGGGTCAGGCGGGGCTACCCAAGAGCTCACTCGACGGTCTGCGCGAATCCGTGCTCACGGACCATCTGAAAAAACTCTCGCCCGAGCGCCGCCGCGTGAAATACGGCGTTAAAGGCAGCGAACAGCTCTGTGGTGTGGGTCTGCTAAAGCGCCTCGGGTGCGAAGTGTTCCTCGAGAGCTCAGACGATGGCGATCTCTTTCATGACGGGCAGCGTCCCGTGTTTCACAGCACGTCCCACATGGCCGCCGGGCCATTGCTCACGCGGATCGCCCGACGTGGTCCGGACGCCCGTGCAGCTCTCGCCT